>DAINCI010000036.1:0-15784 GCA_036732425.1 Bacillota bacterium
GATGCCAGGCAACGCTGCAGGCGTTACACTTTTGTGGAATCCCTGGCTGCGATCCATTTTTGTTTCAGCTGCGGGTCAGACAGGGTTTTCATGATATATTCTGAAAATTCTTCTCCGGTTGCACCGTTTTCCCGCCCGGTGACAGTAATTTTCTTTTCATATTGACTGCAGATATCCAATGCCATCCGGAGTTTTTCTGCTTTTCCCTGATAACCGATATGATCCAGAAGCATTCCGGCGGCCCGTATGATACTGCTGGGATCTGCATATTGGGCGCGGCCTTCCTTCACCATCCGGGGAGCGGAACCGTGTATCGCCTCGAACATGGCATAGCGTGTTCCGATGTTCGCACTGCCGGCCGTTCCGACGCCGCCCTGAAACTCAGCCGCTTCGTCCGTCAGGATATCACCGTACAGATTGGGCAGCACCACAATCCGGAACTGGGTCCGGCGCCTGGGGTCCACCAGTTTGGCCGTCATAATGTCGATATACCAGTCATCCCATTCGACCTGGGGGTATTCTTTTGCGACCTGCCTGGCGACATCCAGGAATTTGCCGTCGGTGGTTTTCACCACATTGGCTTTTGTGACCACTGTGACTTTATTGATCCCGTTCCTTGCGGCATAGTCGAAGGCGGATTTGATGATCCGATAGGATCCTTCCTGTGTTGTTACGGTAAAGTCCAGCGCCAGGTCATCGTTGACGTGGATGCCGTCACTGCCGAGGGCATAGGATCCTTCCGTGTTTTCCCGGAAGAAGGTCCAGTCGATTCCCTGCTCCGGCACCTTCACCGGCCTCATGTTGGCAAACAGGTCCAGCTCCTTTCGCATGGCCACATTGGCACTTTCAATGTTGGGCCAGGGATCCCCTGCCCTGGGGGTGGTGGTGGGACCTTTCAGGATTACATGGCATTGTTTCAGCTCATCCAGTACATCATCCGGGATGGCTTTATTCTGTTTTGCACGGTTTTCAATGGTCAGACCGTTGATGATCCGAAAGGTAATTTTGCCTTTGTCGATTTCCTCCTTCAGGAGAAATTCCAATATCTTTTGGGCTTCTGCCGTAATAAAGGGGCCGATGCCATCGCCGCCTGCGATGCCTATGACGATGGGATTCAGCTTGCTGTAGTCTGTGAAATCCTGTGTGGCTTTCATCCTTTCAATTCGGGCAAACTGTTCCCTCAGGACCTTTTCCAGGTGATTCTTTGCTGTTTCAATTGCTTTCTGCTGGTTCATATTATGTGCCTCCGTTCCTTGCGTATCGCACGATTCTGTGCTTGCTGTTTATTTTCCGGAAAGGAAAACAAATGCCATTTTTCTGTGGTTCATTATATAACAGAACAGGGAAAGATACAAACAGGAAGCCCGGGAAGGGAATGCCAGGGGCCGAGAATGCGCCGGAGAAAACACGAAGAACAAGACGAAGGGATAAAAGGAAGATTACGGATAAGAGGAAAATACGGAGAGAAGAAAATAAAACCGGAAGGAAACCGGTTTTATTTTCTGGTCAGACAGACCGACGAACCTTGCTATTGAAGCTGATACATGCCGTTTTTGTTCATATAGTTGAAGATCCCTTCCCCGTGCTGCTGTTCTTCTTTTTGAATATGATTCAGTGCCTGACGGGCATCGGTGTTGGCAAACTCGAACACGGCGGTGTTGTATGCATCCGAGACGTACTTTTCTGTCATCAGCATATCGTTGCAGAGATCGGCATCACTTTGGTTCTGCATGGCGTTGTCCATGGGATTTTTCCCTGCCTGCTGCTGTGACTGGGACTGCAGCTGGTTCTGCTGGTTTTGCTGGTTTTGTTGACTTTGCTGATTCTGTTGCGCCTGCTGTCCCTGTTGACCTTGCTGACTCTGTTGTGCCTGCTGACTCTGTTGATTTTGCTGCATGTTGGGCACCTGTCCATTCATCATCTGATCCAGGGTGTTCAGATGCTGCTGTTCCTGGCCGGCATAGGTTCGGAACATTTGCTTCAGTTCGGGATCCTGAGCATGATCTGCATAATTGTTGTATTTCTTGATGCAAATCTTCTCATGAGTCTGCTGATCCTTTAAAAGAGCTTGTTCTTTCTGTGTTAGGGTCATATTCATTACACACACCTCCGTTCTTATTTTGTTTGATTCGCAAAAAAATATTCTTTCGGACTGGATTTCATAGCAGGAAGAAGGCGGAAAAAATAGCAGGAAAGTATTGACATAGAACATATGTTCTGGTATGATAAATGTAAGCAGAAAGGTGGAATAGGAATGGATGCCGGTTTCAAGTGTTACGTGGTGATGGAAGCGATCGGGCGGATTCACGGCAGGAGAGGCAGGACTTTTCTGATCCGGCTTCTGCGGGGATCCCATGAATACGATGTGGAGAAGACGGTCCAGGAATTTGATTTGGTTCCATTCTGGGGAGTTTTTTCCCGGCTGGACCGGCAGGAGGTGGAGGACGCCCTGGCCGATCTGATGGAAAATGATCTGGCCTGTATAAAAGATATCATGTCGGGCAGTTACCATTATCCTATGGTGGATCTCACGGAGGAAGGCAGGAACGTTCTTGCGGTGCTGGAAGAGGGCGGTGCGGAGAGGATGAAGGAATATATCGGGCAAATCTGGGACAGGCAGAGGAAACTTGAGATTTCTGACAAAGGCAGGGTGCTGGACGACTTCCTGCTTGATCTTACGGACCTGCTGAAGCGATGGGGAGACCGTGCCTTTCAGGATATGGATCTCACCGCACTGCTGGAGCAGATGGAGCTGAGAGCGGCAGCTTCCGGACAGCTGGAAACCTTTCTTTACCGGCGGACTCCGGAGAAGTGGAAGAACAGTTTTCGCAGCCGGTATGCC
Organism: Bacillota bacterium; assembly: GCA_036732425.1. Classification (GTDB taxonomy): domain Bacteria; phylum Bacillota; class Clostridia; order Caldicoprobacterales; family DTU083; genus UBA4874. Next base: position 2,843 of record DAINCI010000036.1, read on the forward strand.
CTGAATCAGACCTGTCGGCAGCTGAGGCAGCAAATGCGGGAGATGCTGGGCGCTCTTCCCGAGCAGGAGGCGATGATGTTTCGCTATCGATATGATCGGAAGGACCCCATGTATCGATCTGCTGCGGAGATGCTTTCGTATTACGGGATGATGTGGATGGATACCTGTACTGTCTACAAAAGAATGATTTCTCATTTTGGAAATCGAAGTGATCGGGCACGTTTTCCCTTTATTCAATCTGTTATGGCTTTTCTGGATGATTTTGCAGGAGAGCCCTTTGCTGCTGAGGATTCCCTCTTCAAGGATACGGCAGAGGTTACCTATGAATTATACCGGGAAGGGCGTTCGGTTCCAGAGATTTCCAGGGAACGCGGTTTGGCCGTCAGCACAATATATGCCCATTTTGTTCGCCTGATCCCGGAATATCATCTGGAACCGGAGGATATTGTTCCGGAGGAGAGAGCAGCCAGGATCACCGGAGCCATCCACACGGCAGGAGAATCAACCCTTCGGGCCATTAAGGAAAAACTTCCTTCTGATTATAACTATGGGGAGATCAAACTGGTCCTGGCGCTGCAGAAGGAAAACCAAGCTGCCTGACACAGCATGGAAGTTCCCCTTGCATTAATTCATGTATTCTATATAATATTCCTTGGTGGACCGTGCATCATTTATACAGCAGGTGGCCGTATACATCGGCAGATCTGCTGATTTTAAAGGATTCGAAGGTGATCATTACATGAAACAATTCAGGGTCGGGCTCATTGGCTGTGGTGCCATTTCCTCCGTTCATCTGGCATCCCTGAAAACAGCCGGACTTGCAGAGCTGACTGCGGTATGTGATATCCGGGAGGATCGTGCGAAGCATGCCGCTGAGCGTTATGGATGCCGATACTACACGGATTATAAGGAAATGCTGGACAGGGAAGACCTGGATGCCGTGCATATCTGCACACCCCATTATCTGCACCCGATCATTACGGTTTATGCGGCAAACCACGGGGTTCATGTTCTGACGGAGAAACCAATGTCCATTGCCCTGGCGGATGCAGACAGAATGATCGATGCATGCAGACAAAACCATGTCACACTTGGCGTTATTTTTCAGAACCGTTACAATGCAGGTTCTGTCCTGATCAAAAAGACATTGGAATCCGGAGAGTTGGGCAGGATTCTTTCCGGAAGGTTCCGGGTCAACTGGTATCGGCCGGATACCTATTACAGCAGCAGCGACTGGAAGGGCACCTGGGACAAGGAGGGCGGTGGCGTTCTCATTAACCAGGCCATTCATACCATGGATCTGATGAGATGGTTTATGGATTCCCCCATTGAATATGTGGATGCCAACATCAGCAATCGCGCCCATGCGGGAGTGGAGGTTGAAGATTGTGCCGAGGGAATGGTAAAATACCGGAGCGGAGCATTTACGATTTTTCATGCCTTGAATTATTATACCTATGATGCGCCCATTGAACTGGAGCTGCACTGCGAAAATGGGCTGGCAAGGATGGTTTCCGATAAAGCAGTCATAAGCTTTCAGGATGGAAGGGAATGGTCTGCCGATCGGAATCCTGCAGATACGGTTCAGGCAGACGGGTCGGTAAAGGATTACTGGGGGATCAGCCACTCCAAGCAGATCAATGATTATTATGAGTCCCTTGCAAAAGGGGAGAAACCTTTTCTGAGCGGAGAGGAAGCAAGAAAGACGCAGGAGCTGATCTGTGCCGTATACCAATCCGGTAAGGAAAAAAGAAGGGTTTTTTTATAAAGGGGATTTGTGTTGAAGTGCTTTGTGTTATTCTGTAAATCAGGAAAGGCGTCAACGGATCGTAAGAGGGAGGAGCAGCAAGGAATGAAGCAAACGAAACAGTTTAAAATCGGTGTGATGGTGGATTCGTTCCGCGTGGGCATTGCGGAAGGAATCAAAAAGGCGGCGGAAATCGGCGCAGAGGGGATTCAGATTTATGCCACCAATGGGGAAATGGCTCCTCAGAACCTGAATGCCGCCAGGCGGAGGGAAATTCTGGACCGGATCAAATCCAGCGGACTGGTTGTGTCGGCACTTTGCGGGGATATGGGAGGACATGGGTTTGCCGTAGCAAAGGACAATCCTGCCCGGGTGGAGCAGTCCAAAAGGATCATGGATCTGGCAAAGGATCTGGAAACCGACGTGGTTACCACTCATATCGGAGTCATTCCTTCAGACCCCGGTCAGGACCAGTACAGGATCCTGCAGGATGCCCTCGGTGCCATGGGGGAGTATGGGGATGAAGTGGGAGCCCATTTTGCCATCGAAACCGGTCCGGAGAAGGCCACCGTGCTGAAGGGATTTCTGGACAGTCTTTCTTCCGGCGGAGTCCGGGTCAACCTGGATCCTGCCAATCTGGTGATGATAACGGATGAGGATCCTGTGGAAGCGGTTCATATCCTGAAGGACGATATTGTTCATACCCATGCCAAGGATGGCGTCATGAAGCAGAAAACGGATCCGGAGCGAATCTATAATTTCTTTGCGGAGGGCGGTATTGAGGATCTCCGCATGGAGGATTATTTCCTGGAAACTCCTCTGGGACAAGGAAATGTGGATTTTCCAAAATATCTGAAAGCGCTGAAAGAAGCTGGCTTCCACGGATTTCTCACCATAGAGAGGGAAGTGGGCAAGCAGCCGGAAAAGGATATCAAGCTGGCAGTGGACTTTTTGAAGGATATTCTTCGTTAGTCTGTATCCAGTGTCCTGGGTGTCCATCCTCCGGGTGCGGACAGTACAACTGTTATCGTATATCGTACGATGGGCGGAAGTGCTGGCTGCTCCTGCTCCGGGTGGCGGGACAGCGCGTATTTATTGAAAGGGCAGGGTATGGTATGAAACTGAAGATCAAGCGGCTCAATCCAAATGCAAAGCTTCCGGAATATGCCCATCCGGGAGACGCCGGGCTGGATCTTTTTTCCGTAGAGCGGGCGGATGTGGAGCCGGGCTGCTCCAGGCTGATCCACACAGGGATCGCCATGGAGCTTCCCAAAGGCACGGAAGCACAGGTCCGTCCGAGGAGTGGCCTGGCTCTCCGGAATCAGATCACGCTTTTGAATTCGCCTGGTACCATTGATGAGGGCTATCGCGGGGAAGTCTGTGTGATCCTGATCAATCATGGAAAAGAGACCTTTCATGTGACGGTTGGAATGAAAATTGCCCAGATGGTCCTCCAGCATGTGCTTCAGGCAGAAGTGGAGGAATGCGGGGATTTGTCCGGCAGCCAAAGAGGGGAAGACGGGTTCGGTTCCACCGGGGTCTGACCCATCCTGGTGGCCCTGGCGTTGGATGCCGGGAAATCAAAGGAAAGGAGTGTCGGTTATGGAATATATGCAACTGTTCAAGTCCATCCGCAGTGGAAAGCCGGGAAAGCTGTATCTGTTCCATGGCCCGGAGGAGTTTACCAAGGAGCAGGCTTTGTCCCAGCTCACGGACCGGCTTGTTCCTCCGCAGTTCCGGGACCTGAATTATCAGATGATTGACGGGACGGAGACTTCGGAGGATGCCATTATTGCTGCCTGTGAGACGCTTCCCTTTCTGTCGGATCGAAGACTGATCGTGGTGAAGGATTATGTTGGCCTGGGCGGGCAGAAGAGTGGGGATGAGGAAACCCTGAAAAAGTATCTGGGCCGTATTGCGGATGATACCTGTCTGGTCTTTTATCACCGCGGAGCAGCGGATAAGACCCGGAAAATCTACAAGGCAATCAAAAAGAACGGAGAAACAGTTGAATTTGTGAGATTGAAAAATCCTGAGCTGTCCAGGTGGACAGCGAAAACTTTCCGAAAATATGGCAAGGAGATTTCCGGCAGGGAATTAAACTATTTTCTGACCCAGGTTGGCAATAATCTGGAGGATATCAGCAATGAGATCCAAAAGCTGGCTTCCTATACCGGCAGCTCGGATCATATCACAAGGAGTGCGATCGACAAACTCGTCACCCCATCACCGGAGTATACGGTTTTTCAGCTGGTGGATGCGATTTCTTCCCGGAAAAGGGCAAGAGCTCTGCAGCTGCTGGAAGTCCTGCTGGACAGTGGACAGTCCGTTTTCGGACTGATCTCCCTGATTGCCAGGCAAATAAAAATCATGCTGCTGTGCAAGGACTATACGGAAAAGGGATACTCCCTAAGTGCGGTTCAAAAGGAACTTCGGGTCAGTCCTTTCAAACTGCACCCTTATTCTGTGAAAAAAGGCATGGATCAATCACGGAATTTTACCATGGCTCAGCTCCGTAAAGATATGGATATCTGTCTGGAAGCGGACTACGGGATCAAGAACGGCAAGGTAAAAGAACGGCTGGGCGTGGAAATGCTGGTTATCAAAATGTGCATATCGGAATAGAGCGTGCAGCAAGGACCCTTTCGGGCAGGAACAAAAAAGCTTCCTGATATTGATACCGGAAGCTTTTTTCCTGACTGTTCCATTCTGCAAACGTCTTTTCACTTTTTCTTCTTTTGTACAGTTTTGTTGCCACTCTTTGGCTGTCTTTATTCCTGAGCAGCTGCAGTGGCTGTATTCAATCGAAGAGCCAGTTTTGCCTTTTTGCGATTGGCTGCATTCTTATGAATGACACCCTTTGCGGCAGCCATATCAATTGTCTTAACAACATTGGGACAGAGAGCCTGTGCATCCTCGAAGCCCTTGTCCTGCAAAGTCGTATTGAACTTCCGGATCGTTGTCTTTAACTCCGACTTGACCATCTGATTCTGCAAGGTCCTGGCCTGGGATGTCTTTACCCGCTTTTTGGCGGACTTGATATTTGGCAAATTCTTCACCTCCCCGATAAAAATCAACAAAACATATTGTACCATGTAAAGAATTGTTACGCAAGGGAAAAATCCTGTGTTTCCCTGTTCCAGACAGCAACTTCCCTGCGCAGCCAGTCCGCCCATTTGTCGAAGCCTTCGCCTGTTTTTGCCGAAACTTCAAATATGGCAACATCCGGATTTCGTTTGCGAACTCTTTCCTTCACCGCTTTCATGTCAAAATCAAAATAGTCCATACAGTCGATTTTATTGATGAGCAATGCATCCACTTCCGAAAACATCAAAGGGTATTTCAGCGGTTTGTCATCTCCTTCCGGCACACTGAGAATCATGGCGTTTTTGGATGCGCCTGTATCAAACTCAGCAGGGCAGACCAGGTTGCCTACGTTTTCCAGGATCAGAAAATCGAGATTTCGGGAGCCGATTGCACGGAGACCCTGTCCCGTCATTTCCGCGTCCAGATGACAGGCGCCGCCGGTATGAATCTGGATCGTCCGGACTCCCGTTTCCGATACTTTCTCGGCATCCACGGCAGAATCAATATCCGCTTCCATGACCCCCATAGTCATTTCATCCTTCAGCTTTTCAATGGTGCGCAGAACCGTACAGGTCTTTCCGGAACCGGGAGAAGACATCAGATTGAGCAGAAAGGTCTTTTCGCCTTTCAGCTGTTTTCTCAGCTTCTCCGCCTGCATATCGTTGTTTTTCAGTACACTTTCCTTTACTTCAATGACTTTCAGCTTTTTATTCTCCATCAAAATTCTCCTCTGGTTTATTCCTGATAGACTCCAATTTCCTTGATCAGCAGCTCCCTGCCGGAAACGCATTCCCACATGCGGCTTCCGCAGCGGGGACATTTTGCGTTGTTTTTCACAACGTTGTACACTTTGCCGCAGTCCTGGCAAACTCCATTGCCGGGAATGACTTCAATGACCAGCTCCGCATCCTCCAGAATCGTCCGCTCCTTTGCCATATCAAAACATTCCCTCATATAGGCCGGAATGGCAGTGGACAGTTCCCCGATCTGCAGGACCAGGCTTCCGATTTTCTCCGCATGGTTTTCCGCTGCAATTTGCTCCACGGTTTCGATCATATTCAGTACGATGCCCATTTCATGCACCGGTGTTCCCTCCAAATGTATCCTTCCTGTTTGCTGTCATAGGGCGGCTTTCCCGTTTCGGATCCCTTCTTATTACATTCTTTGCACTTTTGACGGCAATTCTGGCACCGCGTTTTACCATGCCCGAGGCAAGGGTCGGCAGAAGCTTCTCAAAAGGCTGTCCGGCAGCATCGTATCGTTTCACCAGGGAAACGGCGTCAAATTTGCATTTCGTTGTGCAGATTCCGCATCCCACGCACATATATTCGTCAACAACCGTGGCGCCGCATCCCAGGCAGCGTTCCGTTTCCTTTTTGACCTGTTCTTCTGTAAACGTACCGCGCAGATCCCGGAAAGTTGTTTTGGATTTGCTGTGGTCGACGGATGCAGGTTTCTGCCGATGGATGGAATCATAATCCCCCAGCTCGATGTTATCCTTGTCCAGTGCGTGATACCTTCTCCGGTCGCGGCCGATGGTCAGACTCTGCCCGGGCTGGACAAAGCGGTGGATGGAAATGGCACCTTCCTTGCCTGCAGCTATGGCATCTATGGCAAATTTTGGACCGGTCACCACATCTCCGCCTGCAAACACATCGGGCTCCCCGGTCTGCCAGGTGAACGGGTCTGCCTCTACGGTACCGTTCCGGTTGATGGCAAGCTGACTGCCTTTTGCAAGATTGCCCCAGTCCATGGACTGGCCGATGGACAGCAACACATGGTCCGCATTCACAAGAATCGTATCGTTCTCATCGTATTTCGGGCGGAAGCGATGGGCTTCATCGAATACGGAGACGCATTTCATAAATTCCACTCCGGTTACCCGCCCGTTTTCCGTGATCATCCGTTTCGGTCCCCAGGAATTATGGATGGTGATGCCTTCCGCTGTGGCTTCTTCGGTTTCTTCCTCCAGTGCCGGCATTTCCTCATGACTTTCCAGGCAGAACATTTCAACCGTTTCGGCTCCGGAGCGAACGGCAGTCCTTGCAACGTCCACGGCTACATTTCCGCCGCCGATGACCAGAGTCCTGCCATTCAGCCCGGAGGCCCTGCCCAGATTGACATTGCGCAGGAACGCAATGCCGGAAACGATCCCCTGCGCCTCTTCTCCTTCGACTCCCAGGCTTCGTCCCGACTGTGCACCGATGGCCAGATAAAATGCTTCATAACCCTGACTGCGAAGTTCCTCCAGGCTGATGTCCCTTCCCACTTCCGTTTCCATCCGGAAGGTAACCCCCAGTTCCTTCAGAATATCGATCTCTGAATGAACCACGTCCTTTTCCAGCCGAAAGGAAGGGATTCCCAGTGTCAGCATGCCGCCGGGCACCGGCTGCTTTTCAAACACAGTCACACGATAACCGTCGATTGCCAGAAAGCAGGCACAGGACAGGCCCGCCGGACCGGCGCCGACCACGGCAATCTTTTTTCCATAGTGGTGTCGCAATTCCGGCACAAAGCGATGTTCCTGCTTCATATCCTGTTCCGCGATGAATTTCTTGATTTCATCAATGGCCACCGGATCATCCACAACTCCCCTGGTACAGGCTGATTCGCAATTTCTCGGGCAGATGCGTCCGCATACCGCCGGGAAGGGGTTTTCCTTTTTGATCAGCTCCAGTGCATCCCGGTATTTGCCCTGGGCCGCCAGCTTGATATACCCCTGAATGCCGATATGGGCGGGGCATTCTGTTTTGCAGGGGCTGGTACCGCTTTCAGCAACGTCCTCCCTGTCGTTGCGATAGTCCGGATCCCATTTGTCTTCTCCCCATACCGAATCATACGGCAGATCCCTTTTCTTTTCCGGAAGAGGCGTTTTTGCGCAGAGCTTTTGCCCCAGCTTCAAGGCATTCATCTGGCAGTTTTCCACACATTGTCCGCATGCCACGCACCTTTCCGGATCCACATGGGATACGTAATTGGAACGTACCATGTCCGGCGTATTGTACAGTTTGGCAATACGCAGGGAAAAGCAGGAACAGGAACAGCAATTGCATATGGCGTGCGCATTTCCGTCTCCGTCCACATTGGTGATCTCATGAACCAGGCCGTTTTCCTCTGCTCGTCTGAGTATGTCGAATGCCTCTTCTTTGGTGATTCTGCGGGCTTTTCCCGTGCGGACGTAGATTTCGGCTCCATGCCCCAGCTGAATGCACATATCCTTTTCCAGATGGCCGCATCCCTCTCCCATGAGCCTTCTGGATCTGCGGCAGGAGCAATCCGTCACCGAGATCATATCGTTTTCATTGATCAGGCGGGAGACTTCTTCATAGGACGCCGCTCTGGATTCGCTCATTATGGCCTGCTCCACGGGAATGACACGCATGACGCCTTTGCCGGTGGGAAGGTTTGGCGCCATAATTGCCGTTCTCCGCCGGGTATATTCCTCAAAACATTCGGCGATAACCGGATATTTCTCAACGTTTTTCTTATTCCCCACCATCATCTCCATGATTCCCGGAACCCAGATCGGCAGCCAGTAGCCATCGGTTCCATCGACTGTTTTGATCATGACAACACCGGCGTCTGCCAGATCCCACAGAAGCTGGCTGGTCCGTTCCGGGGATTTGCCGCATCTCCTGGCGACTTCTTCCAGAGGCAGGCTTTTCCGGACCTTCAGGGCAAGGCCCACCTCCGCCATTTCTTCTGTCACCACAGGTTCCAGAATTCGATATTCCGGATCCGTCGGCTTGATTCGCAAACCGGTTTTTGATTCCACGGTGATTTTGTTGGCAAGCCGAAGCACTTTCTTTTTTACCATGGTACCATCCTCCAAGTTATTCCACCCCTTTTTCTTATTTCTGAACTTCTGAAATCACTTTTTGTTTCTTTGCCTCTTATTCCTGTTGCGTTTCTCAGTCCTTCTCATCTGTCAGCAATCCGTCCAGTATGATGTTGATGCCCTGGACATAGCAGTCCCGGAGCCCCAGATCCAGTTCGTTGATACGCGCTTTTTCCGCCAGCATCAGGATGCCGTCAAACATCGCCCAAAGCGTTACCACGGTCTGGAATGTGTTGCCGGCAGGGACGATCCCCTGCTGAATTCCTTTCGCTATGGGCTGCTCCAGCTGATGCAGGATGCAGATGCCTTTTTCTTTCAGCCGGCGATCCCCGGCAATGACAGTATTATTGCCCCGGAGCCCTTCGGACAGGATCAGATAGTTCGGGTGCTGATGCCGGTAAAAGTTGATGTAACTGTAAAGGAGGATACAGATGCGCCCCCGCAGATCCGTTGCAGGGATATGGAGTGCTTCCTCAAAGCTGTCTGTCAGAAGGTCCAGGCTTTCTTCGTACAGCGTTTTGAAAAGCTCCTGCTTCCCGTGGGGGAAGGCAAGATAAACGGTGCCTACACTGAAGTTTGCGGCTTTGGCTATGGCATGAACCGTTGTGCTGCGATAACCGTGAGCTGCAAAAATCGGGCGGGCGGTTTTCAGCAGGGTGCGGCGGCGATCCTCTTTTTCCTGTTGGGTTGTCTGTTTCCGTGGCATGAAGAGCTCCTTTGTCTTTTTATTATCATCTTATGATCATCATCTGTCCTGTCATCAACTTCCCATACCCATGGTAGTTATGATCCTCACAGGATGGGTATCCTGATGGTCAGGTCGCTGACCGGGTAGGAAGCACAGGGATGGAACCATCCCCGCTCCCGGTCCATTTTTCGTCTTCCGTCCCCGTCCGGGCATACAAACAGATTTCCTGAGATAAGCTGACTTCTGCAAAAGCCGCATTCTCCGCTTCGGCAGTGTGTTCTGATGGGGATTCCCGCGCGTTCCAGGGAAATCGCCACCGGCTCTTCGGCCTTTGCAGGGATCGTATCCTCATGAATCCCCCGCCGGACGGTCAGTTCAAATATTTTGCCGGCAGCATCATCCGGAAAACCGGGATATTTTGCAATTTCCTTCGGGGTTCCGAACACTTCACGGCGGATTCGTTTCCGGGGAATTTGCAGCGTTTTCAGTTCTTTTTCAACAAATCGATACATTGCCTGCGGCCCGCAGATCAAACAGGTGGTATCACCTTCCGCATATTTTTGGATGAGTTCTGCGGTGAGAAAGCCCTTTTCCCCCTTCCAGGAAGGGTCCTCACTGAGGACATGCACCGTATGAACTTTCGGACCTTCCAGGGCATCCAGCTCCTTCCTGAAGATAATGTCATCCGCTTTGGCACTGCCGTAAAGTATGGTAAGGCGGAAATCCAGCCTGCCGTATGTGATTTCCCGTGCCATGGAGTAAAAAGGCGTAATGCCGCTGCCGCCTGCCAGTGCCACGACGTTTTCAGCATCCCGCAGAGGCTCGTGGTAAAACTGGCCGTGGGGCAGGGAACCGGTCAGGACATCCCCCGCCTTTATATGGTCAAACAGGTAATCCGGCACAAAGGTGCTGCCCTTTTTCCGGACCGTGATCTCCACAAAAGGATTCGGGCCTCCCGCTTCAAACGGAGCGGAAGAAATCGAATAAGGCCTTGTTGTGACGGTCTTTCCGATTTGGAAATCCAGGCTCAGATATTGCCCGGCCTGGAATACCGGCAGCGGCGTGTCTTCCGCTACGAGCCGGAAGGTTCGGGCAGTGGGGGATGTTTCGCGGATTTCGGTGACCCGGAGTGGAATGTTCCCGGGGTGCAGCTTCGCTGCGGTCTCATGGATCGGATCCCGTGTCACCATCTGACTGCCGGCATTCTGAATAATGGTGCGCCTGCGCCGGGTCACCCGGCCGGCGCCTCCGATATCTTTCAGGAACCCGTGTACCTTCATTTGCCCGCCTCCCTTGCTGCCACGTCATCCAGGATATTTTTTGCCGCCTTTCTTCCGTTGGTGATGGAAGGAGACATGCCGTTGCCGGAAATGGCATGGGCACCGGCAAACTCAAGGCCGGAAATGAATTTGTCTTCCTCCTGCATGGCGAGCCGGGCGACAATGTTGTCATCCTGGTTGTGCGCAAAGCCGTAAATCCCGCCGTTCCATGCGCCGGTGTAGCGGGCAACCGTCATTGGCGTTTCTGTTTCGATTTCCACGATATGATCCAACAGGTTCACTCCAAGGACCTTGCTGTATTCTTCCATCATCTGCTTTGCCACTTTCCGTTTTACATCATAATAATCTTCGGCCTTTACCTCAAACCATGGCTCTGCTTTGGGCAGGGAAGTGATGGAAAGCTGGGTGTAGCCCTCCGGCACTGCTTTGGGGTTCGCCAGGTTCAGGCAAATGACTGCCAGATATTCATAAGGCCCAGGGGTCTGAAGCTGCTTCCAGATCTCCCCGGTATCCATTGTCGGGCCGGTAAACACACTGTAGGAATGAATGTTGAGATTTTCCGGGGTATCATCCAGGATCATGGCAACCGAAAAGCAGGTCAGGGACATCTTCCTGCCGTTCAGCATCTTTGCAGCACCCTCCGGCACTTCACTGCCTGGTTCGATCATGGAGGAATAGACCGTGTGGGGATAAGCGCCGCTGATTACGTAATCTGCATGGATTTCATCCCCGCGTTGTGTACGGACGCCGTATACCCTCTTGTCCCTTACCAGTATTTTTTCCACCCGCTGGCGGTATTCGATCTGGGTTCCCAGCTCTTCTGCACGTTCCGCCATGGCAAGTGACATCTCGTGGGAAAAGCCGCTGCAAATATAGCTGCCGCCACCGAAATAATCCGCCAGCAGGACGGCAAACACGGTGAAGGGCAGGGTGGACAGCGGATTTCCCACATAGATCCAATAGGGGGACAGGATTTCAATGGCTTCCCTGGAAAAGCCGAAGGTATCGAGAACCTCCATGGCGGAGTAACCGGCTGTCCGGACCAGATCCGGATGTTTCAGCAGCATCATGGCTTTGCTCATCGGTGTTACCGATACGACATTTACACTGTCCGTCACGGACTGGCAGAGGCGCAGCAGTCTCATCACCTTTTCCCCCTGACCGGGGCAGCGTGCTTCCACGGTCCGGGCCACTTTCTCAAATCCCGCCGGAACCGTAACGTCTATCCCGCTGTTGGGGAGTATGACGCGATATGCCTCCGGCACCCGGAGCCAGGTGATATCCACGCCCATTTCGTCAAAAAATTTCCGTATTTTAAGGGGATGCTCCTTTGGCCCGATGCTCATCATTTCGTGCAGGGTTGCTTCCATCTCGAATCCGTTCCGGACATAGCTGGTCGCCAGCCCGCCCGGAAGGTTATGCTGCTCCAGCACAAGCACATCCATTCCCTTTTTGGAGAGGGTCAGTGCACTGGCCAGGCCTGCCAGTGCGCCGCCGATAATAATCACATCGTATTGATCCTTAAAAAACTTCAAGGTTCCTGTCTCCTTTTAAGATATTAAAAAAACCGTTCCACAATTCCTTTGGAGTACTCTGCAGTTTCATCCATATCGCCGAAGCTCATGACTTCCCCTGCATAATAGGTATTTCGCCTGCCCTGCATGTTTTCCACCTTTTCGTACCAGCCTGCCGCATAATCGGAGGAGCTTACATGCGGGAAGTAATACCAGCTTTTTTCATTGACGATTTCCCTGATTTCCACTCCGAGTCCCTTCATATCTTCCTGAACGATCCTGCGGCATTCCTCTGTGGAAAGTGTTTTGAAATCCGGATGATTGCGCAGGACATAGGTTGTGATGATCTGTTCGGGTTCGTCTGCCCAGCGGTGATAGTAGACCATGACATGCCCGAGACGCTGCGGCGTCATGTTGTCCGGAATATAGCCGGAGATGGCCGGATAATTCTTTACCACACATGCATCCACCAGATATTCGTTATGAATGATTTTTGAAAATTGTTTCTTTTCGTCCGCATCCGCATCTGCGTACTCCAGAAATCCGTCAAGAGGGGCGGTGAGGATCAGTTTGTCATATTCGGTCATGCCGTCCTGGGTGGTGACCTGCACTTTCCCGTCGCGGCGGGTAATCTGCCGGATGTCCGTGTTCAAAACCGCAGGATGTTTCAGCTTTCCGTTCAGGGTTTCCCATATGTACTGCGTTCCGTTTGCCCATGTCCACAGATCTGTTTTGATAAAGGATATCATGGTGGGCATGTCAAGGTACTTAAGGACATAAGCTGCCGG
>DAINCI010000037.1:0-15538 GCA_036732425.1 Bacillota bacterium
AGGATCATTCCTCAAAACGATATCCCAGACCAGCACCGCAGGATTCGCGGATGATTAAATGTGGTTCATGGGAAATATCGATATTTTCGGGTTCATTATTGATTGCGCTGATGAGGGTTATAATGGACATGCGGCCCAGATAACTGTTCTGTTGATCCAGAGAGGTCAGCCTTGGGCAGGAGTATCCTGCTGCAGGGAACTGGTCACAGCTGACGACAGAAATATCTTCCGGTACGCGCAGTCCTTCGTCCATGATTGCCCGAATCGCTCCCTGTGCCACAGCATCATTGATACAGATGACTGCAGTGGGAGAAACTTCTGTCTGCTTCAGCAGTTTTAGCATAGCTTGATAACCATCCGGCGCATAGAAGTTGCTTAAGGAAACCAGGGAAGAATGAAAAGGGATAGCCAGCCCCTTTAGCGTTTGTGTGTAGGTATTCAGTCTTGCAGTGGTGATGCAGATTCCCTTTTCCCCACCTACAAATCCTATTCTGCGGCGCCCCAGCGCCAGCAGATGATGAATCAGGGCAGACACGCCGCCACTCAGGTTTCGGCTTATGAAGATACAATGGCAATCCGGAATCCGCTGTCCCAGAATCACTACCGGAATCTGCCTGCCCATGCGATCCAGGGCATTTTTGTAGGAATCGGATACCTGGTCCCGATCGATTTCACCGCCCAGTATCAGAACTCCGTCTACCTTCTTATCCAGCATCATCTGGAAATAGGTGTTTTCCTGTATGGTGTCGGAAACGCCGTGGGAGGATCCGCCATAAAAGGTGTTGCATAAGATAATGGAATATCCGAAATTCACTGCATAGCGCTGTATTTCCAAATATAACTCGCTAAAATAGGGATTTGTAATATCCGAAACGATCACTCCCAGTGTCTGGGTGTGATTGTTCATCATGGCACGCGCTACAGAACTTGGAGAAAAGTGATATTTTTCAATAATATCGGTTACATGAGCCTTTGTCTTTTCGGATACATTGGGGCTGTTGTTCAGCACACGGGATATTGTGGAAACGGATACTCCGCTCAATTTTGCAATATCATAAATGGTCAGTTTTTTCGGACGGTCTGTCATGAGAAAACCTCTCTTCTATCAATTTATAGCAGGATGCAGGATTTTATCTGCTGTATTGAAACCAGACATTCTTTGTTCCACTCTGTAATATTATAAATGGTAAGTTTCCCGGATCCCTTGTCATGAAAAAGCCTCTTTCCTATTATATAATAGTCTGAATGAAAGGACAATTTGGTAATGTAACCGCTACCATAAAATATTTGGACAGCAATAAGCTCTGAAGTCGAATGGAACGACAAAGCTTCAATAGTTCTACTAAATTATAACAAATTTCAGTGTAAAAGTCAATGTAAAGATTTCCGTCTTCCTATTTTGGACTTCATATTGATGTCTGCCGGAATGATTTTTGTGCAAAATGATATCGGTACCAATAATACAAGAAGAACGCAGGCGAAATTGACAGTATAGCAAAGCCATGAAAATTGCCATAAACTATTTTCTAAAAAATATTGACAATGTATATGGCTCAGCTTATAATAATATTGACAATAGATATAAAGCTTATTAGAGAAGGAAAACAAAGGCGCACTGATTTTTATATTTTGTTGGTATCGGTACCAAAATCGATTACAAAAACGAGAAGGAGAAGACAAAATGGAAGAGCTGGAAGGATGAACGGGCAAGCTTGACCTGGCAGATCCAGCGTGGATCAGGTCATGAAGATAAGACTATTGGCATGGATGGGTTATTTAGGCTCGAAGGAGAAGGATATTGGGGGGAGTGTAACGTTATGAAAAGGGATTCTGCGCTGCGGAAAAAAAGTTTCTTCAGACGACAGGGCTTGCTGCAAACTTTTGCCATGCTGGGGATGCTATATCTGCTGATTTTTACTTTTCTGCCTATGGCTGGGATTGTTATGGCGTTCAAGGATTATTCCATTGATCAAAAAGCAGTTGAAATGTTCAGCAGTAAATGGGTAGGCATCCGTCATTTCAGAGATTTTGTACATGATATCAACTTTTATCCGATTGTCCGAAATACAATTGTACTCAGCGTTTTAAAGCTGTTGTTTTCCTTTCCGATGCCCATTCTGTTTGCGATTCTTATTAATGAAGTGAGGAACCAACCGTTTAAGAGGATTGCCCAGACGGTTTCCTATTTGCCTCACTTTATCTCCTGGGTCATCATCGCAGGCCTTGCCATCAGTTTTTTCTCCTCTGACGGGGTTATAAACACCTTGCTGATGCGACTGGGACTGATTCATACTCCTATTCCCTATCTTACAAGTTCAGGAGATTACTGGCCGCTGGCTGTGTTTCTGGATGTGTGGAAAGATATGGGGTGGTGGGCAATTATATTTCTTGCTGCTATAACAGGAATAGATCCAACCTTATACAGTGCAGCAGAATTGGATGGAGCAGGGCGACTGCGTAAAATATGGAGTATTACACTTCCTTCTATTCGAGGCACCGTTACGGTGGTCCTGATTCTCACTCTCGGCAATTTATTTGGCGGTGGATTAAGCGGATCAAACTTTGAACAGTCTTATTTACTCGGAAATACCATGAATTTTGAGCGTTCGGAGATCCTGCAGACACATATATTCAAAACCGGATTGGTAAACAGCCGTTTTGCCTATGCTACAGCGGTTGGGTTAATTCAATCCATTATTTCTCTCATCCTGGTTTTTATAAGCAATGCAGTATCCAAAAGAGTATCGGATACCAGTCTGTTTTAGGTGACAAACGTGGAGTACAAATCGCGAGGGGCCGCTCCTTTGATGAGAGCCACGTTGACATGAACTCCACATGATTTAAAAACGCTGAATCCATTCATTTGGAACAGCATTCTTGGGAAAGGGGAAAGTCCGTATGAGTAAACTATTCGGGAGAAGAGTGGGGCAGGATTTGACAATGGATATCGTCATCTATATCATCCTGTTGGCTATCGTTATTATGACCTTGTATCCGTTCTATTTTATCCTGGTCCGCTCCTTTAATGAGGGGACCGCTTCCACTGATACTTATTTCTGGCCTGCAAGGCCTACTCTGGAAAACTATGAAAGCTTCTTTAAAGATGGAAAGTGGATGAACGCATTGCTCATTACCATGCTGCGCACTGTGATTGGAACGATTACCGGTGTCATTTTTACATGCATCGTGGCCTATGCCCTGTCATTTAAGGAACTGGCCTTTCGAAAACTATATATGACACTGCTGATTATCAGCATGTATTTTTCTGCTGGCATTATTCCTTATTATATACTGCTGAAATCCTTAAGGCTGTTTGATTCGTTCTGGGTATATATTATTCCCTCATTGCTCAATACCTTTTTCGTTATGGTGGGGATCTCCTTCTTTCGGGAGATACCGAGGGATTTGTTTGATTCCGCCAAAGTGGATGGCGCAAATGATCTGACCGTCTTTTTCAAAATTGTGCTTCCGGTTTCCAAACCGTTTTTGGCAACCATTGCGTTGTTCATCGGTGTCAATCATTGGAATTCCTGGTTTGACTCTGCTTTTTATATTAGAAATCCGAACCTGAAGACGATGTCCTGCCTTATGATGGAGCTGATCAACAAGAATCAGTCGGGATATATCAGAGCGGCCTCCGCCGCAGCGAGGGCCAGTTCGACAGTAACTTCTTTTTCCATTCAGACTGCATCCATGGTGATTTCTGTGGCACCGATTATAATGGTGTATCCGTTCCTGCAACAGTATTTTGTGAAAGGTATCATGGTAGGTTCTGTGAAAGAGTAATCGGCTGAATTTTCTCAGCCATTATATAGAAATCTGAATCTAAAAATATTGGAGGGAGTGTAAACTATGAAAAAGGCAAGGAAGGCAGGATTTGGTGTATTGGCAGTGGTACTGATGTTCTCTGTTTTGCTTACAGGCTGTGCAAATAACGGAAAAGGGAATTCAAAAGGTTCAGCAAACGGCAGTCAGCAAAAGCCTGTAATTTCTCCAAACGGAAACGTAGATTCTTCAGACAAGCCTGTAAATCTGAATATATTTATCGACTTCACCTGGTATGACACGGATAAGTTCACAGGCATTATCCCGGAAGAGATCACAAAGGAAACTGGCGTAACCCTATCACCGACCAAGGCAGCAGATGCTACGCAGCTGGGAGTCCTGATTGCGTCAGATGATTTGCCGGATCTGGTGTATACGGATAAACTTCTGGACCGTTTGTCCTCTAAAAGCAAATGCTATGCTTATAATAAGCTCATCAAGGACTACGCTCCGGACTTCAGGCCTACGGAGGATCAGGTCCTGGTGGCGAAGTCCCTTTCCGGCAGTGACGATTATTATACTATCCTGAACGCTGCCTCCACAGAGGAGGAATGGCATAAGGCACCGGCTGGCTGCCCTACTCTGCCCAGCTTGATTTATCGAAAGGATATCCTGGATGAACTGAACATGCCTATGAATACACTGGAAGACTATATGGCAGTACTGGAAGCAGTAAAGGCCAGATACCCGGATATGGTTCCGCTCACAATGGAATATACCTTCATGACAAATTTTTTTAAAGCCAATATGATTCCAAACTGGGTTGCCACCACCGAAGGTATGTTGGTGGACGGGGACAAAGTCGTTCATGAAAGTTCTGTACCGCAATATGAGGAGTTTTTGAAATATATGAACCAACTGTATCGCAAGGGCCTGATTAATGCAGAGAACTTTGCATTTACAGACGGTACCCAGTCAGAAGAACTGATGAGCAACAATAAAGCTTTTTCCATGAGCTTTATGACCGGAGACCGGGATACCACCCTGACCAGAGATTTGAATCGAAACGGGCATAAAGGCAGTTTTGAGCATGCCATGCCGATGAGTGATCTTCCCTATACGAACCTTGGTACCGGATGGGCAGGCGTTTTTATCAGCAGGAAAAACACGGATCCGAAAGCCTCCATCAAGATGATGGAATGGATGTTTTCTGAAAAAGGACAGCGGATCACACAATGGGGCAGGGAAGGCGTGGAGTATAAACTGGATGAGAAGGGCGTACCGCAATTCTCTGATGAATGGCTGAAAGCACGCGAGGATGGTACCATGCTGGAAAAATACAACCCGAACTATTATTTCGGTATTTCCGGTGTTGTGGAAGCGGTTGGCCGGGCCTCCGGGATTTCAGAGTCTGCAAATGCAGCAATGGATGAAATTCGCAGCAATCTGCAGATCGAAATTGTTCTGGGACTCATTCATCCCAAAGGAGATTCACAGGAGAAAATCATGGGGGATCAGGTTTCGGAGACGGTAAAGAACTATGAAACCAAGGTTATTCTTTCCAATTCGGATAAGCAATTTGATGCGAATGTGAAGGAAATGCATGACAAGCTGGAGCAGATTGGCCTGAAACAGCTGGAAAAATACTATACGGAAGAATATGCGAAATATTCAAAATAGCATGGCCTTTACAATCCGGAGTCGTCAGGGAAGGCTTTGGCTTTGCCGAAGCCTTCCCTTTCAGATAACAGGAATGAATGGGCAGGAGGGAAAGAGCATGAAGGAATCGTTCCAAAAACAACTGGCAGAGTCGGGTTACCTGCACAAATTGCTAAAGCCGGATTTCAGTAAAACAGCAGAGAGCAGGCTGATGCAAAAACGGGTAACGAACGGAATCTCTCTGTCCGGCAGCGGCAAAATTCCGCACTGGACAAAAGAGGGCCCCGGAGAGATCACACAGGAAAACAGGATTCTAAAGATCACAGCGCCTGCACGCATAGAGCCGGAAAAGCCCATGCCGCATTATACGGGATACGGAAATATGAAAGCAAAGCTGCAAATCAATGGAGAGGACTGGACCCGGTATCATCGGATCACCTGTCAGATCCGGCCGGATTGGCCAGGCTACCATGCTGCCTATGTGACGTTGCATCTGAAGAACGAAGGGAAAATAAAAGTCCCGGACCGGTATGATCGGGAGGGTCACCATACCCTGAATCTGAACAATGGGAAATGGAACACCTGTGTATGGGAGTTTCCGGATTTGCCACGGGACAAGGTTACAGAGTTTGCCGTATCTATCAATCTGGCAGGAACAGAGCCGGGAGGATCCAACGAATTTATTGTTGAAGTGAAGGATATCCGGCTGGATCAGGAAGAGAATCCGGATATTTCATTGGGCTGGCAGGGCAGTCCGGAAATGGTAAGTTACTCGACAACCGGTTACTGGCAAAAGGGGTCCAAAACAGCCGTAGCACAGACGGACAAAGGAAGCTTTCGATTGGTTTCCAGTGAAAGTGGAGAAACGGCTCTTTCCGGCGCGTTGAAACCGATAAAAAATGAAAAGGGTATTTTTGGCCTCATGGATTTCAGTAAAGTAGAGAAGCCGGGACAATACTATCTGGTGATCAACGACAGAGTCAAAAGCGGGTGTTTTGACATCCGGGAGCATGTCATGGAAGAAGCCGCCTGGAAAGTGTTGAACTTTATCTATTCCGAGCGCTGTGGTTTTCCTGTCGGAGGAGGTCATTCATCCTGCCACGGAGATATCCTGGCCACCCACAACGGGCTTTCCATGGTTTATAGCGGAGGATGGCATGATGCAGGAGACCTTTCCCAGCAGACACTGCAAACGGGAGAAGTCGCTCAGGCATTGTTTGAGCTGGCAGCAGCCGTGAAAGGAGATACTTTGCTTTCTCAGCGTCTATTGGAGGAGGCATGCTGGGGACTGGACTTTGTTTTGCGCTCCCGGTTTGGGGACGGCTTTCGCGCTTTTTCTGTTGGAATCTCCCGCTGGACCAACGGTTTGATTGGGGATTATGATGGAGAAACGGTACGCTGCCATAATCGTTCTTTTGATAACTTTTTGCTGAGCGGGGTGGAAGCCTTTGCAGCAGAGCAGCTTCAAACGGAAAATCCCGGGCTTTCCTGGGTTTGTCTGAATGCAGCAGAAGAGGATTATGGATTTGCCAGAGAGCGTTACGATCAGGTCGGTATGGAGAACTGCATTCAGATGGAACATACCTATAACGCCAGCTTGTCCCAGTATTATGCGGTTATGGCATGGTCTTCCGCACTCATCTACCGGCAGACCGGGGAAAGGTATTATGCCCGGGAAGCGGAAACCTGTATCAACTGTATGCTGAACTGTCAGGATACCGGAGAAGCCGGGCTGCCTTTCACGGGATTTTTTTACCGTGATGAAACGAAGAAACATATTGTGCATTTCAATCATCAGGCAAGAGAGCATTTATTTATGCAGGCGCTGGATGCTGTTTGCAGATCCCTGAAGGGGAATGCACATCTGGCACATTGGGAGCAGGCGATGAAGCGCTATGGAAGTTATGTCAAAGCCATGTATGCCTATTCGACTCCCTATGGCATGCTACCGGCGGGATTGCATCGATATGACGAGGTGCAGGACAGGAAAACTTTTGCGCTGCTGCACCTGGCAACCAGCTATGAGGCAGAAAAGGAAAACTATAAGGAACAGCTGAAGGCAGGGATTCCTATAGACAAATTTCATTGTGTCCGCCAGTTTCCGGTTTGGTTTTCATTTCGCGGGAACGAAGCTGTACTGCTTTCTTCCGGCAAGGGCGCAGCTATTTGCGGCCGATATTTGGACGACCGGAGGCTTATGGAAATTGCAAGGGAACAAATGTATTTTACTGCGGGGAAAAATCCGTTCAGTCAATCACTGATTTTTGGGGAGGGCGAAAATTATGCGCAGCAGTATGCGGCGCATAATGGAACACAGGCAGGGCAGATTCCTGTGGGAATACAAACCCGCGGGAATGAGGATGTTCCTTATTGGCCCATGGCAAACAACGCTACGTACAAAGAGGTTTGGATGACTTCCGCCGGGCACTGGATCAGGCTATTGGCAGACTTATATTAGGAAGGGGCAACAGGCATGTATTTTCTAGGTGTGGATTCCGGCGGAACAAAAACCATATTTATTCTCTGTGATGATAAGGGAAAGATCCTGGCAAGGCACAAAAGCGGCTGTGGAGGTTTTTTAACGAAGGGCAGGGAAGGCATGCGTACCTTACTGGTGGAAGGTGTCCGGGAGATATGCAGCATGACCGGTATAGGGAAGGAGGAGATCACATTTGCCGGACTGGGGTTTCCCGGCTATGGGGAAAAGCCGGGAAGCAAGGCAGATATGAAGCAGGTCTGCGAAGAAGTCATCGGGAAAGGCAGGGTCCATTGTGAGAGCGACAGTTATCTGGGGTGGGCCGGTTCTCTTGGAATGAAGCCGGGAGTCAATATTGTGTCCGGTACCGGATCCATTTGTTTTGGCATGAACGGAGAAGGGAGGACAGCCCGCAGCGGCGGATGGGGGGCTTATTGTGATGAGGGTTCGTGTACCTGGATCGGTGGGAGGCTGGCCGCTGCTTTTGCAAAGGAATCAGATGGGCGCGAACCAAGGACCATACTGTATGAGATGTTCCGCGAACATTTTCATATAAGGAATGATATGGAATTTATCCATACATGGAATCGGGAAATTGCTGCGAACGGGAGTGAGACGGCAAAGCTTCAATACCTGCTGAAGCAGATGTATGATGCCGGCAGTGAAACCGCTGAAAGAATTTATCAAAGTGCAGCAGAGGAGTTGGCCCTTTGCGCCTGGGCGGTAGCCCAAAAACTTGGAATGCAGCAGGGCTATCGGGTGTCTTATTCCGGCGGTTTGTTCCAATCAGGAGATTGTATTATTCATCCGCTGCAAGCCTGTGTGAAGAAAAAAGAGGGACGGCTTGTAACGCCCCGGTTCCCGCCCGAAATGGGAGCACTTCTGCTTGCCATG
Organism: Bacillota bacterium; assembly: GCA_036732425.1. Taxonomy (GTDB): domain Bacteria; phylum Bacillota; class Clostridia; order Caldicoprobacterales; family DTU083; genus UBA4874. The sequence goes on from DAINCI010000037.1 coordinate 8,795, forward strand.
CGCGCAGGGATGCCGGACAAAGACTTTCAGGAACTCAAATTTTGCGAAAATCAGGAGGACTGTCATGGTTAGTATGTTGGATTGTATCAAGCGGGTTCCCGATATTTTAAATTCGATCCTGGAGAACAGGGAGAGTACCTTCCGCCCATTATTTGAAAGGTTTTCGGAACGACTGGAGCAGATGGACGAAGTGGTACTGATTGGCTCCGGTACCTCCTACACCTCTGCATTTACGGGAAAGTATCTGGCAGAGAAGGCTTCCGGCCTGCGGATCACCGTATTGCCGCCAAACGAATTCCTTCATTATATTTCCGTTCGGAATGAGAAGGCGCTTTATGTTTTCATCAGCCAGACGGGCAATTCAAAGCTGACAAACCGGGCTCTGGAGTTTGCAGCAAACGCTGGGTATATGACAGTGGTTATTTCGGAATCGGCGAAAACGATGGCAGCAAAAAAAGCAGATGTATTTATCGATATGCATTGCGGCAGGGAAGAATACCCCATGCGAACCATCGGGTACAGTGCCACGGTCCTTACTGTGATGATGCTGGGGATTGCCATAGGGGAATGGAGAGGGAATCTTTCATCCGCGGAAGTTTGTGCCTGTTTGGAAAGCGCTGCGGCTGCAGCGGGCAATATTCCGGCGGTAATCGAAAAAACAATGGGATGGCTGGACCATAACCGGCGTAACATACTGCGGGCAGACTGTCTGATTTTTACCGGAGGCGGACCGCTGTATGGAGTCGCACTGGAAGGTGCGGTAAAAGTCTGGGAAACGCCGCAGATGGTTTCCATTGGCTTTGAAATGGAGGAAGGCATGCATGGCCCCAACTATGGTTATTCTCAAAGACATTGTGTCATTGTTCTGAATGACGGCGGAGCAGATAATGACCGGGCGGTTTCCCTGTGCAGTTTTATGAAGCACGAAAAGAACAATGGATTTCTGATTGGAGTAAATCCTGTTGGGGAAGATGACCTGGAATTTGAGCCAAAGGGAGGGGATTTTTGCTGTCTGGAATTCGCTGCCGCTGTGCAGGTAATATCCTTCCGGCTGGCAGTCGATCAGGGAAGGGATCTTTATGCGCCACATGACAATCATGTGATGATGAAATATTTTCGTTCCCATGAGGAGGACTAGGGAATGGCACTCCAGAGAATCAGTCAGGCGGGAATACAGTTTCGTTCGGAATGGAAAAAGCAGGATAGTGTGTATCGGCAGTTTTTACGAATTGGCATGCCGGTCGCCGCTCAGTTCCTGCTGGAGTTCTTCGTAAATCTGTTGGGCACCATTATGCTGGGGCGGCTGGGAGAAGTGGAGGTTTCTGCTGCATCCCTCAGCAATCAGATGTTTCTTGTCCTGTCTCTCTTAATATATGGTGTGGTAGGCGGCAGTAATGTGATGGTCGCTCAGTTATGGGGTAGAAAAGACAAGTCCTCGATCAAAAAAGTTCTTGCCTACACTTACCGGGTTGGAACAGCGGCAACCATCGTTCTTTCCTTTTTCAGTGTTTTCTTTCCCGGGCAGATTCTTTCCATTCTTACTTCCGACAGCCGGGTGATTCATCAGGGAATGGATTATCTGAGGATTACAGCGTGTTCTTACCTCTTCTATACCTTTGTTACGGTCACAACAGGTACGCTCAGGGCATTGGGTAACGTAAGGATTTCGATGACTGTTTCCGGTGTGGCACTACTGGTGAATGGTTCCCTGAGTTATATCCTGATATTTGGAAAATTCCATATTCCCCCTATGGGGGTGGCAGGAGCGGCCGTAGCCATTCTGGTTGCCCGTGTGGCAGAAACCATCCTGTTGCTGATTTATCTGGCGCCTATGGAACAGCGCCTAAAGCTGAAGGTGAAGGATTTGCTGCATTTGAATCGTTCTGTGGCAAAGCAATATTTCAGCAACACGGTTCCTGTCATGATGAATGAACTGCTCTGGTCCGTGGGGAGTTCCATCCTTGCTGTGATCATAGGGCGGATGAGTACGGAGTTTGTAGCGGCAAGCAGCATGTTCAGCATAACGGAACAGATTGCGGGGGTGTTTGGACAGGGATTTACGGCGGCCGGTGCAGTAATAATTGGAGCGACAATAGGCACGGGGAAATTCGAACAGGTCCATTTACTGAAGCGAAAATTTCAGAAGATCGGTTTGCTTTCCGGGGTATTCACTGCATTGTTGGTTTTGCTGTTGCGTCCACTGATCCTGGCAATCTATCATGTCAGTCAAACCACATTGCTGTATGCAAATCAGATTATGTGGATCGGGGCTGTGATCCAGGTTTTTAAAGTGGCACAGAGTATGAATATGATGGGTATTTTACGTGCCGGAGGCGACGCCAGATTTGTTATGGTAAATGATATTATTTTTCTCTGGACTCTGGAAGTGCCTCTTGGCTTTTTTACCGGGCTTGTCTGGCATTGGCCTGTCCCCATCGTATATTGTATTCTGAACCTGGAGCAGTTCATTAAGTTGTTTACCAGTGGTGCCCGACTGCATGGAAATAAATGGATGAAACAAGTTACCGTTACAGAAGGGTATTAACCCGTGAACGGCAGAATGGAGGTTAAAATGAAGCAGTTTTCAGCAAGAATGTTTCATAAGGGAACCTGGGTTATCAGCGGAGAGGGGTGTGATTGCTATCTGCTTGAGGGGGAGCATGAGGCCATTATGATCGATACCGGAGAATCCCGGGACAATATTCAGGAATTTGCCCAGACACTTACAAAAAAGCCACTTTGCAAGGCAGTGAATACACATTCTCACTTTGACCATACCGGTGGCAATGGATTCTTTGATACAATTTATGCCACAAAAGGAATAGCGGGCAGTGCGAAAAACACCATGGGTGCAGATCCTGCCTCTTATCCATTGAACTATGAATTTACTTTTATTGAGGACGGAGATATCCTGAATCCCGGGGAAAGGCCCCTGCAGGTGATCATGCTTGGCTGTCACAGTCCGGAAGACATTGTGATTCTGGATATCCGAAACCGGATCCTTTTTTCAGGTGATGAGGTGGAATCCGGACAGGTGCTGTTGTTGCCAGGCTATGCGGAAAGGCCTGGACAGATACACGCAGTGCCGGCAGCGACCGTAGAGGCTTACCTGATTGCTGTGAAACGCCTCAGGGCTATGGAAAGCGCATTCGATTCTATTTGCCCCGGCCATAATGGTACTCCCATAGACAATAGCTATCTGGATTGGCTTATTATCCTGTGTGAGAAAATCCTGAATGGCGAAATAGTTGGGAGTGCGGAATGTTCTTCGCCATCCTATGATCAAAGGGATACCCATTTTCCGTATCCCAATGCAGGATATCGGAGGGCGGAATATCAAGGCGCTGCATTGGTTTATTGCGGAGAACTGTTAAGGAACGCAGATATTGCGGAAGCCGGAAAGCTACCGCCAGCTACGCCGCTGCATCTCATTTCTTCCTATTATGCTTACCGGAAGTGAAGGGATTTGGGAGCTGAAACCTGAGCAAATCGGAAAAAGAAAAAGGAAAAGAAGATACGCGGGATAGAGTGCAAGGATGGGCCATAAAATAGACCAGGAGGGATTCGCTATGGACTATATTTTACAGATAATGCTTGGAACTTTTACGCAAAAGCCGCCGGATACGAAAAAAGTGCTGCGTACATTGCAACAGACATATAAAAGGATTGGTCCACAGGATATTATCGTTGGTTGGACCACGGAAAGTGAAAGCTATCAACAGATTTTGGATTTAGTGCACGGCAATGGAAAGAAAGTGTGGCTGTGGCTTCCGGTGTTTTCCGAACTGCCAGGAGATTTGAACCCGGATCCGGCTTACAATTATTCTGGGGAACTTCAGGAAGGGCTGGAGATTTTACCAAATGAAGACTTCAGATTTGTGTGTCCGTCTTCTCCCCACAATCAAATGTTGTCCCTGAGGCTGTTTGACCAATATTTTTCTTCCCTGTCATTTGATGGGGTGTTCCTGGATAAGATCCGCCACGCTTCTTTTGCCGGTGGGCTGAAACATGTTTTTGGATGCTTTTGCCCCAGCTGTCAAAAAAGTTACGTTGAAGCGGGGGTGGACATAGAGCAGATTCAGCATTTGCTGAAAGAGCATCCGAACGCTTTTTGCCCCTCGGCTCTGGATAGATTACGATATCGATTTGACCACCCGGCTGTGGATCGTTTTTACAGAGCGAAAGCAGATATCATTACAGACGCGGCAGAGAAAATTGCTACCGGTTTTCAGGATCGCGGTCTGATGGTGGCGTTTGATGTTTTTGCCCCTGCTGTTGCCTATCTGATGGGACAGGATATCGAAAGGCTGTCAAAGGAAGCCAGCTTTATCAAGCCGATGATGTACCGTATCACTCATGCTCCTGCCGGGCTTCCGTTTGAGCTGGAAAACTTTGGTCAGGCTTTTGCCTCCGCAGGATGCGAGGCTGTCAGCATACTGCAGCGGATATGGAAGCAGGAAGACCTGTGTTCTGCGGACGCTGCGGATGAACAGATTTCAAGGCTGCAGGACAACTGTACAGCTTCCATATACCCGGGATATGAGATCAATGGGATACCAGGGGTATGTGACAACACACCAGACTATGTAGCGGAATGTGCAGAGCACTATTCAAAACTGGGCGTGGGAAAGTCGGTACTCTCCTGGAATCTTTTAGCGAAAACAGATAAAAATATCAGTGGTTTGAGAAAGGCCGGGCAGCCCAATACCTGATGCTGTCGAAAGAATATCCTGGTGAACGGACATGGATTGGCACAGAGTCATGCAAAATGTGCCAAAGCATACATATACCAGCTGGCATGCGGAATCCATTGCTCTGCCCAGCGCCAGTTGTCAGAGACGGTATTCGTGGGAGCGGTTATGAATTCGATACCTTCTTCATCCTCCAGGCCACTGGTAATGCCGTTTACAATGCCACCGGGACAATTGAGAAAGTCATACCGATTATTGAAAAAGTATGAAATGTTGTTTTTGCCATAACCTTCGATCATGCAGACATCATAGGGATTCAGGCCCATAATCCAGTCCAGGGGATCCTGAGCCATTTTGAGGCATCGATCCGCCAACTTTCTGTCTGTCGTTACTTTACTTAGTTTGCAGGACGCTGCTGCAATGGAAGCAATGCGGGCATTATCCCCCTGCCACCATGGTTCTGCGGAGCTGTGATGGGGAAAGAAGAACTGATTTTTCACCACGCCGTTGTGCACCGTCTCCAATCGTGGATAGCCAAATGGATTAGTCACCATATCCGTAATGGCAAGCTTCCATCTCATGATCTCCTCACTGGCGGTTATAGCCATATCTGCCCGGGATCTGTTTGGCTCCATCTCAGCGTAGTTCAGCAGCGCCAGGACCGGCATGCCTTCGTCGGATGCATGATGGAATGGAATACCGGGCATGACATACAGCCGGCTCATCCCGGGTTTCTGCTTTTCCATACGGGTGTATATGCGCTCTGCCATGTCCCGGGATTTCAACAGGTAGTCATATTCATGGGTTGTGATGTATAGTTCGGTTACTGCCATCAGTGCACAGTATTCATCCACCAGATTCCACTTTCCATCGTTGGTATACTTTGCATTGTTGCTTCCTAAATGATCCCAGGCCTTTTTGGCAGCATTGATATAATCTCCGGAAGCATACTCCTGGCTGGGATAATAATGCCGGGCTGCAATGGCCAGTGCTGCAATGGCCAATCCGCCACCAGAACGCAGGCTGGTTTCATAATTTTCATCGGTAATGGTCTCATCGTCTGCTGTGGAGGCCTCTTCCGTAAACTGATCGCTGGATTTACGGTATTCGAAACCAATGCTTCGGCTGTTTGCCACGGTTCCGAAGGCGTCCTTTCGATTGATGGAGCGATAAAAGCTGCCGGAAGGAGCCTGCATGCGCATCAGGAAATCCGCTCCAAAAGATCCTTCATCCAGCATACGGCGTTTTACCATGGAATATTGCTCATTGCCGCTTTGTTCCATAAGATCATGCACCTTAAAAAAGGTATATGCACTGAAAGGAATTTGTTGTGGATTATAGATGGCGCTGTGGGAAAGATGACTCAGGTGAATGCCATAATCCCCTGTTGCATCGTACCAGCCGCCATGTGCATCCACATTGCCGGGGCGACCCCCCTTGAACGGCAGGCAGGTATCACACTTCATCCACTCGCCGGAGGAGCGCTGGGATTTGAAATAATAGCCTGCGGCGGACAACATTTTCATCGTGAGCAGGTGAGTGCGCACCTCAAAAGAGCCACTGACTGCATAGCAGTTATTTCCTGATGCGGATATGGTATATCGGCCCTCCTCCTTTAATCTGGAAAAATCCGCAACCCAAAAATCGCCTTTGTTCCAATGCGCTACTTTGCCGGCATGCTGAACCTTGCCTTCCAGTACGGGCCTATTATTGGCACTCAGCACGGAAAAGCTGCCGGGCTGTTCGCCGCTGGTACACTGGATAACTGCCTTTTTGGGGAATTGGGTACTATAACCCAGATGATTGGTTAGTACTTTCATGATTTGGGACCTCGCTTTCCATACTTTATTTAAATACAAAACTCACCCTTTTATGGGTCCGGTGATGAAGGCATTCACCACCTGTACCTGACAGAAGAAATATGTGATACAATAAATAAACTTTACTTAATAATATGATTATAGCACGCAGAATATTAATGTTTCAATTATAAATCCCATAACTCAAACTTCGCAGTTTGAAAAGAGCGATGAACCTTGAAAATTCAATGAAT
>DAINCI010000038.1:0-15197 GCA_036732425.1 Bacillota bacterium
CATGGGGCTTCGTCCTCTCATATTTTGCCTTTGCCATGATTCATTTGTCCTCCTTATCGCCATCTGTTACTTTGTAATAACTTTCTCCATAATGTTTTTCGGAACTTCCTCATAATGGGACAGCTGCATGATATAAACGCCGCGTCCCTGGGTTTTGGAGCGAAGATCGGTTGCATATCCGAACATTTCCGCCAGTGGTACCACCGAGTGAATAATTTCTGCGCCCCGTTCGGGTTTCATGCCTTCTATCCTGCCCCGTCGGGAATTGATGTCTCCCATCACATCGCCCATATATTCCTCGGGTACTGTGACCTCCACATCCATCACCGGCTCCAGCAATACGGAACTTGCCTTTTTCAATGCGTCTTTCAGCGCCATGGAACCTGCAATCTTAAAAGCCATTTCGGAAGAGTCCACCTCATGATAGGAACCGTCCACAAGTGTGGCACGGATATCCACAACCGGATAGCCTCCCAGAATACCGCTCTGCATTGCTTCCTGAATCCCATTGTCAGTCGGCTGAACATATTCCCTGGGAACCACACCGCCTACAATCTTATTTACAAACTCATAGCCGGAACCGGGCTCCAAAGGCTCCACTTCCAGCACGACATGTCCATATTGCCCATGTCCGCCGGACTGCCGGATAAATCTTCCTTCGCTCCGGACGGGTTTGCGAATGGTTTCGCGATAGGCCACCTGCGGCTTTCCAACATTTGCCTCCACTTTGAACTCCCGAAGCAGGCGATCCACAATGATCTCCAGATGAAGCTCACCCATGCCGGCGATAATGGTCTGACCAGTCTCCTGATCCGTATAGGTCCGGAAAGTCGGATCTTCTTCTGCCAGTTTGGCAAAAGCAATGCTCATTTTCTCCTGCCCGGCCTTGGTTTTGGGCTCTATGGCAACCTGGATCACCGGATCCGGAAACTCCATGGACTCCAGAACCACCGGATTGTTTTCGTCGCACAGGGTATCCCCGGTTGTCGTATTCTTCAGGCCGACCGCAGCCGCGATATCTCCCGCATACACCTTCTGAATCTCTTCCCTGTGATTCGCATGCATTAACAGGATCCGGGCAACTCTCTCCCTTTTGCCCTTTACGGAATTGTATACATAGGATCCGTTTTCCAGCGTCCCGGAATAAACCCGGAAGAAAGCCAGTTTCCCCACATAGGGATCGGTCATGATCTTGAATGCCAACGCACTGAAGGGTTCCTCATCCGAAGAATGCCGATCGACTTCTTCGTCCGAATCCGGCTTTTTACCCTTTATAGACGGCACATCCAGAGGGGATGGCAGATACTCCACAATGGCATCCAAAAGCATCTGTACGCCCTTGTTCTTATAAGAGGAGCCACACACCACCGGAACCATTTTCAGTCCTATGGTTGCTTTGCGAATTGCTCTATGAATCTCATCTACCGTCAATTCCTCACCGTCGAGATATTTCATCATCAGATCATCGTCTGTTTCTGCGACAGCTTCAATCATCCTGGTCCGATATTCCTTTGCCATATCCAGCATATCGTCCGGAATCGCGGATTCCTCACTGTGCGTTCCCAAATCATCCGTATAGTGATAGGCCTCCATATTGATCAGATCGATCACGCCTGTAAAGTTGTCTTCTTTGCCAACAGGCAGCTGGATGGCAACCGGATTGGCCTGCAGCCGCTCATGAATCATATTGACGACACGAAGGAAGTCGGCGCCCATAATATCCATCTTGTTTACGTATGCGATTTTTGGAACACCGTATTTATCTGCCTGTCTCCATACCGTTTCGGATTGAGGCTCTACGCCTCCCTTGGCACAAAACACTGCTACTGAACCATCGAGGACGCGAAGAGAACGCTCCACTTCAACGGTAAAGTCAACGTGCCCTGGCGTATCAATAATGTTGATACGATGCCCCTTCCACTGTGTCGTAGTGGCGGCGGATGTAATCGTGATACCGCGCTCCTGCTCCTCTTCCATCCAGTCCATTGTCGCATTGCCGTCATGAACTTCGCCAAGCTTATGGACCCGTCCGGTATAGAACAATATGCGCTCTGTTGTTGTTGTCTTACCGGCATCAATATGTGCCATGATACCGATATTTCTTGTCTTTTCCAATGAAAATTGCCTAGGCACTAAATTAGCCTCCTTTCAAATCATGCTAAATCCATTACCGTTCCCCAAATTCAGTTTCAGTCCGTTTTCTACCTTTCTCTTACCACCTGTAATGAGCAAAAGCCTTGTTGGCCTCTGCCATCCTGTGGGTTTCTTCTTTTCTTCTCACTGCACTGCCTGAATTATTGGCAGCATCCATGATCTCGCCGGCCAGACGCTGCTTCATGGTCTTTTCCCCGCGGTTCCGTGCAAAGCTTACCAGCCATCGCAGTCCCAGGGTCTGACGCCTTTCCGGACGGACTTCCATTGGTACCTGATAGGTGGCACCGCCGACTCTCCTGGACTTTACTTCCAATACAGGCATAATATTATTCAATGCCTGCTCAAAAACTTCCATCGGATCCTTCCCTGCCTTTTCCTGGATCAGGTCAAAGGATTCATAGCAGATTTTCTGAGCCACACCGCGTTTCCCGTCCTGCATTACCTGATTAATCAGCTTCGTGACAACTTTATCGCCATAAATCGGATCAGGAAGTACTTCCCGCTTGGAAACATACCCCTTTCTTGGCATTCTATTCCCTCCTTAACACTCTATTTTCTCCAAAATCCATTATTTCTTTGGCTTTTTGGCACCGTATTTGGACCTGGCCTTCATTCTGTTTGCCACACCGGCCGTATCCAAAGCACCGCGTACGATATGATAACGCACACCAGGCAGGTCCTTTACCCTGCCTCCGCGGATCAAAACAACAGAGTGCTCCTGCAGATTATGTCCAATCCCCGGGATATAAGCGGTTACTTCCATACCATGAGTCAAGCGGACTCTGGCAATTTTCCTCAAGGCAGAGTTTGGCTTTTTTGGTGTCGTTGTCTTGACGGCAGTACAAACTCCACGCTTCTGAGGCGACGCGTCCAGCGCCGGAGCATCCGACTGATAGGTTACCTTTTCTCTTCCTTTTCGTACCAATTGATTGATGGTAGGCATTTCTCCACCTCCTTTCAAAAAGTCTTGTCCCTATAACAAATACACTTCGGAATCAACGGATGGGTACGGTTTCTTTCTTTTCGCCCGGCGCTTCCTTCCGGATCGCAGCTGTCGCAGCTCCCACCTGAATACCACAGGCTTTTCCCAATTCCTTCATAGTGGCAATCTCCGTAACCGGAACATGGAATTCGCTGCAAAGATCTTTCATTTCCTTCACCACATAATTCTCCGCATCGCATGCCAAAAACACATGCTGTGCTTTTCCCTGCCGAATGGCTTTGGCGGTTTGTTTCCGCCCCACGACAGTCTGGGATGGGATAAATTTCAGATTATGCGGCATCCTTCCAACCTCCTGCGACAACACAAATGCCCAAAATAAGCGCACTTAATTATTTTAGCACTTACGGCCTGTTGCTGTCAATAAAAAAGGCGAAAAACAAGGAAAAAGAAGGCGGAACCATGAAGCAGGCAGAGCCTTGCTTTTTCCATGCGTCGACAGGATCAGGCTTCAACAAGATCCTTCTTCGAAGGGAGCTCCAGCTCAATGGCATCCGGAGCGTCTTCTGATCCGACTTTTTCATTTACAATTTCGATATTCCGGTAGCGTTTCATGCCGGTTCCCGCAGGAATCAGCTTTCCGATAATAACATTTTCCTTCAGGCCGGCCAATGGGTCGTTCTTGCCTTTTATGGCCGCATCCGTCAGAACTCTTGTCGTTTCCTGGAACGAAGCGGCGGAAAGGAAAGAATCCGTGGAAAGGGCCGCCTTGGTAATGCCAAGCAGAACTCTCTTTGCCTGGGCAGGCATTCCGTCCTTCTTCATCACGCGCTCATTCTCCCGCTCGAAATCAAAAATGTCAACCAGACTGCCGGGCAGCAGATCCGTATCCCCGGCATCCTCCACCCGGACTTTGTGCAGCATCTGCCGGATAATCACTTCAACGTGCCGGTCATTGATATCCACACCCTGCAGCCGGTAAACCTTCTGTACCTCCTGCAGCAGATACGCCTGCACTCCCTTGATCCCCTTGATCTTCAAAATATCATGAGGATTGATGGAGCCTTCTGTCAATTCATCTCCGGCTTCCACGGCCTGTCCTTCCTCTACCTTGATGCGGGATCCGTACGGTATCAGATAAGTCTTGGAATCGCCCTCGTCATCATTGGTGATGGTGACCTCTCTCTTCTTTTTCTGTTCATTGATCGAAACCTTGCCGGACAATTCCGAGATAATAGCCAGCCCTTTTGGCTTTCTGGCTTCAAAAAGCTCCTCTACCCTGGGCAGGCCCTGCGTGATGTCGTCTCCGGCAACGCCACCGGTATGGAACGTTCTCATGGTCAGCTGGGTCCCCGGTTCGCCAATGGACTGAGCGGCAATGATTCCGATTGCTTCGCCTACGTTGACCGGATCTCCGGTGGCCAGATTGCTGCCGTAACACTTTGCACATACGCCATGCTCTTCCCGGCAGGTCAGAACCGATCGAATACAGCAACGTGTAATGCCCGCTTCAATGATTGCGGAGGCAATCGCCGGTGTAACCAGATGGTTTGCTTCCACAAGGACTTCACCCGTTTCCGGATGCACCACTGTTTCTGCAACATAACGTCCTGTAATACGGTCGGAGAACGGCTCAATAATCTCATTATCTTCCTTGATCTCGCTGACCCATACGCCGCGTATCTTCTCTCCGGACTCCTCAAAGCAGTCCTCCGACTGGATAATCACGTCCTGACTGACATCCACCAGACGACGGGTCAGATATCCGGAGTCTGCGGTACGCAGTGCCGTATCCGCCAATCCCTTTCTGGCACCATGGGTGGAAATAAAGAACTCCAGAACGGTAAGGCCTTCCCGGAAATTTGCCCGGATCGGCAGCTCAATGATCTTGCCGGACGGGTTAGCCATCAGTCCACGCATTCCGGCCAGCTGACGGATCTGGTTGATGTTTCCACGGGCTCCGGAAGCCGCCATCATGTTCAGGGGATTGTATTCATTCCATGCAGACTGAAGAGCCTTGGTAACAGCGTCCGTTGTTTCATTCCAGGTATCAATGACCCTTTCATAACGCTCATCGTTCGAAATCAGGCCCCGACGGTACTGACGATGGATCTTCTGAACTTCATCATCGGCTTTGGCAAGAAGCTCCTTTTTCTCTTTTGGAACAACCATATCGGAAACACTGACAGTGAGAGCACTCCTGGTGCAGTAATGAAATCCCAGCGCCTTGATCTTGTCCAGCATTGCAGAAGTATCTGCCGCACCAAATTTATGATAACATTTATCAATTATTTTTTGCAGCATTCCCTTGTTCACCGGCTGGTCAATTTCCGGTAAAAACATCTGTCCCGGATCGCTTCGGTCCTGAAAGCCCATATCCTGCGGAATGGCTTCATTGAAGATAACGCGTCCCGGAGTGATATCAATCAGCCGCGAAACCTTTTTTCCGTCCATTTCCCGGAAGACCCGCAACTTCACTTTTGCATGCAGACCTGCCATGCCTTCCTGGTATGCCATGATCACCTCATTGGCATCGCCAAACAACTTTCCTTCTCCTTTTTCCCCGGGCTTTTCGATGGTCAAATAATAACATCCGAAAACCATGTCCAGAGTAGGGGTAACAACCGGCCGGCCATCCTGAGGTTTTAAAATGTTATTGGCAGCCAGCATCAGAAACCTGGCTTCCGATTGCGCTTCCACAGAAAGCGGAACATGAATCGCCATCTGATCGCCGTCAAAGTCCGCATTATACGCGGTGCACGCCAGAGGGTGCAATTTCAGTGCACGGCCTTCCACCAGCACCGGCTCAAAGGCCTGAATGCCGAGGCGGTGAAGAGTCGGGGCACGATTCAGCAGAACGGGATGCTCCTTGATGACTTCCTCCACCACATCCCACACTTCCGGCCGGACTCTTTCCACCATACGCTTTGCACTCTTTATGTTATGAGCCAGGCCTTTTTCCACCAGGCGCTTCATTACAAAGGGCTTGAACAACTCCAGGGCCATCTCCTTGGGAAGACCGCACTGCGTCATCTTCAGCTCCGGGCCGACCACAATAACGGACCGTCCGGAATAATCCACCCGTTTTCCCAGCAGATTCTGACGGAAGCGTCCCTGTTTGCCTTTCAGCATATCACTGAGGGATTTCAGAGGACGGTTTCCGGGACCGGTAACGGGGCGCCCTCTTCGTCCGTTGTCAATCAGGGCGTCCACTGCTTCCTGCAGCATGCGCTTTTCATTGCGGACAATGATATCCGGCGCTCCCAGATCCAGCAGCCGTTTTAACCGGTTATTGCGGTTGATGATCCGCCGGTAAAGGTCATTCAGATCCGAGGTGGCAAAACGGCCGCCGTCCAGCTGAACCATGGGGCGCAGCTCCGGCGGAATAACCGGTACGGCATCCAGGATCATATATTCCGGACGATTGCCTGATTTCTTGAAGGACTCCACAACCTCCAGCCGTTTTACAATACGAATCCTCTTCTGCCCGGTGGAATTCTTCAGGTCCGAGCGAAGCTCTTCGGACATGGCATCCAGATCAATTTCCTTGAGCAGCTCCTTGACCGCCTCTGCTCCCATGCCGCAGCGGAAACTGTCACCGTATTTATCGAGATTTTCCCGGTATTCCTTCTCATTTAAAACAAGCTTTTTTGACAAAGGAGTGTCTCCGGGATCCAGAACGACATAAGAAGCAAAATACAGGATCTTCTCCAGGGATCGGGGGGACATATCCAGTATCAGACCCATCCTGCTGGGGATTCCCTTAAAATACCAGATATGGGATACCGGCGCCGCCAGCTCAATATGACCCATCCGCTCCCGACGCACCTTGGAACGGGTTACCTCTACACCGCATCGGTCACAGATGATTCCCTTATAACGGATCCTCTTGTATTTCCCGCAATGGCACTCCCAGTCCTTTTGGGGACCAAATATTTTTTCACAGAACAATCCATCCTTTTCGGGCTTCAAGGTACGATAATTGATGGTTTCCGGCTTTTTCACCTCACCCCTGGACCACTCCCGGATTTTATCCGGAGATGCCAGGCCTATCTGAATGGAATTCAAATTATTCAGCTCAAACAAGGGCTATCTCTCCCTTCTCTATGTTATTCATCGTCGTCATCCAGGTGGATATCCTCCAGAAGATCATCCGATTCGTCAGAATCATTGGACACGTCGGAATCATCGGACTCGTCGTCATCGTCTTCTTCCTCATCGTCTTCTTCCTCATCGTCTTCTTCCTCATCGTCTTCGTCCTCATCCATGCCCGGAATGGCTGCAATATTGTCCAGGTCCAGATCCAGCTCATCGTCTTCATATTCCTCCGACTCTTCTTCCGGAGCCTGTTCCTCGCGTCCTTCGATATTGATATCCAAATCATCCACATCATCATCGTCGGATTCCTTCATGACGATCTCTTCGTTTTTATCACTCAGCACCTTCACATCAAGAGCCAGACTCTGCAGTTCCTTGATCAGAACCTTGAAAGCCTCCGGAGCGCCCGGCTCCGGGATGTTTTCACCCTTCACGATGGCTTCGTAGGTCTTGACCCTGCCAACAACATCATCGGATTTCACCGTCAGAATCTCCTGCAGGGTATGAGCCGCGCCATACGCTTCCAGGGCCCAGACTTCCATCTCACCGAAGCGCTGCCCGCCGAACTGTGCCTTGCCGCCCAACGGCTGTTGCGTCACCAGCGAATAAGGTCCGGTGGAACGTGCATGAATCTTGTCGTCCACCAAATGAGCCAGCTTCAGGAAATACATATATCCTACCGTTACCGGACTGTCAAAGGCCTTCCCGGTACGTCCGTCATAAACCGTGAGCTTTCCGTCACGGTCTATATTGGCTTTTTCCAAAGTATCCATGATGTCAATCTCGGATGCCCCGTCAAAAACCGGAGTGGCAATATGCCATCCCAGCTCTTTTGCAGCCAGGCCCAGATGCACTTCCAGCACCTGGCCGATATTCATACGGGAAGGAACCCCGAGCGGATTCAGGCAGATTTCAAGAGGCGTCCCGTCCGGCAGGAAGGGCATATCCTCCTCCGGAAGCACCCGGGAAATCACGCCCTTGTTCCCATGGCGCCCGGACATTTTATCTCCAACGGATATTTTTCTCTTTTGCGCGATATAGCAGCGAACCAGCTGATTGACACCAGGGGGCAGTTCATCGCCGTTCTCCCGCAAAAAAACCTTCACATCCACAATGATGCCGCTTTCCCCGTGGGGTACCTTCAGGGAAGTATCCCGAACCTCGCGGGCCTTTTCCCCAAAAATAGCACGGAGCAAACGTTCCTCTGCCGTCAGCTCAGTCTCCCCCTTGGGGGTTACCTTGCCCACCAGGATGTTTCCGGCCCGCACCTCTGCGCCAATCCGAATAATGCCCCGCTCATCCAGATCCTTCAATGCTTCTTCCCCCACATTGGGGATATCCCGTGT
This sequence comes from Bacillota bacterium, assembly GCA_036732425.1. GTDB lineage: Bacteria > Bacillota > Clostridia > Caldicoprobacterales > DTU083 > UBA4874. The sequence continues at coordinate 8,539 of DAINCI010000038.1, forward strand.
GATTTCCTCGGGGCCCAGCTTGGTATCCCGGGCATCCGATTCATATTCCTCAATATGGATGGAGGTAAAGACATCATTTCGAACCAGCTTTTCACTGATCAGAACGGCGTCTTCATAGTTATAGCCCTCCCAGCTCATAAAGCCAATCAGCACATTGCGGCCCAGCGCAACTTCTCCCTCATCGGTGGAGGGACCGTCAACGATAATCTCTCCTTTGGAAACCCGCTCGCCTTCGCAAACAATCGGTCTCTGATTAATGCAGGTTCCCTGGTTGGACCGTTTGAACTTCAATAATTTATAGCGGTACTCCTTGCCATCGTCCCCCTTGATCCGGACATAATTGGCATCCACCTTCCGGACTACGCCAGCTTCCTTCGCCAAAATCACAACGCCGGAATCCCTGGCTGCCTTATACTCCATACCGGTGCCCACAATGGGAGCTTCCGGCTTGATCAAGGGAACGGCCTGCCGCTGCATGTTGGATCCCATCAAAGCACGGTTGGCATCGTCATTTTCCAGGAAGGGAATCATTGCTGTGGCCACGGAAACCAACTGCTTCGGTGATACGTCCATAAAATCCACCTGGTCCCGGGGAACCTCGAAAATATCCTCACGGAGTCTCACCATAACACGCTCGTTGATGAATCGCCCTTCCTCGTCCAGAGCTTCGTTGCCCTGTGCAATGATATATTCATCCTCTTCATCTGCCGTGAGATACACAATCTCATCGGTAACAACGTTTTTATCATGATCCACCCTGCGATAAGGCGCCTCAATAAAGCCGTATTCATTGATTCTCGCATAGGTGCTCAGAGAACCAATCAGACCGATATTGGGACCTTCCGGTGTCTCAATGGGGCACATGCGGCTGTAATGGGAATAATGCACGTCACGCACCTCAAATCCAGCCCGATCCCGGCTCAGGCCACCGGGTCCCAGAGCGCTCAGCCTTCTCTTATGGGTCAGCTCAGCCAGAGGATTGGTCTGATCCATAAACTGAGACAGCTGGCTACTCCCGAAAAATTCCTTGATGGCAGCAGAAACAGGACGAATATTGATCAGGGCCTGCGGCGTGATCACATCCACATCCTGAATCGTCATTCTTTCCTTCACGACCCGCTCCATTCTGGACAATCCAATCCGGAACTGGTTCTGAAGCAGCTCCCCGACAGAGCGAAGTCTCCTGTTTCCGAGATGGTCAATATCATCCACATGTCCGATCCCATCGGACAAATGCAGATTATAGCTGATGGAAGCAACAATATCATCAATCAGAATATGCTTTGGCATCAGTTTGTCGTGAGAGCTTTTCAATTCTTCCTTCAGATCCTCCTCATTCAGATCCTTCTCCAGAATGGCCTGGAATTCCGGATAATATACCTTATCCGTGATGCCTGCCTCCAAAGGATCAAAATCCAGGTAACTTCCGGCATCGACAAAGTGGTTGCCAAGGATCTTTGCCGTCTTTCCATCGTCCAGCTGAAGTAAAACGGCATTTACTCCTGCATTCTGAATGGATTCCGCTGTCTTGCGGGCAACCTTTTCCCCGGACTCTGCCAGAATCTCTCCGGTGGCCGGGTTCACGACCTGCTCTGCCATGCGCTGTCCGGAAATTCGGGCTGCCAGAGACAGCTTCTTGTTGAACTTATACCGACCCACCCGGGCCAGGTCATAGCGCTTCGGATCAAAGAACAGGGAACGGATCAGCTGACTGGCACTGTCCACTGTGGGAGGCTCTCCGGGTCGGAGACGCTTGTAGACTTCCAGGAGCCCCTCTTCCACAGAATTGGTATTATCACTGTCAATGGTGGCGGAAAGGATCTCATCTTCGCCCAAAAGGTCCTTGATCTGAGCATCCGTTCCGTATCCCAGTGCCCTCAAAAGAATGGTGACATTGATTTTCCGGGTGCGGTCCACACGTACGGACAATACATCATTGGAATCGGTTTCGTACTCCAGCCATGCGCCCCGGTTCGGTATAACTGTGGCGGAATACAGCTTTTTACCTGTTTTATCCACCTGCTCTGCGTAATAGACGCTGGGCGAGCGGACCAGCTGGCTGACGATGACACGTTCTGCCCCATTAATAATGAAGGTGCCCTGGTCGGTCATGATCGGAAAGTCTCCCATAAATACTTCCTGTTCCTTCACTTCACCGGTTTCCCGGTTGATTAACCGGACACGTACCTTGAGAGATTTGGAATACGTTACATCCCTTTCCTTACACTCATCCACAGAGTATTTGGGATCATCATCCAAATAGTAATCCACGAATTCCAGAATAAGATTCTCGGAATAGTCTGAGATGGGAGATATATCATCGAAAACCTCCTGGAGCCCCTTTTCGAGAAACCATTTGTATGAGTTTTTTTGCACCTCAATTAGATTTGGCATATCCAGAACCTCATCGATCTTGGAATAACTCATCCTGGTTCTCTTTCCTAACTGAACTGGATGCAGCATGCACATCTCACCCCTTTAGATTTTATAACACCAAAAACAACCGCAAAACAATGGCTATTTGGCAATTTAAGTAATAGGGCATTAATATTTATTATACCCTTGCATTTTATCCTTTATTCAGTGTAGAATAGAGATAAGACAGAATAGCATAGGGTTGTCTGCTAAAAACTATTAATGCAATTTACAATCTTATCATAGGATTGCCAGGTTGTCAATGGTAGTGTTTTTGCTTTTTACAGCAAAACCGTAGAAAAATAAGGAACTCTTTTTTCCTGTAAAGAGCTCCTTATTTTATTCCATAACGGTTGTCCGGTCAAATATTCCTTACTTGATTTCGACTTTCGCACCAACCTCATCGAATTTTGCCTTGATGGACTCCGCCTCTTCCTTGGAAACGCCTTCCTTGACTGCCTTCGGAGCAGCATCCACAAGATCCTTCGCATCCTTCAGTCCAAGTCCGGTGATTTCGCGGGCTACCTTGATGACTTTGATCTTCTGGTCGCCGATCTCCGACAGGACTACATCAAACTCCGTCTTTTCCTCTTCCTGCTGGCCTGCGCCACCTGCGGGAGCTGCTGCAACAGCAACGGGAGCAGAAGCGCTCACACCAAATTCCTCTTCCAGAGCCTTTACCAGTTCGGAAAGCTCCAAAACGGTCATACCTTTTATCGCATCCAATATTTCCTGTTGATTCATTCTGAAATCCTCCTGTTTCTTTTCATAATTTTTATGCTTCTTTCTTCTCTTTCACTGCATTCAATGCATAGACCAGGGAACGAATCGTACCGTTCAATACGGTAACCAGACCACTGACCGGGGCATTCATGCTGCGCAGCATTCTGGCAAGCAATTCTTCTCTGGATGGCAGCTCCGCCAATGTTTTGATCTCGTCAACACTGATCACCTTGCCATCCACCAGGCCTATCTTGAATTCCATCTTGTTCAGCTTTTTCATATTCTTCGCCAAAATCTTGGCGGGAGCCACCGGATCCTCCGTACCAAAGGCAATTGCTGTCTGTCCTTTCAAATGCGGAATCAGGTCCTCCATATTCAGCTGTCTGGCCGCAATTTGCATCAAAGTATTCTTGTAAACCTTATAGTGCACTCCGTTCTCACGGAATTCTTTTCTGAGTTCCGTCACTTCTTCGACGGTCAGCCCCTTATAATCAATCAGTACTGCACTGCTGGATCCTGAAAGATTCTCCTTTATTTCCTCTATGGTTTTCGCCTTTTCCTCTCTGGCAGGCATAAGAAAACACCTCCTTTCCTGTTTGGATATGGCTGATTCTTATCACGGAAAGGTCATATTTGAAATGCCCTCTCGCCAAAGGCAAGAGGGCAGTATCTTCAAAATACATTCCCTTACCTCGGCAGGCTGATTGGTTTAAGCTTCAAAAAGCGCCTGCTGTCTACGATAAGACCATGCTCCATCCTATTCAAATTTCATGCAACATTATAGTACAGCAACCACTTGCTGTCAAGGGTTTCCTGCCCTCTGATCCGCCTGTATTCCCAACCCCTGGCTGATCAGAACTTTGCAGCATTCAGCCGGATCCCGGGACCCATTGTGCCGGAAAGAACTGCACTGCGCAGATAAGTTCCCTTGGAAGCCGCAGGCTTTGCCTTGATGATGGCATCCATGAGCGTCTGCAGGTTTTCAGAAAGCTTCTGCGTGCCAAAGGATTTCTTCCCAATGGGTACATGAATGATTGCTGCCTTATCCAGACGATACTCAACCTTACCGGCTTTGATATCATGAATGGCCCTGGCAACATCCATAGTCACGGTACCGGATTTGGGATTCGGCATCAGACCCTTGGGACCCAATATACGTCCGAGACGTCCCACCTTGCTCATCATATCCGGTGTGGCCACGCATACATCAAATCCAAACCAGTTTTCATTCTGAATCTTTGCAGTCATGTCCTCGGCACCTACAAAATCAGCACCGGCTTCCTCAGCTTCCCTGGCCTTCTCCCCTTTGGCGAAAACCAGAACCTTAACCACTTTCCCGGTGCCGTGGGGCAATACAACTGCGCCACGAACCTGCTGATCCGCATGCTTGGGATCTACTCCCAGCTTAATGGAAATCTCAACCGTCTCGTCAAAATTTGCCCTGGAAGTCTGCTGTACCAACTCCAAGGCCTCTTCCGGATCGTATAAACGGGAACGATCCACAAGTTTCAAGCTTTCCTGATATTTCTTTCCATGTTTCATCGTGATTCCTCCTTGTGGTCCTAACGGATAATCCAAATTACCCTGCCACTTTTTTCATCCTGCTTTTTCATCCTGCGGGATGGAGATTGTTATTCCTCCACCGTGACACCCATGCTGCGGGCAGTTCCTGAAACCATTCTCATAGCGGATTCCAGATTAGCAGCGTTCAGATCGGGCATCTTTGTCTCCGCAATTTCCTGAACCTGCTTTTTGGTTATTTTTGCGACCTTGTTTTCATTGGGGCGGTCGGAAGCCTTGTCAATGCCGCATGCCTTTTTGATCAGGACGGCAGCAGGGGGGGTTTTCGTAATAAAGGTAAAGGATCTATCCTGATAAACCGTAATAACAACAGGTATAATCATACCTGCCTGCTTTACGGTCCGTGCATTGAATTCCTTGCAGAAACCCATGATATTCACACCGTACTGTCCCAGAGCAGGACCTACCGGTGGTGCAGGCGTTGCCTTGCCGGCGGGAATCTGCAGCTTGACATAGCCGGTAATTTTTTTCGCCATTGGTACACACCTCCTTTTTCGGATTACAATAACATAATGGCGTTAAATTTTCTGTATCTGATTATATTCCAATTCAACAGGGGTATCCCTGCCAAACATGGATACCAATACCCTGACCTTTTGTTTCTCCGGAAATATCTCCTCAATGGAACCGATAAAGTTCTCCAGGGGGCCTTTTGTGACACGCACATTGTCGCCAATCTCCGCATCCAGCCGAATCGGAATATTTTCCACTCCCATAGAGCGCACTTCATCATCGGACAGTGGAACCGGCTTGGATCCCGGCCCGACAAACCCGGTCACGCCCCTCGTATTGCGTATGACATACCAGGAATCATCCGTAATGATCATCTTGATCATGACATACCCGGGAAATATCTTGCGCATGACGGCTTTTCGCTTGCCGTCCTTTTCTTCTATCTGTTCTTCCATGGGAACCTTGATCTCAAAAATCAAATCCTGCAGGCCGCGGTTTTCCACCGCTTTTTCCAGGTTGGCTTTCACCTTATTCTCATATCCGGAATAGGTGTGAATCACATACCATCTGCCTTGCGAACTTTCTTTTTCTGTTTCAGATATTTCAGACATAAAACCAAAGGTTCAGGTTTTCCCCTGACCTTCTCCTCCTTCTTTAAGTAATCAGTTTAAGAAGTGACCCCAGGCCCAAATCAATCAGACCCACAGTGGCAGCAAAAACTACAATGAAAGCCAAAACAATTACTGTGGAATTGATCAGTTCCTTTCGGGTCGGCCAGCTGACCTTCTTCAGTTCGGAAGCAACTCCCCTGAAATATTTCCGGATGCGGAGCCATATGCTTTCCTTTTTCGCAACCTGCTTTTTTTTGACGTCCTTCTTCTTCCTGGCTTCTTTCTCTTTCCCCATCTCTCTCACATCCTTATCCCCCGATTGGTGGCCTATCTGGTTTCTTTATGGAGGGTATGCGTCCCGCAGAATTTACAGTATTTTCTCATTTCCAGTCGATCCGGGTTATTCTTCTTATTTTTCATGGTGTTGTAGTTACGCTGTTTGCATTCGGTACAAGCCATAGTAACCTTCACTCTCATTGTCCACACCTCGCTTCAGTATCCGGCATCCATCCGTTGTTCCTTTCTTATGGAATTTCTCATGGCAAAGGGCTGAAAAATACCTGACTTCGCAATTATCCTGACACCATAATCATTTCCAGCGGACTGCAAAAACGGTAAAAAAGACCTTTCATCGTAACCATTATACCTATATAATTTACCATATCTCAAAACAACTGTCAACCAGGATATTTCTTCCGAAAAAATAAGCAAGGGGAAACACCCCTTACTTATTCCTATCTCATTTTCTCTATTGGAATCTTATCAGATTCCCTGCCTCATTTATTCTTTTATGGAAGAAACAACGCCTGCGCCAACAGTTCTTCCGCCTTCCCGAATGGTAAACCGCAGACCTTCCTCCATGGCAATGGGGGTAAT
>DAINCI010000039.1:0-14954 GCA_036732425.1 Bacillota bacterium
TGGCAGCCTTCCGGATGAAATCTCCTGAACTGCCCGGATTGGTATCCCAATAGGGAGCATTTACGATGTCAGGAACTTCTCCGGATCCAAAAATCGTACTCAGTTTTTCTCCTTCATCCGTGGTAATGGTCTCCACATTGAGGGTCACTCCGGTCTTTTTGGCCAGTTCCTTTGAAATCGGATTGTTTTTCATATCCTCCGGAAATTGGGAGGACGCACCGTTCCAGCACATCAGGAAATCCAGCGTGACCTGTTCCTTCCCGCCTTTTGCCGTTTTGGATCCTCCGCCTTTGGATGTTTTTCCGCTTTCCTTGCTGCCGCAGCCGGTAAAAGCTGTCAGTGCAAAGAGGCAAGCCAGACACAGGACCAAAAACCGTTTTCGCCTTGAATTCATGATTGAAATCCCCTTTCTTTTTTCACATTCTTAGGATAGTATTGCCCTGATGACGATTTCGCTTTCCTGTCATACCGTGTTTCAGGCCGCCGGAACGTTGCCATTCCCGCACCTGCCGCCAGGTTTCTGTTGACGGAACAACAGGCCCATGATATACTTGAAACGCAGTCATACCAAGCGTTTCAGGACTCCGGACATTATTCTGTGCGACGACGTGTCGCACTCACTCCTTGATGGATCCGATCATAACTCCTTTTACAAAATATTTTTGCAGGAAGGGATAGACACATAGTATGGGAGCCGTGAGGATAATCAGAAATGTCATTCTCAAAGCTTCCGGAGTCACATTACTGTTCTGGCGTATGGACTCATTTACATTTTCAAACCCATTCGCTCCTGCAGAACTCTCAAAACTCGCTTCACTCAGGAGCTTGTTCAGCAGGGTTGCCGCAGAGACCAGCTCGGGTTTGTTGATGAAGTACTCGCCGGTAAACCAGTCATTCCAGCTTCCCACTCCGACAAACAGGGAGATGGTGGCCAGAACCGGCATGGAAAGCGGCAGAATAATCCGGAAAAAAATTTGCAGTTCGCTGCATCCGTCGATCTCCGCCGCTTCGGATAAACTGTCGGGGATGCCGTCAAAATAGGTTTTCATGACAATTGCATTATAAAAATTGTACAGGCCTGGCAGCACATAGATCCAGAAGTTGTTGAGAAGATTCATTTTCCGGTATATCACATACTTGGGGATCAGGCCTGCGCCGAACAGCATGGTAAAATAAAAGAAAATCACAAAGTATTTTCGGCCCGGCAGCCCTTTCTTGGACAGGGCATAAGCCAGCATGGCCGTCAGAAATACGGACAGGACCACGGAAAGGACCGTCCGTGCAATGGATATCTGAAAGGCATTGGAGATGTTGGGATTCTGAAACGCCTTAAAATAATTATCCAAAGTGAACTTCCTCGGCCAGAAGTAAATCCCGCCCTTCAATGCATCGTTCCCGTCGTTAAAGGACAGCACCAGAGCGTATATAAAGGGATATAATGTGGTAAAGCCCAGAATCGACAGCAGCAGATAATTGACCACGTCGAAAATCCGATCGCTTATCGTTCGTCTGGTACCAGCTGTTTTTTCCATGTCTTTCCCTCCTTTACCATAATGACACTTCTGTCGTTTTCCTGGAAATATAGTTTGTCACAACCACCAGAATCAGGGAAATAGCGCTGGAGAAGAGCCCGATCGCCGTGGCATACCCAAATTGATTCATTTTCAGGCCTCTCTGCAGGACATAGGTGTCCAGCACTTCGGCAACATCCATTACGGGAGGTGTCTGCATCAACAGGATCTGTTCGTATCCTGCATTCAATATCCCGCCCAGGTTCATGATGAACAGTATGCCGATGGTCGGGCGGATGCCCGGCAGCGTAATATGCCAGGTTTTTGCCCATCTTCCGGCTCCTTCAATCTCTGCCGCTTCGTACAGCCCGGGGTCAATACCTGTCAGGGCGGACAGATAGATGATGGAGTTCCAGCCGATGTTCTTCCATATATCCGTCAGTACCACCAGAGGATAGAACAAGTTAGGCTTTCCCTGATAATAAACCGGCTCCAATCCCCTTTGAACCCGTATATCATTGATTAATCCGTTGGTAGGAGAAAGGAATTTGGATAACATGGTAATGACAACCACCCAGGATACAAAATACGGCAGATAGGATACTGTCTGCGCTGTTTTTTTGAATTTACCGTTCTTTACTTCGTTGATCATGAGGGCCAGTATAATGGGTGCCGGAAATCCAAAAGCCATTTTCAGCAAACTGATCTTCAGAGTGTTCCGGATCACCCGAAAAAACATGGGATCCGACAGAAAATTTTTAAAATATTTGAGCCCTACCCATGGACTGCCCAATATTCCCATATTATACTTGAAGTCCTTGAAAGCCAGGAGAAGTCCGACCATAGGCGTATAGGCAAATGCAATAAACCATATGACGGCAGGCAGCAAAAAAAGATAAATATACCGATATTTCCATATTCTTTTCCATGTCCCGCTCCCGGGCCTTTGACCGGTGGAAACAGCGGCAGAAGCAGAACGTTCGGCCTTTGCTCTTCTACTCATGGTATCCTTCCTCCCTTGAGATATTTCCATTACGAATGGTATATATTATTATAGGATATATCCAATAATATTACATTGGACTTAAATTAGTATTTATTGGACAAATCTCATATCTGCCAAATAAATCACAATATTGATATATCATTTAGACAAAAAAGCAGCAGAAAATAATATGGAACAATAAGAATCGTCAGGAAGCATCGTGCTGCGAAGAAACGGCGAATCGTTTTTTTGTTTTGCAGAGGTTGGAATAATCCGCAGGCATCCTGCATATCCATATATTAAGATGGGAAGTATCTGCGTAAAAATTTTGTTGAAATTTCTCATAAAATGTGTCATAAACAGGATTTGTTCATATTAAGTTCAAACATGCGCTCTATAATGAAAGTTACAAAAACTATAACAGAAATAGGAGTGGGTTTCAATGATGGGATTATCGGAAGAAAAAATTGCAAAATGGGGACAAAGCGGGAAGGCTGCGAAGCTGGTCAAAGCCGCCGGCACCAGGAAGGAGAACCTGAAACTGGCCCTTGCCAAAGCAATGGGCAACGTCAAGGATGAGCAGACTTTCAATATCCTCATTACCTACCTTCGTGACAGAAATCCGGAAATCCGTATTGCTGCCCTGGAATCCCTGGAAAAGATCAACAGCAAAAATGCAATCGAGCATGTCAGAGGCCTGATCAATGATCCTGACCCGAAGGTCAGTGAAAAAGCAAGGAGTGTACTGAAAGCCCTTCACAAATGATTGTAATATTGTGATCTTCCCCTTCGGGAGCCAGGAGGATCCCCCGATCATCACCCTGGCAAATCATTCAAAAGAAGCTGCCGCAAAATTTACTGAAAAGTTGGTTTTGCAGCAGCTTCTTTTCGTTTATAATATATATATACTGCAAGAACTATAATACTTATCCATGGAACCAAATAAATAAGGAGGTTTTCTGTTATGAGAACGATCAGACTGGGAAAATCAAATCTGCAGGTTCCCACCATTGCAGTCGGCTGCATGCGCATCAACAAGCTGGACAAGCCGGAAGCAGAGCATTTTGTCCATACGGCACTGGATGCAGGTGCAAATTACTTTGATCATGCGGACGTTTACGGCGACGGAGCCTGCGAAGAGCTGTTCGCGGATGCGATTCATATGAATGACACGATTCGCGAAAAGATATTCCTGCAGTCCAAATGCGGGATACGAAAAGGTTCCTACGACTTTTCAAAGGAACACATCCTGGAGGCGGTGGACGGCAGCCTGAAGCGGCTGAAAACAGACTATCTGGACGTGCTGCTCCTGCATCGCCCGGACGCACTGGTGGAACCGGAGGAAGTGGCGGAAGCCTTTGACCGCTTGTATGAAACCGGAAAGGTACATCATTTTGGGGTTTCCAATCAAAAGCCCATGCAGATCCAATTGCTGCAGAAGTTCGCAAAGCAGCCCCTCCTGGCCGATCAGCTGCAGCTCAGCATCACAAACGCCAATATGATTACCCAGGGGCTCCATGTCAACATGCTGGACGATCCGGCTGAAGACCGTGACGGGAGCATCCTGGACTTCTGCCGGCTGAGTGATATCACCATACAGTCCTGGTCCCCCTTCCAATACGGTTTCTTCGGGGGCGTATTCCTGAACAACGAAACATTCCCGGAGCTGAATGCGAAGATTGACGAAATTGCCGCACGATATCAGGTCAGCAATACCACCATCACCATGGCCTGGCTGCTCCGCCACCCTGCCAAAATGCAGCCGGTCACGGGGACCATGAATGAGGAGCATCTGAAGGACTGCATCAAGGCCACTGAGATCCGCCTCACCCGTGAGGAATGGTACGAAATCTATCTGGCCGCCGGCAATAACCTGCCATAAAGGAGGAATACAGCATGAACAAACCAATCCCTGCCACCGTTTCCGCAAACGGATTGTCTCTCCCTGCCCTGGGGCAGGGAGGCTGGCATATCGGGGAAGATCCAAAAAAGGCGCAAAATGAAATGGACGCGCTCCGATTGGGTCTGGACCTGGGAATCAATCTGATTGACACCGCAGAGATGTACGGCGATGGAAAATCAGAGGAGCTGATCGGAAAAGCACTGAGCGGCAGAAAGCGGGAAGAATATCTGCTCGTCTCCAAGGTTTATCCCTATCATGCCGGCAGGAAAAACATTTTTAAAAGCTGCGATGCGACACTGAAGCGGCTGAGGGCCGACTATCTGGACCTTTATCTGCTTCATTGGCGCGGCACCATCCCTCTGTCCGAGACGGTGGAATGCATGGAGGAACTGGTTCGATCCGGCAAAATCCGGCGCTGGGGCGTTTCCAATTTCGATACCTCCGATATGGAGGAACTCTGGAGCCTGCCGGACGGCAGGAACTGTGCGGTGGATCAGGTGCTGTACCACCTGGGATCAAGGGGAATTGAATATGATTTAATCCCATGGCTGACATCCCATCATGTTGCAGCCATGGCCTATTGCCCGCTGGCACAGGCCGGCACCCTGCGGAGAACGCGCCTGGATCTGCTGCGGGATCCGGTTCTTTCGACCGTTGCTGAAAAGTACCGGGTCAGCGTCATGCAGCTTTTGCTCGCTTTTGTCCTTCAGCAGGACAACATGGTTGCCATTCCCAAGGCAGGTTCGCCCGCTCATGTCCGGCAGAATGCGGAAGTACTCCGGCTTTCCATTGCTGAAGAAGACTGGAAGGAAATCGGCAAAACCTTTCGCCCTCCCACGGAAAAAACGCCTTTGGACATGGAATGAATCCTGGTTGATAAGTTGAGAGAGCTTCCTGCCCTCTCAAATTTTTTGTCTGCTGTCCTTCATTTTTTAAGAAAATCACGTCAGATAAAGATAGGATCAGGCCAACTGATTTTCATACCGGTTTCCGGTGGACCTCAATATACTGACTGGTGGAGCGTTTTCCCTTTTCGTCCGTGAGCTGCACCCGCACAAACGAATCCGATTTTTTTATTTTGTAGGTGGCAGAGCGGATCGGAGCCGCTGCAGCGTACTGTACCCGATCGGCACAGTAGAAGGCATCGCTGTAGAATGTAACAACCTGGGAAGGTTCACACTGCACTTCAATGGTATCCCCGTCTACCGTGATCTGCCGGAAACCCGGCCCCCCTTCCGTGGCATAGAAATTCCCTGCAAGCAGGGAGGCCATGAGATCTTCCCGGGAGAGGGAGGGTGCCTGCAGCATAATCCACGCCTGAAACACATCCCGGTCGTAATAATGCGTATCATCCACGCCCAGCAGCATATGCCTGCAGCCTTTTGCCGCACAGACATCCACATATTCCGAAGAATCCCCCCGGCCCGTGTAGGCTTCCGAAACGCCGCTGTAAATTTCAGTTGCAAAGATACCGTCCAGTGACATCATATCCCGGTGGGTAAGCAGGGACCAAACAGGATGGCCCAGGACGGCAATCCCGCCTGCCTCGTGGACGGCCTGTACCATGCGGGGAGCCCTGTCCCCCCTGTTATACGCAGCCGCCTTTGTCATGCCGACTCCGATAATGTGCCAGGCAGAGTGATTTTCAAAGTCGTTGTCATCCAATTCGGTGCCGCCCAGCAGGGTAAAGTTTTTTTCCTCATTATATTGGTAAAATCTCCGGTGGTCCGTAATCGCCAGAAAGGAATACCCTTCCTTTTTATAGCGTTGAATTGCCTCATCCGGATCCAGGAGACCATCTGAAAGTGTGGTATGGGCATGCAGATTGCCCCGATACCAGGGAGCATTTTCATCATATAGTTTTTGCAAATCCATTCCTCCAGAAAATAACCTTGTTCATGAAAATTACCATCGTTCAGAAAACAGCCAGGGTTCATTATACCACAACATCCGGAAAGCTGCATTTTCCGGGACCGCTTTTGCAATCCTTCCCACCAATAAGTTGAGAGGCTTCCCTGCTGATGATTTGTGACAAAAAGAAAGAGGGGATAAATACCCTCTCTCTCCAAATGAATTTCTTTTATATACTCTTTTCCATTTCTCCTGATTGCTTCCCCTTATGGATTTAAGGAATCCTCTGACAGGTGTCCCCCTGCAATTATTTTCCCTGCTTCTTGCGCCATGCATCCAGCTGCTTCTGCTGTTCGTCGATAATCCGATCCACGCCGGAGGATTCCAGCGCCTTGAGAAACTTGGGCAGCTCCTTATCCGGATTGGAAAGTCCCTTAATCAGCGGATCCACATATTCCTGCACGACAGAACGCACCGCAGCCAGCTCCGTCATGATGGGCGTCTCATCCAGGGCAAATCCAAGGTTATCCGCCGCCAGCAGGGTATCGGCAAATTTATCATAGCGATCCACCATATCAAGCGGCAGGCTGGTATCCGGCTCTGCCGTCAGAAAACCAGGCAGCGCCCAGGCCGTCATATCATAACGCCTTGTCTCCCCTTCCTTCAGATACATGGAAAGGTCAATCTGTCCCTCCTCATTTCTCCCCCAGTGCTTTCCTTCTATTCCGTAAAAGAACAGGTCCGCAAACTCCACATCGGAATTCAACAGGTCCACCAGCATCATGGCCCGGGCAGGATCCTCTGATGTGGCAGAGATCGCGTTCATGGAGCCATATATCTTGGAAGTCGTCTGGGTCGCATTGTTCACAAAATAGGGCTTCAGCTTTACCCCATAGGTTTCTTCATAACCGGGAGTGCGCTTGGCCATGGAATCCTGTGTGGAAACGGCAGGGTCAAACTTGCCCAGCTCCACTGTGGTATCGGGATCGCGGGGCAGGCAGCCTTTCTGGCCGAGCATATAGGCATCCTCACAGAATGCCTTGAACTCGGGAGTATCATATTGGTTGAACACAACATTGCGTTTCTGGTTGGCATACGATTCATCCCCTATGATGACAACGCCCGGATCCAGATCATTGCCGGTCATGGCTTCCATGGGATACAATGCGGAAAATACGGAGAAACTCATATTTCCCACGTATCCGTTGGGGTCCCCGCCGGCTTCCTTCATTTCAACCATGAAATTCTTGAAGCCTTCCCAGTCCTGCACCTTATCCACATCCACACCAACCTTCTCGGCTTCGGTGCGGCTCAGGTTATACAAAACATGCTGACAGGAGTATTTATGGGTGGGAATAGCATAAATCTCACCGTTGATCGTAACCGAATCCCACAGATTCTGCGGATAAACATCAAGCATGGTCTTTCCATATTTCTGAAGCAGGTCCGTCAGGGGCTCAAATGCCTGCTTGGCTACATAATCCGCATAATGGGTACTCACAAAAGTCAGATCAAACTTTTCCTGGCTGGATACCAACATGTTTAACTTCTCATCATGCTCAGACGATTCATGGGGAATCAGCTTCAGTGTCGCATTGAATTTCTCTTTCATGCGCTTGCTGATCTCGTCCACCACTTCCTGATGATCTTCCGCTTTTTTCCCCAGAGAATACCAGACAATTTCATAGGGAGGAAGATCCTTGGGATCGGTTGTTTCTTCCTTCGTTTCCTTGCCGGTTTTTGGCGGGGTTTTGCTTCCGGATGTCCCGGTGTTGCCTGAGCCGCCTGCACATCCGGTGAAGAGCAACACGATCAGCAGAATGGATGAAAGGGCTTTGATGAATTTCCTCATAATATTCTCTCCTTTATGCTTTGCAGTATCTATTTTCAGTCCGGAAACAGCGGACACCGAACGCACTCATCCTTTTACCGACCCAAGGGTCAGGCCTTTGACAAAGTATTTCTGGAAAAAGGGATAAAATGCCAGAACCGGCGTCATGGCCAGTACGGTAAGCGCCATCCGCATGGATTCGCCGGGCAGGTTCTCCAAAAGCTCCACTCCACCTTCCGACATGGCAAACTCCGGATTGGAGCGTAAATATTCCAGATTTTTCATGACCCGCTGCAGCAGATACTGTATGGTATATAGTTTGTTGTTTTCAATATAAAGCATCACCTCAAACCATTTGCTGAAGTAGGCAATGGCCGTAAACAACCCAATGGTGGCCAGGGCAGGCTTGCTGATGGGCAGGATAATCCGGGCGTAGATACGCAGCTCACTGGCCCCGTCGATCTTGGCCGCCTCAACCAGGGATTCGGTCCCAAGAGAAGTGAAGAAAGTACGCAGAACAATGATATTGTAAGCGGAACACAGCGTAGGAATCAGCAGCACCCAATAGGAATCCCGCAGCCCGAAGACTGTGGTGTTGACGATATAGGCAGCAACCATGCCTCCATTGAACAGCATTGTAAAGTATGCAAAAAAGGTAAGCTGCCTGCGCAGGGCAAAATCCTTCCGGGAAATGGCATACGCATAGAGTGTCATAATCAGCAGAGACAAAACCGTGCCAAATACGGTCAGGGAAATACTGACCCAATAGGACTGCAGGATCTGTCCGCCGTCCTTGAACAGATACTGATACGCAGAGACGCTCCACTTAGCCGGAAAGAAGCTGAATCCATTGATCTTGATCGCCTTCTCCGCCGTAAACGAGCCAATGTAAATCAACAGAATCGGTAAAAAACAGAATAATGCAAAGAGACCGACCAATATGGACAAGATCACATTGGTATGCGGTTTCACAGCAAGAGGATGATAATGATGTTTTCTTTTTGCCATAGTGGATCCTCCTTTAAAACATCGCCAAATCCGGGTCGATCTTCCTTATGATCCAATTGACTGTAACGACCAGGATAAAGCCGCACAGGGATTGGAAAAAGCCAGCTGCGGAAGACAGTGAGACATTATTGCTGGTACGAAGCATATTGTATACGAAAACATCGATGGTATTGGTCACCGGATACAGCTGCCCGGAGTTCAGAGGAACCTGGTAAAAGAGATCGAAGTTGGAACTGAACATCCCACCCACACGTAAAATAGCCAGAATAACCGTCATGGGAATCAAAAAAGGAATGGTAATATAACGGGTCTGCTGCCATTTGGTAGCGCCGTCAATCACTGCAGCTTCATAATATTCATCAGAAATACCAGTAAGGGCTCCCATATAAATAATACTGGAATATCCGGTGCTTTTCCAGATATGCACGATGTTCAGAATCCACGGCCAGTATTTGGTTTCACTGTAAAAGGCAATGCGGGGGGACCCCATGGAATCCAGGAAGTGTGCGATCATGCCGTTGTCCGCGCTGCACAGTGCAAAAACAATGACGGAAACAACCACATAGGAAACAAAATGAGGCATGATCACAAAGGTCTGAAGAGTACGCGCCAGCTTTTTGCTCAGCAGCTCATTCAACCCAATCGCCAACAGCATGGGGCAAATAATTCCCGTAACCAGAAATGCGGCATTGTACAGCAGGGTATTCCGCAGGGAAAGCCAGAACGTTGCATTTTTAAACATGAATTGAAAGTTTAATGAGCCGACCCAGGGGCTGCCCCATATTCCAAGGCGGGGAACAAAATTCTTGAATGCCAGCAGCAGTCCATACAGCGGCATATAAGAAAAACAGATAAAAACAATAATCCCGGGAACGGTCATCAAAAACAGTGAAATATTATCTTTCCATCGAACTTTCATCCGATGGGAAGATGGCCTGCGGGGAGACAGTTGAATCATATAACAACGCCCTCTTTCCTGTGACAGTTTACAATCATTCTGTTGATTGAATCATTTTGACAATTTCCTTCATTGTTTCTTGCACTGTCTGCTGCATTGTTGTACAAATTGAACATGAAACTGTATAAATAGTATAAAGCAAATTCCAAAGAGAGTCAATATGATATTTCATCTGACCTTTCGGCAATTTCCGCAGATCTGCAGCAGCGTACATCCGCCGCTTGCAGACTGCAGAAACAACATTGCCTTTGTTTCAGGCTCTTATCTTCACTTCAAAAATGGAATACGGATCCACTTCCATTGTGACAGTCCTGCCATCCGCGGCAAGTACTCCCTTTACCGGAGCCTCATCCAGATCCACAAATTCCGCAGAGGCAATGCTTTTTGCAAACAGCAGCTCCGCCCGGGCCTTCCTGCCGGACGCATTGTATCCCCGGATCAGGACGGCGCCATCCTTTGCGGCCGTTACGGCAGTCGTGACAATACTTTCTGCCGACATTTTCAGCAGGCTTTGCACCATTGGCAAATGGCCGGAATGGGAGCCGGAAGACTGATAAAACAGTTTATGACGAAAAGAGGCAGCCATCCTTTCCGCCGCTCCCGCATCTTCCCGTGCCATTCCAATCAGCAGGCTGATATGGTGGATTCCCCTTTCCGGATAGGGATCCGGACTTGTCGAGCTGTTGATCAGGGTCAGGGCCAGCGTGTTTCCGTTTCCCCGATAGCCATATTTGCTGTCGCTTGCCAGGATCACCGATTCCGTCCCGCCTCCTGCAGCCATTCCGTACTGCAGTGCCGGCACATCATTGGTCAGATCCCCGCGTTTCACCACCGCTCCCGGAATATCATACATATATCCGCTGACCGGATAGGAGACCGGAATCCGATAATCCAATACGGGAATGATATCCCCTCCGATTTCCTTCCAGTCAACGGTGATATCAGTCCGGACTCCCGACTGATATTTATCCAGGGTATAAACCACCTCAATTACGGAATCCGCGATTTTATAGATTGCCTTCACACTTTCCCGCAAAGGTCCCCGGGCTCTCTGTTCCAGCCGGACACACTGCTCCACCGGAATACTCCGGATGTGCCGGCCGATCTGCCAGGCACTGGACGTGTATTTTTCCGTTTCGACGTAAGTGAGCCCTGCGCTTTCCCCGGCAATCCGTTCCCCGCCGCCGGCGTTGGACTTCAGGGAGCGCAGCCGCCCCGTTTTTGCATCCAGGGCCACTGTTATTTTGTCGTTTTTCAGGATCCGGTCAGGATAAGAGGAAGAAACCCTTTCTCTTGTCTGAAAATATACCGGATAGGTTTCGGATTCCGCCTCGGAAAGAACCACTGTGGTATATCCGAAGGCAGGCACCGTGACATCCACCAGAATACGGAAAAATTTATGATCCCAATACTGCTGCAGCTCTCCATCCAGCAGCTGATGCTCCACGGCTTCCCCGTTCGGGTATGCCACAGCAATGCGCTTCAGATCTCCCGTCCAGTCCCAGATGGAAAGCTCCGCCACTTCCCTGCGCTCTTCCGGCAGGGTGTTGAAGATATGGAAGATCCTTGTCTTTCCCATACCCCGCTCCGCAGCGGGAGCTCCGGCAAAGTTCTCAATGCCGTATCCGGCGCCGGCCCCTTCGGACTGGGAATCATACGGATCCCGATCCGTTGAAATGGACGAGGTGTCGATTTGTTCCGAGATGGCCAGCATGGCATTCGAAAGCTGCGTGTTTGCCGTCGCCATGGAAGTCTGACAGAGTCCCATGGCATGTTCCCTGGACTCCTGCACACAGGATCCGGTCAGGATATCATGAAATTGGGTGAACAGCACATCCTGCCAGGCCTTCATCAGCCGATCCCGCTGAAAGGCAAAGCCTGCCAGACTTCCGGCCATGACCGAGAGATTCTCCCCGTCCGTCAGTGCTGCCTCCAGTCGCTTGTTTCCTCTCTTGATCCGGCTCTGCGTCGTATAGCATCCCGGTGCAAAATAGTTCAGCTCATGGCTGACCACGGGAAGCTGGTCCCTTACCGTTTCCGCCTCCCGGAAGAATTCACGGATCGTTCCGAACCGGATCCGGGGATAAATTCTCCAGGACATCATATCCTTTGCCCGCTCAATATCACGCCGGGTGGGGCCGCCTCCGTGATCCCCGACACCATATACCACCAGCCCCGCTTTCAGACCGGAACACCGCCGGGACAGTTCCACGAGCCCCGCTCCGATATGGGGAGTAATTGCGCCATTGTACCAATTCGGCTCCCGATAGGCCAGCACTTCCCTGCCGGAAGGGGCCCGGTAACGGTACAGGACATAATCTCCGTCCAGACCGCGGCAATGGTAATAATATTTTACATGCCCGAAGGTATTGATTTCCGGAACGTTGCCATTGTGCCCGAAAGTATCGGGAGAAAAATCGACATCAAAGTGTGAAACGCCCCAGGTTTTGGACAAATACTCCTTCGTGTACTGAATGTGCCGAAGCAGGGATTCCATATTCGGCATGTTCTTGTCCGTTTCCACCCAGGCACTGGCGGTTACCTCCCAGCGTCCTTCCGTTATTCTGCTCTTGATTCGTTCCATAAGGGAAGGATCGTAGTCTTCCACAATTTTATAGACAGCCGCCTGGGACTGGGAAAAGCAAAAATCCGGATACTCATCCATGATGTTCAGTATGGTGCGGAACGTTGCCAGCACCACTGACACGGTCTCATGGAATCCCCACATCCAGTTCATGTCCATATGCGCATGCGCCGCCAGGATCAGCTGATACTCCCTGGATGCCTGTTCCAGATTCTTCAGCAAATCCTCTGCATGCTCACAGTCCCGGTTTGTCAGCACACCATTTTCGCGGACACAGGAAAGCAGATAATCCAGAGCATCTTCAATTGCTGGATCGTATTGTCCTTTTCGCTCCTGTGACAGATTCATGGCAAATTCCAATTCGCTCAGAATCCGCGTGTTCCATCTGGACGGCCTGGTAATATGAGCCTGTTCTTCCTTTGGCATCCCGAAAGTATCCTCATAACGTACCTGCTCCCGGTTCCCTCCGATGGATGTTTTCAACCTTCTGAATTTTGTTGTCAGTTCTTTCATCGGCAAATCCCCCTTTCAATCCTCGTATCTTCCTCGCCTTATTTCTCTTCCCCTGTTTCTCCCCGGGACGATCCGCACTGCCGGCAAAATCCGTCCAACAGCAGATGGGCTCGGCTGCCTGCCTTTTTTCATCCCGCCCCGGTCCTGCCGTAAATTTATCCGAACGTTCCGGATGTACCCCAGATCCTGCACTTCAGTTCGGCAATGGAAGGAACATAGTCGTCCTTTGTATCAATATGGAACGTCGGGACATCCAGATGCGGTTCCTCATAGGGAGAAATGGACAGTTCAACTCCCTTTCTCGCCAGATCCACCCCTTTGTCATAATGAAAATATTCCCTCATGGGGTCGGCCAGACCGCGGTCCAAAAACCGTTTCTGCGCAATTTCATCCTCCACTTTGCACAGGAGCAGAAAGATCCTGGCGCGTTCCCTGAGTTTCTCCAGATGCGGTGCCCAGAGCTTATGCTGAAAGGCTGCCTCTGCGATGAGGGATATCTGATCGGACAGAAGACTTCCCACTGTCTCAAAGAAAATATCCGTTACAATTTGATTGGCTTCGGGAGGCAGCTCGGAATGCCTCTTTTGAAACGTATGTACATAACCTTCCTTCAATGCATCCCGGCTGATCAGCGGCATATGGAACTGTTTTGCGATCTTCCCGGCAAACGTTGTTTTCCCCGAGCCCGGTCTTCCGGTAACCACCAGTAAGTATGGCAATGGCATCTTATTCTCCTCCCTTGCTGCGGATGGATGATGATTCCGCGAACAGATCATGGTTTCATGATATCATATTTTGATCCCCAATGTCCCGGCTAACGTTTATTTATTCCGGGAAGTAAGGAACCACGCAGGGATCGGCAGAGTTTTTTTGAGCCGGCCGCTTGACTTTTTGGGCCGGTTTGCGTTATAATTTTGATTGTGATTTTCCTACCATATTCACGTCAATGCAAGGCCGGGGAAACAAATTAAGAAACAAAACAACGAAAGCGTGCGCTGTCCATCGATGGTGCAGCTCGTTTTTTTTTAGGTAAGAAAGAGGTAGTATCCTATGTGGAAAGAACTCACCAAAAGTATACGGGAATACAAAAAGCCCTCCATTGAAACAGTTGTCTGGGTTTCCATCGAAGTGATATTCGAATGCATCATACCCTTTGTAATCGCCGGGCTGGTGAATCAGATCAAAGCCGGCTGCGGACTGGATGTAATCGCCCGATACGGAATTGTACTTGTCCTGATGGCAGGACTCTCCCTTGTGTTCGGCGCCCTCGCCGGATCCACCTGTGCGACTGCATCCTGTGGACTGGCCAGGAACCTTCGGAAGGATATTTTTTATAAAATCCAGGAGTTTTCCTTTGCAAATATCGACCGGTTCTCCACCTCCTCCCTGGTGACGCGGCTCACCACCGATGTCGCGAACATACAGTTCGCTTACATGATGGTTATCCGGACTGCCATCCGCTGTCCCCTGATGCTGGTTTTTTCCTTTGTCATGGCGTTTATTATGGGCGGAAAAATGGCACTCATTTTTCTGGTTGTGGCGCCCATCCTTGGTTTCGGCCTTTTTATGGTGACCCGCAAAACATTGCCGCTGTTTCAAAGGGTTTTCAAAAAGTATGATGCCCTGAACCAATCAATTCAGGAAAATGTAAAGGCCATGCGTGTCGTAAAATCCTATGTGCGCGAAGATTATGAGAAAGGAAAACTGGATCATGCCGCCGAGGAAATCCGGCAGGATTTTACCCGGGCAGAAAGGATTCTTGCCCTGAACAACCCGCTGATGCAGTTCTGCCTGTATTCGGTGATGACAT
>DAINCI010000040.1:0-6637 GCA_036732425.1 Bacillota bacterium
TGTTTTCCCTGAGCAATTGGATCAGTGCATCGTCTTTTGTTCCCAATACCTTATACAGCTGATACATTTCATATAATATTCTTGGCTCTTTGGATAATTCAAAAGCTTTGGTGATTTCATCCTTTGCCTTTCTTCTGTCATCAAAGGTTTCAAACATTGCCTGCGAAAGTGCTCTGTGAGCATCGGCAAAATCCGGATTTCTCCTGACAGACATCTGCCAGTATTCCGCTGCCAGCTGATTGGTATCCCTCGCATAATACATGCAGCCAAGGTAATAGGGAGCAATGGCACTGTTGCTTGATTGAACAGCATACTCCAAAACCCTGAAATCAAAAGGACGATTCGGGAATACACGTTCCAGCGGCAGCCGATCTGCCTTTTTGAGCCATCCTTCCTTATCCTCATGCTGCCCCAGTCTGCCTGCTGCATATGCATGATAGAATGCCACCAATGCCGTATCATGCCTGCACAATGACAATGCTTTGATTCCTTCCCCGTACAGACCTGAAGAAAGATAAATTTCTGCCAGATCAAGGTATGCGCCAGCCTTGTCCCCCAATATGGAGACCAGCAGCTCTCCAGTCCCTTTGTCTCCACACAGGAACATAGTGAAATAAGAAGCAGAATCAAGAGGATCCCATTTCCTGGCCTGAAAGGCGACCTTCTCCGCTTCGTCCTTTTTCCCAAGCCGTATCAGCAAAGCGGATTTCAGTGCCAGGGCCCGCAGAGACTTACTGTTTGTACGGAGGGAAACATCCAAATCTTCCATTGCAGTCTGATAATCCCCCTGTTCTGTCTCGATCTCAGCAGACTGCAGCAGTGCGGCACTTTTCCAGGCATAGCTCCAGGCAGCGCGCTTCAGGCACTGGAGAGCCTCTTGGTTTCTGTTCAGCTGTTTATGGATAATTCCCATCTGATAATAACATTCGGGATCATATGGATTTGGGTTCCTGCCGACTGCCCGCTTCAAAGCCTTCTCCAGGTATGGGACTGCCTCTGAGAACCTGCCCCTGCGATACATCAACTTTGCCATGGATGTATTACATCGAATATCCAGGGGATCACGCTTCAGCCCTTCAAGAAAATAGGGATCCGGCAATGCAACAGCATCCTTATACTGTTCTATGTGCACACCATTTACCCATAACTCATCAACACTCTGAATCTCTTCAGGCGGTTTTGGTTTTTGCCTTGGCTGAGGGGGCTCTTTGCCGTCGAAAAACATGGGCAGTTTTTCCCACGACACAAGTTCCCTGCCCAGTTCGTCGGTTAATTGGACCTGAACATCATCAACACACTTTATTTCATCCGTTGCATATTCATATGCCACCCCAGGCACCGGTTTGCATTTCCTTTTCGTACCATTTACAGCAAGGGTAACTTCCTCATGGGACTGTACGACATTAAAGCTGACCCTGATTTCATCCCCATCCTTTATGATGCTGACAGCTGCATCATTTGTGGCATTCTTAAGGTCCGGCAGTCCCTTGAGGGAATACCATCTTTGCTCAAATGTTTTCGTTTCATATGGCATAATCCAGGTAAAATCCGGCTGATTATCCGTAAAGCATCCCGTCATAATCTCAATGTATTCTCCGTCCTCGTCCGTCAGGTTTCTCTGCCACGCATCACCATATCCCGACTTCCCCCAGGTAAAGAATTTTTTGCCCGGCGACAAATACCTGTCCGCCACATGGACCGTACCCATCCCTCTGCCATCATCATATCCCGCCATAAAGGAATACCGGGAATCGAAGATAAAAAACGAACTGGCTGCAGCAAGATTTGCATATTTTCTGATATCCACTCCATCACCGAAATCATAACCTGCAAAATTCCCTTTTACAACAGGAAAAGGAGAAACATGTGTCTTGTTATGAAAGGTAACATAATCAATATCCGGCGGAAACATAAGACGATAATGGTCATTCGCATGAACCGCCAGATTCGCCCACCAATGAAAAGTCTGTGTCTGTGGTGTAGGGTTATATAGTTTCACTTTTGCAGCAATACAGGCTTTATCCGGATGTATACTCACACCCACAAGGCTTTTCAAGCCGTTCATCGCTTCGGTTTCTCCCATCCAGGCAGTGACACTTCCATCCCTTCCCTCTTCGATCGTGGACTCCACAGGCAGAAAGGTAGTGGGACGATGGTGCTGCGGCCAGTTGAATTCAATCCCTCCCGACACCCAGGCACCGTTCAGTCCAATCAGCGCTGGTTTGATGACATTGTTTTTATAGACAAAGTTATAATCATTGACCTTATCATAGCCCTCATAGATTCTCCCACCGAGTTCAGGCAATACGGTAACTTTGATATAATCATTTTCCAGACATATCGCATCGTACTCATGATCCTTGTTCCGCTTCATGAGCAGCTTGTCATTTGTCTTGTAGGGATAGATATCCCCTTTGGTGCCCTGATTGATTCTCAGCTTATGGAAAATCGGCAGCCTTTCCTCTTCTCCCATTTCATAAGTAGGGAGTACAAGTCTCTCCCGCCATATTTTTGCTTTCCTGCTCAATTTCCTTATCCTCCCTGATACCTTATTTCAAGATTTCCGGCATGAGTCAATATCCAATCATGGGAACAGACTTCGGCGTCCTTTCGTAAGGCACAGTCTCCCCATTTTTAACCTGGTACAATACCGCAGATGTTTCCTGTGCTGCCTTGAACAGCTCTTTATGTGGCTGCATGCAGATATCCACCATCCCAATCTGATAGTTTTCCCCATCGAATCTGCCCAGACAGAACTGATCGTTGTATTGAAACCAATGAGCGCCTACACCATAAGGGTGGGCAGCACATTCCTCCACAAAGTGCCTCCACATCACACCACGTTCCTCCTGATTCTCCACTCCCTTCAGTCCAGTTGCCGGCAATCCCCGGTCCAGTGCACCGCAGTGGAACTCCCCAATCATAATTGGAAGATCCACACCGGCATTCCTGACAAATTCCATATCTGCAGCAGGATCAAAGGAGTAGCAGTTGATGGAGAATACATCAAAATACTTCCAGCCAGCCATCATAACGGTATTGTTTGCCTCAGACCAGCGCAGCCCCAGATTAAGATGATTGGAATCCACCTTTCTGCAGGCAAGGGAAGGCACCCTGATATACTCACGGATTAGAAATGCGGAGTATTCCCGTAAATCAGGCTCTGAGGAAGAATACTCCCCGATACAGTTGTCAATGGGGTTTTCCAGATCTCCGAAATCCGTAAAGTCAGATTTCCATGCTGCATTCAACTTCCCAATCGTTCCATACCGGCCATGTAAGAACCCGATAAGGCCAACCCGACAGTATGTGCGGGCAGGATTGCGGAGAACCTCATTTGCTATCACCAGATCAGGCACAAAATTAAATTCCGGTTCATTTCTCAGGAAATATCCAATGAGCCATGGATCGTCCTTCCATTCTTCCAGAGTCTCAGCATATTTCCTGCATTTTTCATGGTATTCCGGTGAAAGGACATCGGGAAAATCACGAAAGATCAGCGTTTCCGTAGCAGGAAAGCCAGGGATCTCCCGGACATAGGGTATCTTGCTTTTCCCGTTGTTTACGTCCAGGCCCGGGAAGTTGCCCTGCGTGTTTATCCCATGTCCCATCAGTATATGATAGGATATTTCCTTCCACTTCTCCTCCCAGCTATTGCCATACGCCTTATAAAGATTGGCTTTCAGAAAGCTGAACATCTTATAAGGGTCTGGTTCCATATATGCGGTACGTTTCAGAACCCCGCTGTCATAAAAGTCCCTGTAATTTGGTTCCTGCGGATCAGGAAGCCAGTCACAGAGCCTTTCAAAATGATCCACACGGCCCATATCCCCGGGACGTGTGCCACAGGGGCCAATGGAAAAATAGTCATAACCATCGGGATCCACCAGATGCCAGCGCCCGTCCGGTGTCTTGTGTGTTGAGAAAAAGCCGCTTCCTTCCCTGAGCTTACGGGTGCCGTCGCCACCCCATTTGTCCCATTGAGGAAAGGGGTATTCAGCCGGCCCTTCGTTGGATTCCATGGAAGTCCTCATTTCCTCAGGACTATGTATCTTCCCCGGCCAATCCCCGGACTTCCACTGTCCAAATTCATCAACCAGTTTTTTGCCAGGCAGCGGAAAATCAGCGGGTCTTTGATCCGTCAGATGAAAGCCCTCCAAACGCACACGAACATCATGAAATGTTTCCTCGATACCCAGTTCCACACGTTCGACATCCTGAATGTCCGTACGAAGTCCATGAATCACCAGCTTGAGCGTGCCAGGCGTACGATTTGTAAAAATAGAACCATTGTCCAGCCAATTCAGATCAAAGCATACAAGGGTCTTTAACCCGGGCAGCAAACCAAAGCGAACAGACATATGCTCTTCTCTGTCATCAGGTAAAAAGAAACGTACCATCATGGCAACAGAATGTGTCTCCATCACCTCAATATAGCCTGCAATATATCTCCTGTTTGTTTTCTCAGCGCCCGGAAGCGTAATCCCTCCACCGCTTCCTCCAAAAAGAACCTCCATACTCTCCGGTGTACAGGCAACGATCTTTGCCTCCCTTGCCTCTGATTTGGTTAAATCGATCGGCATCATAATGAGCTCATCCTTTCCATGCTTTTTTATGTTGAAAATTCAATCCAGAGTCTTTCCTGTCCATCCAATGTATTCAATTCCATAGCTTTCCTGAATATTCCTTGCATACACTTGTTTTTCACTGAAAAGATTACAAGAGCCGGTTTTCCCACTTTTTTGTTATAAAAGGCACCACCGTATACGATGGTGCCATAAATCAGTCAAAACAAACACGAACCTTAATGGCGGATCACCAATACACAGCTGGCAGCATGGCTTAATCCAGATTCTCATAAACCTCCTTCAGCTTTGATGTGCTGGCTACGGCATTGTCATAATAAGTTTTAAAGATTTTATCTATTTGATAGTCGCCCAGGCCCTTGATAAACCCGGCCTGCAGTTTTTCAAATTCCTTATCATTCTTTGCCTGAATCACTTTCGCTTCATTCTGATTCAGATACGTTGACAGGTTTGTTTCCATAAGCTTTAAGTCCTCCGGAAGAAGCCCGAAATCCACAATGGTGTTATTCTCATATGTGGTTAGACCATCCTTATAGACATCCGGCAACGATTTTTTCCCGAAATGATCCACAAAATCCTGTTGCGTTGGTGTCAACGGCAAAGCGTTCTTTCTGCAGTCGACAGATACATTTGTGTCCGGATCAATGGTTCCGCTTTTGTATCCACAAAAATGGGTATACTTGCCTGCCCCGGTTGATATATATGATTTGTCATCTGCAGCTTGATTCAGGTACTCTTCCTTTGGTGCAGGCTTTCCGTCTTTCATGTTCCAATTCGTACCTTCCAGGCCATTGTTCGCAATTCTCGAGAATTCATAGGTTGACAGGAAGTCCAGCAGTTCAACAGCTCTTTCCGGGTGTTCGCATTTCTTTGAAATAGAAAAGCTTCTTTCTCCGGTAAGATCGTTATAATACAGAGCGGTATTCCGATATCCAAACATGGAAGCAGGTAATGCGACAAAACCTCTTTCCGGCGTTCCATTGGTTTTAAATGTATGGTTTGCATCTGAGGCACTCCAGCTTTCCTGCGTCATCATATATATCCCGGAATTCACCTTGCTGCTGTAATTGGATTGGGTAAAACTATCCGGATCAAAGGCGCCTGCCTGATTAAGCCTGTTCAGAAACCTTAGGGACTTCCAGTACAGGGAATCTGTTTCCGTCAACATATTCGTTTCCTGGACTTCATTATTCTCTATATCTATAAGGAACATATGATCCGGACTGGCTTCTGCGTATCCGGAATTCAGCATATTGCCCACCAATGCCGCAAAATGAAACGCATCGGAATTGGACCCGGCTGCATATGTTTTCTTCCCGTCTCCCGTCTTTGGCTCCAGCTTCTGCATTTGTATCAACACATCAGCCAGGTCATCCAGATTTTTAATTTCAGGATAACCAAGCTTTTTGTAAAGATCCCAGCGTATATAGTTGTTGCGAATTCCTCCGGTCCCATCATCCCAGGTACCCCTGTCCATTCCGATACAGTACAGCTTCCCATCCGGACTATTGACCTTATTGATTTCTATCATGGCTTTTGCGAGTTTATCCGTATTCGTATTTTTTGCATGTTCCTCTATGAGGTCATCAAGAGGCAGGACTTTATCTGCTTCTATAAGATCCGGCAGACGGTTCAGGCTGGGAGATCGGAAAATATCAGGGAGATCATCACTTGCGACCTGGGCAGACAGTTTCTGCGCAGCCGTATCGTCGTCTGTGAGGTTCATGAGCTTGAGCGTTACACCGGTTTCATCCGCAATGTATTTGGATACATCATCTTTCTGTACTCCGTCCTGAGGTGCACCATCAAATAAGCCCTGAACCGTCAGTGTGACGGGAGCCTTCGAATCTTCCGGGGATGAATCCGGATTTGTCTGGGATGATGCACTTTTTCCCGGTTTCCTGTCTGCATCGGATTCCTGTTTACATCCAGCGAATCCAACAAGCAGAAACATTACAATGACAAAAGAAAGTGCACGCATTTTACATTTTTTCATGAAAAACCCTCCTCATTATTGGTTGAATAGATTTCAGTTATGGCTCTCCTGTCGA
>DAINCI010000040.1:6737-8953 GCA_036732425.1 Bacillota bacterium
CCCTTGATGGCCCCGAGCATAAGGCCCTTCACAAAATACTTCTGCATGAAAGGATAAACCAGCATAATCGGAATTACTGTTACGACTGTCATCGCATATTGCAGCCCGGCAGGGGTTATCTCAATCTGACTGACCGGCCCTGTGCTGACTTCTTTCCCGGAAGACACATTTGTCATGTTTTGCTGGAGACTTTTATAGAGAAGATATTGAAGGGTATCCAGCTTTGGTTCTGACACAAGATAAAGGTTATCTGACCAGGCGTTCCATTGACCTACCGCACAAAAGACAGTAATACATGCGACAATCGGCAGGCTGAGCGGAAGAATGATCCGAAAGAAAATTGTGAAAATACCAGCGCCGTCAATCTCAGCGGACTCCTCCAGGGACGGTGGTAAAGACTCAATATAGGTCTTCACCAGGATCATGTAATAAGCGGACACTGCACCGGGAATAATATACAGCAGGAAATTGTTCTTGAGCCCGAGTGCCTTCATCAACATGTACCAGGGAATCAATCCAGCGCCAAAATACATGGTAATAATAAAATAACGATATATTATTTTATGGAACGGGAGATCCCTTCTGGATACCATGTACCCCATAAATGAGGAGCACATTACCGTAATGATGGTGCCCAATACTGTCCTGGCAATGGAGATAAAGGTACTCTGCAATATGCTTGGCGTCAGAAGCAGATATCTATAATAGATCAATGTCGGTTTTTGCGGCAATAGGTAGACACCTTTTGTAATCGCAGATGCACTGCTGAATGAGTTAATAAACACAAAATACAGCGGATAGAAACATATTAATGCAAAGACAATTAAAATCAGAAGATTAAGCCCTTTTAAAAAAACATTCCGTATATTCTTCCCCATAATAATAACCTCCGTTTTTAAAAAATTGAACTTCCGCGAATTTTTTTGGAAAACATATTTGCAAACGTAAGCAGAAAAATACTGATGATGGATTTAAAAATACCCATGGCAATCGAAAAGGAGTATTGAAGATTAAATATCCCCACTTTATAAACATAAGTATCGAGTACTTCCAGCTTGTCCATTACCAGAGGATTCTGAAATACCCAATAATGCTCAAAGCCATTGCTGAGCATATTGGAAATGGACAGGAGCAGTAAAACAAAATAAGTTGGTGTCAGTTCAGGAACTGTAATATATAGAGTCTTTTGAAAGCTGCCCGCTCCGTCAATATCCGCAGCATCATATAATTCCTGATCAATCCCGGACATCGCCGCGATATAAATAATCGCATTCCAACCCGTTCCCTTCCACATATCAACGGCAACCTGAAAGTACCAGGCCAGCTTTTCATTGGCCAAAATATTGGTAGGCTGGTCAATAAGGCCAAGATTCAACAGTATATTATTTACAGCCCCATCATTTGTATTGAATAAGGCAAAAAAAAGAGAATAAACGATCACCCATGAGATAAAGTTTGGGAAGGAAGCAACGCTTTGAATGGTTTTTGAAATCCTGTTATTACTGACACGGGAAAGCATGATCGCAAATATCATCGGAACAGGAGAAAAAATGATTCCCAAACCGCTCAATACCAGCGTATTTCTTAAAGCAATCGGAAAATACCCTACCCTGGAAAACATTAACCTGAAGTATTTCAGGCCTACAAACTCCTGCTTGAAAAAGGGGACACCGGGTTTATAATCCATGAATGCATACGACCATCCGAATAGCGGAAGATAACTGAAAATAAACACGAAAATCATAAATGGCAGAACAATTAACAGCATTTTTATCTGAGCTTTTCTTTTTTCAGTTAAATGATATGGAGCCCTTTTTGGTCTCACATTCGATAACTGCCTCTCCATGAGCATCAATCCTCCTATATGCATAACTTTATTTTGCTTTATCATACTATATACTACTTTATCTTACCTGTCAATGCTGAGTAGGATAAAATGATATTCTTTTTTATAAAGAACGGAGGTGATCCAATGAGGCCATTGAAAGAAAAGGTAAGTATTACCCTTGATAATGATATTGTTGAAGAAATTAAAAAGTTATCAGAAAGAGATGATCGTTCCTTTTCCCAGTATATTAATCTGGTTCTGCGGGATTATCTGCGCAACAGAGAGGATGAGACTACAAAGAAGCCCGGCGGCACTCGGGGAGATATGATTTGATAACGCCAAAAACTCCTTCTTCACTCCTTGTATGGAAAGAAGTGTAAAAATGAGA
>DAINCI010000040.1:9053-14447 GCA_036732425.1 Bacillota bacterium
ACGGACAAATGAATTTCCCATTTCCCCGCATGCGGGCTGGAATCCGTGCGGGCTGAAATCTACTCTTTCACTTTCACGGTAATGGCTTTGCTCTTCGTACTGCCAAAATCATTGATCAGTTCACAATAATACGTATAGGTTCCCGCAGGTTTGTCCCTGACATCCGTAAAAGCCGTCTGCGCGTTCGGCGTCTTTGCCGTCAGCTTCTGTGTATCAATCAGTTCATCGTTCTCATACAGCTTGTACGTTGTGCCGTTGATTCCCCACCACATGTCCATGGTGACGCGCCAGCTGCTCCTGCCCTGATCGTTGTAACAGGACAAGCTCGGCTTTCCGGGTTTTGTCTGCGTAACCTTTATGGTGATCGGATCGCTCTTTGTCGTACCAGCCGCATTGGTCAGCTCGCAGTAATAGGTATAGGTTCCTTCTGACCTGCCGCGGATGTCCGTTTTTGCCGTCTGGGCAGCCGGCGTATGGACTTTCAGCTTCTGGGTATCGATCAGCCTGCCATTTTCGTAGAGCTTGCAGCTGGTGCCGTTGACCCCGTACCACATATCCATGGTAACGGTGTAGTCCCCATCCTGAATCCCGGTGTCCCAGCCATTGTTGTGACTCAGAACCGGCTTGCCCGGTGCCTTTTTCTCTACAGGCTCCGGATCCAGTTCCTCCACAGTGGCTGCAGCCAGGGACATATTGCCCCGGTGTCCGTCAAAGGCCAGGGCCGGTACGACACGCACGGTCAGCTCCTGTGCCTTGTCCGATCTATAATCCAGGACCACCTTCCGGTATTCGGAAGTACCGGACGCGGCTTTCCGGCTTTCGTATCCCAGGATATCCACCAGCGCGCCGTTTTCATCCAGGATTTCAATGGATCCCTTTGCCCACCACAGGGACGTATACAGGGATACTCTCCAGCTGCCCGGCTGCATGTTCAGTTCCTTTTCCAGTCCGTCATAGCTGTAGGAGAAATCCCGTACCGAGTCCGCGGCTGCCAGCGGCGTGCCGTCGTCCCAGGAAAAGCTTGTTTTATAGTCAATGCCCTGTACCAGATCCTTGCCCAGCAGGTCCTTCGTGTTGGGAACGATCCTATTGGTCTGCGGATCCGCCTTCCGGTTGACCGACGTGGCATCCGGATGGCCGAAATGCATCCATTCCGTAAACCGGTCGTCGCTTAAATTCAGGGTATCGGGAACCTCTTCCAGCTGTGCGGTGATATTGTCCCCGTTTTCTTCCAGTTCCGAGACCGTACAGGCGGCAAACGAAACATTGCCGGTCCCGTCCGTTTTCGCCCACTTCACATACAGGGCGGAATCCTCATTGGACCGATACTTCACGGACAGGCATCGGATCTGCGCCGGATTCCCGGCGGTGCAGGTAAACGACGTAACCTCCTCCCCGGCTTCATCCGATATTTCAATGGTGTTTGTGCCTTTCCAGCATCCCAGATATATTTTCAGTTCCCGCCATTCCGGGGCGGACGGAGCCGAGATCTGGAAAGAGCCGTTGGTGGCAATCGCATTGTGGTTCTTCTCCTGGATCAGGGTGGGAGTACCGTCGCTCCAGGAAAAATTGGTGTTGTAATCATGCACTTCAAAGCAGGACTGGGTTGTCTGAGGAGGCGAGATCATCTGCGGCACGTCCTTTTTGCGGTTAATGGCCGCGGGATCGCTGTTCAGGCCAACATGAATCCAGTCCAGGTTCTTCTCATCCGACAGATGGACATCCGCCGGTACGGGTTCCAGGCTTGCGGAGCGTTCCACGGCAACATCCTCCGCCAGATCCGGATCCGCCAGCGTGACTGCCATGAGACTGACCGGGCCGGTCCCTCCGGTTTTGACCCAGGAAATCCGCAGTCTGGTTTCCGCCTCTGCCTGAGCGCGGATCACCACTGCCTTTGCATATTGCCCCGCGCCGGACACAGGAACAACCTGAGCCCCCGTACCGGTACCGTCGGATATGGCCAGACTTCCGGATGCATTCTCTCCGCTTAAGTAAACCTTGATCTGCTTTTCCTCCGGTCCTACGGCCACATCAAAGTCAAAGCTGCCTTCCCCGATGGACAGACCGCTGCGCATATGATCGGTGCTTTCCACCGGAGTCCCGCCTTCCCATTGAAATTCAACCGGCGCGTTGGTATAACGCTTCGGCTCGCCATTGATGGCCACATCGCCAATGGCTCCGCTGCCGTCGGCTTTTTTCGTGACAGATGCTTCTTCCTCCGCACCAAGGTGGATCCAGTCCTCCTTGCCTTCTTTGGACAGGTTTACGGTGCCGCCGACAAACCGTTCGGACACTTCGGCATCCACTGCCACGTCACTGTGGCCCGGAAGATCTTCATCCCGGGGGGAAGCAAACTTGATACGGATTTCGCTGGGCTGATCCAGCGCTTTTTTGAAAGAAAGCTCGTAAATCCTGCTGTCCGCAGCGCCGCCTTCAAAGGCGAAGGGCTTCGCATCCCCGGTTTGTGCAATGGTCTGCACCCTGCCGAAAGCATCTTTCCCATCCAGCGTTGCCGACTCCACCCTGCCCCACTGCTTCGGGCTGTGGACACGGACTTTCCAGTCCCGGCTGTCATAGGCATCGCTGCCTTCATAGGCGCCTTTGGCAGCGCCGATGTTCACCACGGTTTCGCCGGTTTTTTTATCAAAAGTGGTTTTCAGCGCGGTGGTGCGGTATTCTCCTTCCTTATAGGAGACAGTGGTCCGGTCATCTTCATACAGTTCGGATTTGCCGTCCAGCCTTGTGCTTGGATAAACGTCCAGCGCCACCTTGCTCCAGTCGTTTTCCCCTATATGGTTTTCCGCATCCTTCACAAGGGGAACGATGCTTCCGGAGCGCACAAAGATGGGAGAAGTATGCATGGTATGCTGCACATTGATGGTTTTCGGCCCGGTAAACTCTTCCCCGGTCCATACGTCGATCCATCTTCCGTCCGGAAGGAATACCGAACGCATGTTGTCATCCTGATCTTTGGTCACATACTCCAGCCGGATCACCGCGTTTCCGGATTTTTCATAATACTCCAGACGGATATCGTGGGTGGAGCCCGCCCTGTAAATTTCCTCTGTCTTAAAAGTCACGCTGTTGTTGGGCTGCCAGCTGTCCACCACTTTTTTCCCGTCCACGTACAGGCGCACTCCGTCATCCACCGTGGTCGCAAGATGGACGTCTTCCTCGCCAATGGTGATTTTGCCTTCCCATACGGCAGAGAAATTGTCATCGGAAACACCTGTCCCCGGACTTTTTGTTTCCCAGTCAAAATTGACATTGGCATCCTCGCGGGTCAGTACAGCCGGGTCTTCCAGATTGACGTTGTTGTAAAAAGTGGCTTGGAGCCCTGGAGCTCCCTGATCATGCGTCAGCCAGGACGCCGGCACGGTTTCGGTTTCCGTATCCGCTTCCCAGATGGGAGCCACCAGGATCCCGTCGCCCAGCAGATACTGCGTATTGTCCTGCGCCTGGGCATAGCCGGGATAGTTATAGTCCAGCCTTTTTGTGATCGGCAGGCCTGTCTCATAATTCTGGCGGGACAGGGAATAGAACACGGGCAGCAGGCGGTACCGCATCCGGACATAATCCCTTACGACGTTCTCCGCCTCTGCCCCATACAGCCACGGGGACCGGTCAAAGGCCGGATTGGCCGTGCAGTGATACCGGAAAACAGGAGAAAGCGCGGCATACTGGGACCACCTGGTATACAGTGCCGGGGAAAGCACATCCATGTGGCCTCCCACATCGGCGCTGACATAGGGAAGAAGTGTCTCCGCACCGCTGCGTACGGCGTCAACAATCTCCTGCCGCAGATCCTGCGACTGTCCATGGGTATCTCCCGTCCACTGAATGGAATAACGGTGGGAAGCCAGGTCGGGAGCCCGGTTGAATACCCCGTTGTCAATCCCGTCCACGTTTCCCATAATCATGGGACGCCTGCCCGGAATCTGATCCCGGGTAATGTAATGATAGAGATACATGCCAAAGCTCTCTTTGCTGATGCCGGAAAAAGGCGACCGGATGGAGGTGGACCAGTTGCGGTCAAACCACCAGGTATCCAGGCCCATATCCAGGATCCGGCGCAGATTCTCATTCCGGAACTGCAGATCCTCCTGGGTCAGCGCGTGCTGGTTGTTCACCGGCTCCGGATGATCGTTGAACATGATATTCACGTCGTGCTTTTCGTGGGCGTTCCGGAGAAACTGCGGCATGTCCGGAAAACACTCTTCGTTGATGTCATAGCCTGTCCCGGAATTGGACATGCGCCAGTCCGTATCCACGACAAAATAGTCCAGAGGGAATCCTTCGTCCCGGTATTTATCGATGGTATCATAGACTTCCTGCTCATGGTATTGATAGTAGCGGCTGTGCCAAAGCCCGAGGGCTTTCAGCGGGACCAGCTCCGTCCTTCCCGTCAGTTCAATGAAATCCTTTCGAAGCTGTTTTGCGTCCCGCCGGGGCAGGAACACATACATGTCCGGGGCTTGATTGGTGGTATCCCAGCCATTGTAATCCGTAAATTCCGTGTTATCCTGCGGCATGGGATTGTATCCCCACTCGGCCGGCACGACTCTGGGATTGTCCGCAATGGCCCATGCTTCCGGCGTGGAGCCGGGAGCCGGCAAAAAAGGATTTCCGGAAGGGAGGCTCTGATATTCCCAGATCCTTTTCCCTTTTGCATTGGTAACATATACGCCGTTTAAGGACGTGGCGTTGTTCGGCACATTTACCGTATAATTTGAAGTGACGATTTTTGTAATCTTTTCTTCCGTGACTCTTTTGGCCCGGGCTCCCGGCCAGTCCCGGTTGGTAATATGATAGGTCAGACGATCCTCATATCCCTTCGGGCCCTCTGCTTCCACCCTGGCCAGCGTATCCGACAGCACCTGCACCCGTACCTTTCCAATCTCCTCGGTCTGAACCCCGGGAGGCTCCTCAGAAGATTTGACCGGAGACTCCGCCGGAGATTTGGCCGGAGATTCCGCCAGGACGCGCACAGGAATGGGAGAACCTCCAAGGATCAGCAACAAGGCCAGCAAAACAGAAACGAATCCACGCAAGTACGCTTGTTTCATACAATCACTCCTCCTCTTATGTCCTCATTTTATGTCTTCCTTTTTCTCTGGTATTCCCCGATCCATCCGGATTGGCATCCCTCCAGTCTTCCATAATGTGATAGTATAATAAATTACTGGTATATAAGTATAATATATAAAATAGAAATATCTGTCAAGTGATTTCTGGATATATTTTGATGATTTTGCTATGATTTCCCATAAAAAGAATGTCGGGAAATGTCCTCGCAAAAAAGAAAGCAGTGACAGGAAACAAGATGCCCTGCCACCGCTTTTGATCCATTTGCCTGTTAGAATTGTCCGGTTTGTTCCATTTCATTTGCCCGGT
>DAINCI010000041.1:0-14412 GCA_036732425.1 Bacillota bacterium
ATAGTATATTCGATTAAAATATAGAAATTCCTCCAAAATTTCTGATAATCTATCCTTCTTTGACGACAAATATGGAAAGGGCATGCGAAAACATACGAAAAGCGAATTAAAAAGAACAATTTTAAATTTTCATTCTAAACTTACCCGATCGTTTGCCGATCTAACAATAGGGCAATGGTTATGCGGTTTCCAAGATGAATTTCCCTTTTCATATACCAATATGATATAATAAATAATATTTGTCCTTCCATTGCAGGAATGGGAAATCAAGATAGAAACGGATAGAAAATGAGGCAATAGAAGATGAGACATAAGAAAATTGAAATGAAGAAAATTCTTTCCTGTATCCTTATCATAACAGTCATCGTGCCTTGCTGCCTGACAGCTTACGCTTCCGCAGTGGATACTCTTCCGGACGGGGCCCCGGCTGCACAGGAGGTCCCCCCCGAAAGCATGGCACAGGGCGCAGTGGTGATCGAACAGCAAACCGGGAAGATCCTGAAGGCAAGGCAGGAGCACATGAGACTTTATCCTGCCAGCACAACGAAAATCCTGACTGCATTGATCGCTTCCGAATACGGACACCTGGACGAAATGGTAACGGTAGGGGATGAAATCAATCTGGTTGCCTGGGATGGGACGAAAGCCGGACTGGTGGAGAATGAAAAGCTTACGTTGCGGGATCTGATCCTGGGTATGCTGATTAATTCCGGAAACGATGCAGCCAATACCATTGCCGTACATATCGCACGCTCCGTTTCCGGCAAGCCCCTGGACGCACAGGAGGCCCTGAACTATTTCAGCAATTTGATGAATCAAAGGGCACGGGAGGCAGGCGCCGGAGATTCCCACTTTATCAATCCCCATGGATATCATGATCCAAACCACTATACCACGGCATATGATCTTTCGATGATCGGCAGAGCTGCCATGAAAAATAAATTTTTCCGGCAGGCGATATCGATGACTTCCATGGACACCACGAATGGGGTTACGGGAGAACCCCGGTTCTGGAGAAGCCGGAATAAGCTTCTGAACAAGAAAAGTTCGCAGTTCTACGAATACGCCACGGGGGGAAAAACAGGTTATACCAGCAAATCCGGCCAATGTCTGGTTTCCTTTGCCACAAAGGACGGCATGAATCTGATCGCCGTCATTCTGAATTCAGCCGCCGGACAGCAATGGAGCGAGGCAAGGGAGCTGTTTGAATATGGATTTGCCAACTACCAGTACCGTCGGATCCTGAAAAACGGAGCGGTCGTAAAGTCCTTTCCGGTGGAGAACCATGCCTCCGGCGACGGAGGCAGCCTGGCAGTCGGGATTTCCTCCGGGGACTGGGGCGATGTATTTCTCAGGAAGGATATCCCGGAAATCCGAAAGAAAATTCAATGGGATGAAAGCCAGTTTACCAAACCGAAGGGGGATGGCAATTCGCTGCCCCGATTGAACGCCCCCATTCAAAAAGGTCAGGCCATTGGGGAAATGACGGTCAGCCTGCGGGGAAAAGTGCTTGCCAGGGTTCCTCTCACTGCCGTACGGGATGTGAAAAAAAGAACGGCTATGGATGCCCTGACACCGGACAAAAGCAAAAAAAGCTTCCCCTGGGTCATTGCAGTCGCTTCTGTTGCATTGGCGTTTCTCCTGCTTAAAATCATCGTCCTCCGGATCAACCACCGAAGGCGCCGGCGAAACTACTATTTGTATCACAAATCCTGAGGACCGGAATTTGCGCTTTCTCTTTCGCCCTTTTTTCCTTTTTTGTTCCTTTTGCTGTCCCCGGGCAATTCACTGGATGCCGGCCTGCATGCGGCATCCGCCCAGAGTCTTTCAATATTGTAAAATTTCCTTTCTTCGCTGTGAAAGATGTGAACAATAATATCTCCATAATCCAGTACAATCCACCGATCACTTTTATCCAGATGAATCGGATAAATACCTTTTTCAGACATCTTTTCCTGAAGCTCATCATCAAGCGCATGAACCTGAACCTCAGACCGGCCGGAACAAATCACAAAATAATCCGCCAGTACGGACTGTCCGCTGATATCCAGAATCAAAATATCTTCTGCCTTTTTGCCATCCAGGATATCCGCCATTTCCCGGACCAGTTTGTTTGGATTGTTCAAAAATAAATCCTCCTTTTTTTGATGAAATCAGATATTCTTAAGCGATGCCCCGGCAGCGGATTTGTCTGATCCGTCCATTGCCAGAAGCAGATCGTTGCGTGCATCCACTGTCATGGGATGCAGCAGCTGTCCTCTGTCCAGAACATTCCGTATGGAAAGTTCAAAGGCGAGCAGCAATGCCCTGTTGATATCGTGAAAGGCAAAGGCCCGGATGTCCTCCACTCCGGGATACTGCCGGCTCTCTTCCATATAGTCTGCCAGACATATGATCTTTTCAAAGAGTGTCATTCCTTTTTTTCCTGTCGTATGGCAGGCAATGGCATCCAGGATCTCCCGATCCCGGATCCGGAAAAGATCTTCAGCCAGAAATGCCCCCAATGGAGCATGAAGCAGGGATGGATTGGCCTTTTCAATACTGTCCGGCTCCCATCCGTGTTTTTGGCACAGACGCACCGATTGATCCCCGGACAGGCATTTGGCACAGTCATGCAGCAGCCCCGCCCGTTCCGCCTTCTCCTCGTCCGCACCATATGTTTTTGCCAGTTCTGACGCACAGCGGCTGACTCCAATGGAATGATTCAGCCTTCTTTCGTCCATCAACGTGCTGAGCTGCCCGATAATCTTCTCACGATCCTTCATGATACCACTCTCCTTTGTACAAATGGTGTTCTGCAATATAGGTTTCCACTGTTTTGGGTACCAGATATCGGACGGTTTGATTTCTCTCCATCCTGTGTCGGATATATTTCGAAGAGATATCCAGGCCGGGACCTTCTGCAAAGCGAATATCTGCATGATAGACGCTGGCAAGGTGCTCTGCCTCCTCCACCAGCTCTTCTCTTCCATATCCCGGCCTGTGATAAGTGATAAAGCTGCAAAGGCCTGCCACGGAGTGAAAGTCCTTCCATGTTTTCAGCTCCAGAAGGGTATCCCCTCCTATAATAAAATACAAAAGATCCTCCGGATATCTTTTCTTCAGCTCTCTCAGACTGTCAATGGTATAAGTGGTACCTTCCCGTACCACCTCCCTGTCATCCACCTGAAAGGACGGATTGTCCCGGAGAGCTGCCCTCAGCATATTGATCCGGTCCCTGCCGGATGCCAGATGGCTTGCCTTTTTGTGGGGCGGATCCCCGGTCGGCAGGAAAAGGACCCGGTCCAATCCATAGGCATCCCTTGCCGCCTCCGCAATAAAAAGATGACCGATATGCACGGGATCAAAGGTTCCGCCCAGAATACCGGTTTTACGACTGCGGGACATAATGTGCCTCCTTCTGTAAAGTATCTCTCTTCAGATAATTCCCCTGTTATTCTACCTTTTATTTTTGCCGTTGACTACCTTAAAATGCACCCATGATTAAAAATCTCTTTCCCTGTCAATGATCTTAGCAGGAGGTGTTGTTATGAGCTCTGCGCCCTTATCTCTCAAGGAAAGGATTTCAGAATGGAAAATCCGGAGGAAACGCACTCGTTATTACCGACAGGGAAAAAGCATGCCATTGCCCATCTGGATTCTGAATCTTCTGCTTGCCGAGTCTTTCCTGTTCATGGCAGGTTATCTGTGGTTCCTCCACAGAACACGGATTCCGATGCTTTCCCTGACTCTGGCCCTGATCATCAATGCTCTTGTTACCGTTGCCTTTGCGCTGCGGAAACGAAAATCCTTTCAAAAGGAAAAAGCCGATGGCAGACGACAGGTGGCAAAAAAATACCTGACGGAAAATATCAGACAACTCGACCGGACACAGTTTAAATGGCAAATCACACGAATACTGCTGAAATGCAGGGGGATCAGAGACCTGAAAGATCAGGGGGATCACCTGGAAGCCACTTTTCATGGAAAGAAAACGGCAATCGGCTGTTACCATGCCGATTTGGGGGAAGAGGTGCCTCCGCAGGCACTGAACACTTTTTTAAGTCAGGCAAAGGCGGAAGGAGCTGCAGAAGCCGTATTTATTTCCTCAGGAACCTATTCGGAATCATGCAGGACGATATCAGAAAAAAAGAGCAGGATTCCGGTACACCTGCTGGATTTGGACAGTCTCCTGCAAATCATGGAGGAATGCGGCATGTTTCCGGAAGGAAAACTCATTGACAATCGGATTGATGAGGAAATCAATCATCAGAAGCAAAAGCCGGATGTGCTCCGGAAAGAGCTCTGGACTCCCAAACGCATTCGAACCAATCTGGGGTATTCCCTTCTGTTCCTCCTGCTGTCCCGATGGTTAAAATCGCAGTCCGTTTACTATACCGTGGTTTCCGCTGCTTTTTTCTTATTTGCACTGGGCTCCTGGCTGTGGAACAAAAAGACCGGTTCCGAGCCCACAAAGGAACAGAAATTTATGGAGGACCTGGCAGCCGGGGGAAAGTCCTAGTCCAGGAAGTCAAAGGAAAAGTCCTTCATCCGGACCGTATCCCCATCCTGAATGCCATGCTGCCGCAAGGCATCCAGGATTCCCTGTTTGCGGAGCATTCTCTGAAAATACTGGAGGGATTCATAATCCTGCAGATTGACCCTTCCAAGCAACCGATCCACTGCCGGCCCGGATACCACATATTCTCCGTTCACCAGGGTGATTTCATAGGGCTCTTCCCTGTTATCCGGAGGACGAAGAGCGTCTTCCTCCACCACCAGGGGCTCCGGCTCCGGAAGTTCGTCCAGCTGCCGGACAATCTCATCCAGTAAAGGGCCAAAGCCTTTGTTCTGCGCCGCGGAAACCGCGAACACCGGATAATGTTTGGATGCAGAATCCTCCCGGATGCGTTCCACATTCTCCTGAACTCCGGGGAGGTCTGTTTTGTTCACCACTATGATCTGTGGCTTTTCTGCCAGCTTTTCACTGTAATCCACAAGCTCCCGGTTGATCGTATGAAAATCCTCCCGCGGGTCCCTGCCATCCATACCGGAACCATCGATCACATGAACCAGTATCCTGGTTCTCTCAATGTGCCTCAAAAATTCATAACCCAATCCAACTCCCTCATGCGCACCCTCAATAATACCGGGAATATCTGCCATAACAAAGGAGCGATCTCCCCGGACCCTGACAACACCCAGATTGGGGGAAAGGGTCGTGAAGGGATAATCTGCAATTTTCGGACGGGCGGAAGTCAGTATGGAAAGAATCGTGGATTTCCCCACATTGGGAAAGCCAACCAATCCGACATCCGCAATGGACTTCAGCTCCAGTACCAAAGTATGCTCCTGACCCGCACCGCCTTCCAGTGCAAATTTTGGCGCCTGCCTGGTGGAAGTGGCAAAATGAGTATTGCCTTTTCCGCCCTTTCCTCCCCTGGCCAGAACTTTGCGCATGCCGGGAACCGTCAGATCCGCCAGTACCGATCCGGTCTGCTCATCCCGGACCACCGTACCGGGAGGCACTTCAATCACAAGAGGCTCCCCGCTTTTGCCGGTCTGGTTCCGTCCATGTCCGTTCTCTCCGTGCTGCGCCCGGAATTGTTTTTTGTAGCGAAAATCCATAAGGGTCCGCAGCCCCGGATTCACCTCAAAGACAATATCGCCGCCGCTGCCCCCGTCTCCGCCGTCGGGACCTCCATTGGGTATGTATTTTTCTCTTCGGAAAGAAACGGATCCGTTCCCGCCGTTTCCAGCTTTTACGATAACCCGTGCCCTGTCTGCAAACATTCCATCACCTGCAAATAAATGATAAAAAGCCCACTGTTATACAATGGGCTCGGTGTGTCTTTCCCCGGTTGTTTATACTTCAGCCACAGCATCATTGGAATCGGGATAAACACTGACCTTCTTCCGATCCTTGCCAAGCCGTTCAAAT
Organism: Bacillota bacterium; assembly: GCA_036732425.1. GTDB lineage: Bacteria > Bacillota > Clostridia > Caldicoprobacterales > DTU083 > UBA4874. The sequence goes on from DAINCI010000041.1 coordinate 5,921, forward strand.
CGGACCACGCCATCCACTTTCGCAAAAAGGGTGTCATCGCTTCCGATTCCTACATTGGTACCGGGATGAATTTTCGTTCCTCTCTGCCTGACCAGGATATTTCCGGCCAGCACAAACTGTCCGTCTCCCCTCTTGGGGCCAAGACGCTTTGACTCACTGTCCCGCCCGTTCCGGGAGCTTCCCACTCCTTTTTTATGTGCAAACAACTGCAAATCCATTTTGAACATTTAATCCACCTCTCTTTCCTCTATGGAGAGTAAATCCGGATATCCATATTTTATACTTCTCAATCCAGCAAGCATGGTACGAAGCACCGTGCCTGCCATTGCCCGTTCCTTTTCCGACATTCCATCCGGCAGAATACAATGAAGAAGCCCATCCTTCTGAACCGTCTCCGGGCGGACCCCCACCACATCTGTCAGACCGATCACCGCCGTCTGAGCCACTGCAGAAACTGCAGCGCATACAATATCCCTGCCCGCTTCCTCATATCCTGCATGCCCTTTTACAGCAAACTCCCCGATCAAGCCATCCTGTCCATACCGGACAAAAACACGAATCATTGCCTTAAGCCAGCCTTATCCGTTTATTTTGGTGATCTGAACCCTGGTAAAAGGCTGCCGATGGCCCTGTTTCCTGCGATAATGCTTTTTGGGCTTATACTTGAACACCGTGACCTTTTTGCCTTTGCCCTGACCAAGTACATTTGCCTCTACGGCTGCACCGTCCAGGAACGGGGTCCCTGCTTTCAGGCCATCGTCCCTGCTGAGAGCAAGAACCTCATCAAACTTTACAGCGGATCCCTCCGGAACATCCAGCTTTTCAACGGCAAGGATATCTCCTTCCTGGACCCGGTATTGTTTTCCGCCTGTTTTAATAACAGCATACATCTGTCATGCACCTCCTCGAACCAGTCTCGCCGGATATCGGTATTCCCGCAAAGCAGTGAATTTTCAAACCTTATCCGAGCGGCTCACATACGACTGATGTTATCACAAATTCCCGTGAATTGTCAAATTTTTTTACGGGTCATCTCCACCAGACCCAGCCCGGTAAATCCGACCACGTTTGTTTTTGCCCGGTCCTTCTTCAGGGCGGCCTTCAGGGCCTCCAGCACCTGCAGGCGATTTTCGGCAACTTCCATATCTATAAAATCAATTACGATGATGCCGCCGATATCCCTCAGCCGAATCTGCCGGGCGATTTCCTCCGCAGCTTCCAGATTCGTATGAAACACGGTATCCTCCAGGTCCACCTTGCCTACATACTTGTCGGTATTGACATCAATCACAGTCAGCGCCTCGGTTGGATCCATCACAAGGGAACCTCCGCTTTTCAGCCGGATCTTTCTTTGAGCTGCCCTTTCGATCTGCTCCCCGACTCCAAAATATGCAAACAGGTCCCGCTTTGGCTCAAAATATCTCACCCGTTCCCGCAGGGAAGGCGACAGAAGATCCGTCCATTCCAATACTTTCCCGTATTCCTCCTGACGGTTTATGATCAGCTGATCCACATCGCCGTTGAACAAATCCCGCACCGTCCGATAAAGAATGCTTTCCTCCCTGTACAGCGGTCTCGGCACCTTTCCCTTTCGTTCTCCCTTTTCTATTTTGGCCCAAAGCTCTGTCAAAAAATTCAACTCCGTGGCAAAGTCCTCCGCACCTTTTTCAAATGCTGCCGTACGGACAATCAGTCCCATGGATTCCGGCTTGATGTCCTGCGCAATGCTTTTCAGCCTTTGCCTTTCACTTTCATTCTCAATCTGTCTGGAAATGCCGACATAGTTCACGGCAGGCATCAAAACCAGATATTTGCCCGGCAGAGTGATTTGGGTGGTGATCCTGGCACCTTTTGTGCCAACAGGCTCTTTTACCACCTGCACGGTCAGCTCCTGGCCAGTCTTCAGAAGCTCCTGAACAGGCGGACAGGGTTCTTTGCCGGGTTGGATATCTCCTGCATAGAGAAACGCATTTTTCCCCTCGCCGATATCAACAAAAGCCGCCTGCATACCCGGAAGTACATTCTTTACCTTGCCCCGATAGATATTCCCGGCGATTCTTTGATGTTCAGCGCTTTCCACATATATTTCCACCAGATCATCCTGTTCCAGAAGCGCCACCTGTATTTGTTCCGGACGGACATCGATCAGGATTTTCCTGCTCACCGAATGCCCCCTTCCTGCTTTCCCAGGGCCAACGGGGTAACCCACTTTCCGTCCTTTCGGAGATACAGCCCTGTCCGACAGAAGGACAGGGCCCTGTCCTTTTCCTCCAATAGTGCATCAACCACCAGATCCGGCTTCAGATTTCCGCTGCTGCCGGCAGGAAGGGATAAAAAGAGCTCCCCGTTATGCTCCCCGCATGCCCGGATATCCCGGACAGCTGCCTTTAAATTTACGGAGGACACCTTCTTCTTGCTTTTCTTTTCCACCCAGATCTCCGGCTTGCTCCAAAATGCGTCCACTGCCGGTTTCCAGTCCCATTCCGGATCATCCGGGACGATGCGGTAATCTGCCCGCTCCACCAGGCACATCAGGGAAGGAACCTTTTCGTCCACAGAGACTGCCTGCTTTACGGTGATTCCCTTTGGCAGGGCCTTGTTCAGCCTTTTCTCCAATCCCGGAACATCCATCTCTTCCAGCAGATGAATATCCATATACTCCCCTTCACTGGTCATACCAACGGGCAAAGCGGAGGCAAAAGCCATAACCGGATGAGGGTGATACCCCCGGGACCAGGCAATGGGAAGCTCTGCCCGGCGAATGGCACGCTGCATGGAACGCATCAGATCCAGATGAGAAATATATTTGACCCGTTCTTCCTTTGTGTATTCCACCACAAAACGCATCAGCAAATTCCCTCCCACGTTCCTCTTATGCCACACCCGGCACAGCTTTTCCGGCAGTCCGGTGTCCGCTCCCCCCGTCCGGCCTTTTCTTTTTCCCTCCATAGAAATGCCTTACTGACCCCAACGTCAATGTGATCCCATGGCAGGACTTCATCCCGTTCCCTTTTCCGATACGCATAGAATCCGGGATCCAGATGATTCTGACGAAAAGCATCCATCCAGCAGTCCATGCGGAATTGATCCGCCCAGCTGTCAAACCGGGCACCATTCTTCCAGGCAGACAGCAAAACGGCGCCGAGCCGCCTGTCCCCCCTTGCAAAAACGGCTTCCAGAAAGCTGAGTTCCGGATCATGCCAGTTATATTCCACATGCTTCATACGAAGCGCTTTCCGCAGAAAACGCTGCTTCTCCCGCAGCTCCTCCATGGTATTCTGCGGTTCCCATTGAAAAGGAGTAAAGGGTTTTGGCACAAAGGACGATGTGCTGACATTGATCCGAAGCCCTTTCTGCCGTTTTTTCTGCTCCAGCCCGTAATAGCAGTCCGTTACCAGCTGCGCCAATCCTGCGATGCCCTGCAGATCGTCCTCCGTCTCCGTGGGCAGACCGATCATGAAATACAGCTTCACCGTGTTCCAACCGGAAACAAAGGCATCGGTTACACTGCGGACCAGGTCGTCCTCCGTAACCCCCTTGTTGATCACATCCCTCAGTCTCTGGGTTCCTGCCTCCGGTGCAAAGGTAAGCCCGGTCTTTCGGACCTTCTGCATTTCCTCAATAAAATCCCTGGAAAAACTATCCAGCCGCAGGGAAGGCAGGGACAGGGAAACCCGTTTGTCCCGAAAACGCTCCATGAGCTGTCTTACCAGATCCTCCAGCCGGGAATAGTCGCTGGTGCTCAGGGAAGACAGGGAAATCTCCTCGTACCCGCTGCTTTTCTCCAATTTCTCCGCCAGTTCCAGGAGCTTGTCCATACTCCGCTCCCGGACAGGACGATATATCACACCCGCCTGACAAAAGCGGCAGCCCCTGGAGCAGCCCCGGAAGAGCTCCAGTACAATGCGGTCATGGACGATGTCCATGAACGGTACGATCATGCGGTCCGGATAATAAGTCTGATCCAGGTCCCGGACAATCCGTTTGGTAATCCGATCCGGTGCAGCGGCGGTATTCGGCTTCACCGATTCCACCTGCCCGTTGACCCGGTAGGTTACATCATAAAAACGGGGAACATAGACCCCCGGTATTGCGGCGGCCTGCCTGAGGAAAGATTCCCGATCTCCGCCTTCTTTCTTCCATTCCCTGTAAAGGTCCAGCAGCTCACCGATTTGTTCCTCCCCTTCCCCCATGGTTATCAGGTCCAGAAAGTCTGCCAGCGGCTCCGCATTGTAAGCGCAGGGACCGCCGGCTATCACAAACGGATCCTGCTGCTTCCTGTCCTTCGTCAAAAGAGGAATGCCGGCCAGATCCAGCATATTCAAAAGATTGGTATAGCACATTTCATACTGCAGGGTAAATCCCACGAAATCGAACTCTGAGACCGGATCCCGCGTTTCCAGCGTGAAAAGAGGAATCCGGTTTTCCCGCATCCTTTCCTCCATATCCACCCAGGGAGCAAATACCCTTTCGCAATAGGTATCTTCCCTTTCATTCATCAGATGGTACAATATCTTCATACCCAGATGAGACATCCCGACTTCATAGACATCCGGGAAAGCAAATGCAAAGCGTATGGAAACCTCCGCCGGATCCTTTTCCACCATATTATATTCGTTTCCCATATAACGGACGGGTTTGGATACCTTGTCAAGGACCCTGTCCAGCAACTTCCTGTCCAACAAAACAGCCCCCTCCGGCTCAATCTTTTGTGGTTCTCCCTTGTTCTTTTCGATAAGGCAAAAAAGTTCTTCTTTTCTATCCTCTCTTTATCTCTTTTTTCGAAGCAGTTTTCCCACCGGTGCATTGGATCCATGATCCAACAAACCGTTCACGATCTGGCCTTCGCTCAAAGACCCCAGTTCCTTCAGCTGCTCATCCAATACCTGAATATAATGGTATCGGTGCGGGACGAACTTTTTAACAACATCCTGCAGAGGCAGATTGGATAAAACAGCAACATTCCGTATGGGCATGCTGCCTTCCTTCAGCAGGGATTCCTTCTTATAAGTGATATCCTTCAGCATGACATAGGTTGCATTGCGTTTCTCCCTTACAGCAGAATATAGCAGAAACCCGGCCAGAACGAACAGGGAGTAATTGAAAACATCATAATAGAAGCCATACAACCCGGCTGTTGCCAGAATCAGCGCCAGCAACAGCCCCATGTTCGAAGCAATCTGGGTTGCCCGTTTCAACCCCATCTGCCTGGCCAGAACAGCACGCAGTATCCTTCCTCCGTCCAGAGGCAGAGCAGGCAGCAAATTGAACCCGGCCAGCAGAAGATTGTAATTTACAAATTCCGGACTCCGGGCAGAAGATGGGATCCATCCCATCTGAATTCCTCCGAAATACAGGAGCAGCAAAAGGATATTGGACAGGGGACCTGCTGCAGCAGCCAGAATTTCATGACGGGGATTCAGCTCAAACATGCTCTGGATCTTGATGGCTCCGCCAAAGGGCAGAAGCTCAATTTCATCCACTTTCATCTTCAGCATCCTGGCCATCAGAATATGGGACATTTCATGAATGAAAAAAATGAAAAAAACAGCGGTAAAATTACCGCCGTGACCCGTTATCAGAAGCACAGCCACCAGGAGCAGAAGATAATTGCTGACATAGATATCGATATCAAATATTCTGCCTATCCGCATGCCGGCTATACACCTTTCTGCTCCGAAGTCTGATTGGCATGCCGGATGTAATTCAGCGGATCCACTGCTTTGTCCTTCATCCATATCTCAAAATGAAGCATCGGCTCTGCCCCTTCCGACGATGCTCCGATGGTACCCAGCTTCTCCCCCACGCCTACGCTTTGGCCGGCTTTCACATTGATTTTCCCGCACCTTCCATAAAAGGAAAAGGTCTGATCCCCATGGTCCACCCATACGGAAGAACCATAGAGTTCATGCTTCTCCACAGCCGCTACCACGCCGGCTGCCGTTGCATAGAAAGGAGCATGATCGGCAGCTGTGATATCGATTCCCTTATTCTCATATACCCCGTCCGAGGAATCCATGGGAACCTGTTCCTTGAATACCTGGGCAACCTCCCCCTGAATCGGAGCGCGGAACTTCAGGGCTTTCCCATCCGAAACCTTGCTGTCCTTTGTCCCGCTGCCGGAATCTTTCGTATCCGACTGAAAGACGGACCGTACCTTTCCCGGAATGGACTTCCCTACGAATTTCAGTTTCCCCAGTGTCTTATCCAGGTCAGATTCATGGGTGATCGCCATTTTTACCTTATCCACAGCAGTCTGTGCGAAGGGCAGCTTGATGCTGTTCAGAAGGAAAATGACAAGAGCAATCAACGCGGCCACTGCAATCCTTTTCATCAGGGAAGAAATCCATCTGCCTTCCTTCCGGTTGTTCTTTGAAGAAGCGGAAGAAGCATAAAGAGCCGGATGGGTTCGCGGGCGGACTACGCCCCTTTCCTCACCGGTTCTCCTTCTGGATTCCCTCAGGTCTTCCAGACGATAGGGGCTTTCCTGGTTCATATCGTCCGGACAGGCAGCTGTACGGCGGTCAGGAACTCCGCTGTCCGGATGATCCGGTCTCTCTGCAGGCCTGTTTCGATGAATCGTTCTGCCCTGTATGACAACAGACTGTTTTTCCTCCATAGAACCGTTCCTCCTCTTTATCGGACCGGGACATCAACTGGCATGTCTCCTGTATAGATATATTACAGAGGAGAAAAGATTATGCTCCATTAAAAATCCATGGAGGATCCTTCCGCATCATCATCCCTATCCGGCGGATTCACCAGATAACGCCAGTCCAGATCCCCCCGCTGTACCGCCTTCAGCATCACCTCAGCGGTGGCAATGTTGGTGGCAAGAGGAATATTGTGTACATCACACAATCTCAGGAGGGCATTGACATCCGGCTCATGAGGCTGAGCCGTCAGGGGATCCCGCAGGAAAATAATCAGATCAATACGGTTGTAGGCCACTCTGGAACCGATCTGCTGATCTCCGCCCATTGGTCCGGAAAGAAAGCGGTGAATCTTCAGACCAGTTGCTTCAGCCACCAGCTTTCCCGTGGTTCCGGTTGCGCACAGCCGGTGATCCTTCAGGATCTGCTGATAGGCAATACACAGGTTTATCATATCTTCTTTTTTCTTATCGTGGGCAATTAAAGCGATATTCAATCCATGACCTCCTAAAAAGTAATCTTTTGTCTGCGCATGCCGACATTGAGAACGAGACCAAAAGAAATCATATTGATCCACATGGAACTGCCGCCATAACTCATAAAGGGCAGGGGGATACCGGTAATCGGCATAATACCCATGCACATTCCAATATTTTCAAACACATGAAACAGGGCCATGGAAGCAACCCCTATGCAAATAAGGGAACCCAGATGATCTCTGGCTTTGGACGCAATACGAACGGTTCTGATAATGAGAAGAAGGTACAGAACAATAATCGTGATGCCCCCGAGAAAGCCAAGAGCTTCCGCTGTGACTGCAAAAATAAAATCCGTATCCTTGGCAGGCAGAAAATTCAGCTGACTCAACATATTATGAAACAGAAAACCGCCGCTTCCCAACCGGCCGGTCAGCTGGCCGGATCCAACGGCCATTTTGGATTGTATGGCCTGCATCCCTTTTCCTGTAGGATCCAGTCCTGGATTCAGAAAAACCAGAATACGGTTTTTTTGATATTTGTCCAGAAACTTGAACCATACAGGGGGAATCGCAGCAACACCTGCGCCAATCACACCAAACAGCAGTTTGTAATCGATCCCTGCAACAAAAATCATGCCCATAAAGATAACGATCAGCACCAGGGCTGTTCCCAAATCCGGCTGTATGACAATAAACACAAAGGGAACCGCCAGAGTCAGCAGGATTTGTGCCATACTGCCGAAATTATTGATTCCTGTCTCTTCTTTTTTGGACATAATGCGGGCAAGGGAAAGAATGACGGAGATCTTGGCAAATTCCGAAGGCTGCAGCTGATACGGGCCGATGGGAATCCAGCTCTGGGCGCCCCCGCGCGTTTGCCCTTTCAATTTCACTGCAATCAACATGGCGACAACAATCCAGTAAAAATATACGGACAAATCAACAATCGTATGATAATCTACGCTGACTACCACGAGCATAAGTACCAGGCCGGAAACAAACCAAATGATCTGCAGTTTGACCTGCCTCATATTGAAACTGCCAAATATCTCTGAAACAGCGTTGTCGCCTGCCTCCACCGGGGAACGGGTTGCCAGAATAATTCCAAATAATCCGATGACGGTGATCAGCAGGATGATGATAAGCAAAGCGAAATCAAAATTACGTACCAATCGTTTGTCAAACATTAAGATTCTACTCCATCTCTGATAATTCAGCTCATCCGTTGTTCTTTCCCATATTTTTTACTCTTTTGATGGGAATGTTGGCAATCAGGGCAGAGGTATACTTATCCTCCTCCTGCTCCACCCGGGACAAACGGATATCAAACCCCTTTTCATCAATCTCCATATAATTGGAAA
>DAINCI010000042.1:0-14042 GCA_036732425.1 Bacillota bacterium
CTATGGCAATCAATTCGTACATTTAGAATACCTATATTATTTTACATGACCGAAAGGGATTTGTCAAGCAAAAATTAAAAAAATTTTATTGCTGGATACGTTGCCGCGTTGCTGGTTACGTTGCCGCGCAATTGGCAGATATAAATCAAAGATTGGAGACAGGGCCCGATTGCTTTCCAAACTTCCTCTGATTTTTCACTTTTTGATAAATTCAGTCAGCAAATATAAATAATTTGGTGTATAATGGTGGGAGATATAGACTTCGAATAGATTCAGGTGTAACCCCATAACCAACAGTCCATGGATATCAAGTTGATTGGATTGGAAGAAAAGAAAGGATGTCTGGAATGCATGCAGCAGGTCCGTCCGGTATCGGACCATATGGGATCCGATCCGAAAACCATCATGAACATCGGAAAGGTCGGAAAGGCGCCATCCTGATTCTTTGCGGTGCCTTGATCCTTTTTTCGCTGTTGTTGTACAAAGGAAGTCTCGGTGCCGGGGAGGACCCGAAAAGCGTTCAACAGGCCAGGGGAGAGGAGAGCCCTCCTGTGGCGCAGAATGCGGTCGGGTCCGCCAATGATTCTTCTGAATCGACAGGAGATCAGGCTGCCCGTCAGGGGAGAGCCATGGATATGGCCTCAAGGGCCGGGAGCTCAAAGAATATAAGCTCAGGGGATAGAAACTCAGACGATACGTCCTTAAAGACTGCAGGGGGTGGAGAAATGGAAAAATGGATGCTGGCTTTGGTGAATGATAAGAATCCTCTCCCGGATGGTTATGAGGTTCCGCTGAAAAAGCTGGATAACGGACTGCAGTTTGACGCACGGGCCATTGAATCGCTGAATGCCATGCTTTCGGATGCAAAGGCCCGGGGTTTGTCGCCTGTTGTATGCTCGGCCTATCGAACCATTGAATACCAACAGAAGTTATTCGGAAAACAAATTGACAAGCAGATGTCCAGGGGATTCGACCGCCGTCAGGCAGAGACAGAAGCACGTAAAGTCGTCACGGTTCCCGGGACAAGCGAACATAATCTGGGACTGGCTGCGGATATCGTATCGGAAAGCTATCAGATCCTGGATGACAGACAGGCGGATACGCCGGAAATGCAGTGGCTGATGGAGCATTGCGATGAATATGGATTCATTCTTCGGTATCCGGATGGGAAAACTTCTCAGACCGGTGTGATTTATGAGCCCTGGCATTTCCGCTATGTGGGACGGAAAGCGGCAAGGGAGATCAAGGAGAGAGGTCTTTGCCTGGAAGAGTATCTGGGAGATGCCAATTAGCATCTCCTTTCGGATGCTTCTGGTCCGGAAACAATCCGATTCTTAAACGGGTTCACTTCATACAGCCTTTCCCCGGCTCTAATTTGGTAAAATATTGAAATCATTGACATATCAGCAGACATCGTGCTATTCTATATAGGAAGGCAGAAAGAAGCGCATCAAAGATTCAAAAGATTCAATGGAAAGAAAAGAAACCATCATTGTAATTAACACCTAAACACAGGTCAGGACATTTTGGATTTTGGACAAGGTATCGGACAGAATTTTTCATAACGACAGGTTGGGACGAATAGAATACGGTAGGACAGATTGAAAGGGCAGGGCAAAAGGACAACTTATGGTTTTGTCTGAAGAAGATTTGGATCCCCGGTTACAAAAGATTGACAGATCGTGAAACGGCCGTTTTACTGTTAATCAAACCAAAAAGGAGGATGGAATCTATGTCCAGAAAGAATCTTTCCGGAGTACTCGTTTTTACCATGCTGTTTCTGCTCCTCGCTGCGGCAATGACGGGATGCAGGTCCGGGTCATCCACGGAAGCGATGACGGATGTGGGCACTCCCCGCAAGGAAACCCTTATCGTCGAAACGCAGACGCCGACGGATGTGCCGGGACAGTTCAATACCTATATGCAGGGCACACAGGTGGGATTTGGCATTCACCAGCTGATGTCCGCCATGATGTGGGAGATGGATACGGTCAAAGGCGAGCAGTTCGGAGAAGTCGCGGATGGTATGCCCGAGTCCAATGATGATTTTACCGAGCATACCGTGAAGATCCGCAAGGGGATCAAATGGTCCGACGGGGAAGATCTGAATGCCGACGACGTTGTGTTCACATTCAATATGATTATGTCCACCCCCGGTATTGGGGCGCATGATTATTACAATACCATCTTTTCCTCTGTGGAAAAGGAAGACGATTATACGGTCCGGATTGTAACCAGGGAATCGTTTCCCCGACTGGCGCAGAAATTCGGTGTTACCATTTACGGCAATGATCTGCGCATTGTACCGGAACATATCTATTCCAAGGCAAAGGATGTCACCAATTTCAAGGACAGTAAGCCTGTGGTGGCTGGTCCGTATACCGTAAAATCCTATGACAAGCTTGGCAAGTGGATTCTTTATGAGCGGCGCAAAGACTGGAAAAACAGTACCGTCGGAGTTGTGACCGGCAAGATGCCTCAGGCAAAGTACGTTCTCTTTAAATCCCTTGGAGACGATACCACCCGGCAGATGAGCATGATCAACAATGAAGTCGATATTCTGTGCGAGGTTACGCCGGAAATGCTGGAAGTTATGACAAAGGACAATGGCAAGATCTCCGCCTGGTACGATGGATTCCCTTACGCCACCAGTGATGATCCCTGTTCCAAGGGACTGGCATTTGAAATGGCCAAGGAACCTTACAGCAGTCCTGATTTTCGCTGGGGAGTAGCGCTGGCGATGAACTTTGACGAAGTCTCCGACAGCATATTCAGCGGTGTGGGCCGTACCAGTCCCCTGCCGATTCTGACGGATACCAGTGCCATGCAGGAGCTGTATTACAAGCCGCTGCTCCCCTGGCTGGAAGAGTTCGAGCTGGACCTGGGCGATGGGACGAAGGTCAGGCCCTTTGATACCGGCTATGCGGAGCGGATGTCAAAAAAGCTCCGGGATAAGGGGTATGATATTCCCACGGACAAAGACGAGTTGATTGATATGTTCGGCATCGGCTGCTGGAAATATGATCCGGAGGCGGCGGAGAAGCTGTTTCTCAAAGCCGGGCTGGAAAAGAAAGCGGATGGATGGTATTTCAAGGGCAAGCCCTTTACGATTCAAATGACTTATCTGGCAGATACGGAGGCACAGGCAGGACGCGGGCTTACCGCTGCCTATGATCAGCTGGTCAAGTTCGGATTCAACTGCAGCCTTTCCAGCGAAAGCAGTGCGACCTGGGATACCAACGGTGCCACCGGAAATTACGAGATTGCGGGCTATTGGCCCACCGGCGGGATCACCAGGGATATTTATTCCCAGATCAGCGGCTGGGACGCCGATCTCATCGTGCCTTTGGGAGAACGGGGCGCCGGACAGGGTTCCCGCTGGAACAATGCCGAAGCAACGAAAATTATTCATGAAATGGCGAATCTGTCCCCCGATGATGATAAATCCTATCATCTGGCCATGGATTTCATGAAGATTGCGGTAAAGGATCTTCCTTTCATCGGATTTCATTCCGGCATCAAATTTGTGCCGACCAACAGCACTTACTGGGAGCACTACCCCAACGCCACCGATCCTTACAACGGTCCGTGGTGGTGGTGGAGCTGCTTCAAATATATTGCCACCGGGATCTCTCCCGTGGGTGCCAAAAAATAACAGAAAATAACGGGAGAATTCGCTGGAGATAGTTTAAATTCATTAAAATCCGAAAGAAACCGGATTAAATGCCAAACTGCATAAGAAATGTCGAAACTTACAGGAACGTCTGAGCCGACAGGAATGTCAATGCTGAACAAATGGCCGGGGCATGTATCCCCGTTTGATGACATGCCCCCTCTTTTTATTCTTCTTCCAACAAAGGAGAGAGTGCAGCTATGAAATTTCGCAAATATTTTTTCCTTCGTATCCTGACATGTATTCTGACGATATGGATTGGTGTTACCTTTATCTTTTTTATTCCGCGGATGTTTCCTTCCGACCCGGTGGAGAGCATGATCGGACAGATTCAGTCCCGTTCCGGACAGATGGATCCCGTTGAGCTGGAATCGCTGCGGCGGTCCTTGCGTGTTCAGTTCGGTCTGGAAGGATCCCTTCTGGAGCAATACGGTTCCTTCCTCTGGAAAGGCCTGCTTCATTTTGATTTCGGGCCTTCCCTGATGAGTTACCCCACTCCTGCAGGGGAGATCATCCGGACATATCTGCCCTATACCCTGATCCTGTCGCTGACGACCACCATGATAGCCTGGATCATCGGCAATCTTATCGGCCTGCAGGCGGGATTCCGAAAAGACAAACGGTCCTCCAAAATTATGGAGGGGATCGCAATATGTCTTTATCCGGTTCCTTATTTTATTATCGCATTGATTCTGCAGATCGTATTTGCTTTTCTGCTGGGCTGGTTTCCCCTTCAGTCCAACATCAACTCCATGGGAGGCGTTACCTCGTATCTGGGCTCCCTTCTCCGGGCATCCGTTCTGCCTGCTGTTTCGATGCTGCTGGTGGGAACAGGGTGGTGGATCATATCCATGAAATCCCTTTCCGGTGCCACGGCAGAAGAGGATTTTGTACTGTATGCCCGCTACCGGGGGATTCCGGAAAAAATCATCGGCAGGAATTATGTTTTCCGCAATTCCGTTCTGACGCAGGTCACAGCGTTGGCAATGAGCCTCGGCGGAGTATTCAGCGGTTCCATCATGACCGAGATCATCTTTGGCTATCCCGGTGTCGGTACCTTGATCCAAAAGGCGATTCTGCAGTCGGACTACAATATGATTCTGGGCTGCATCACCATTTCCATTGTCGCCATTTCCCTGTCGACTTTGATTGTGGATCTGATTTATCCGTTCATCGACCCGCGGATTCGGTACAGTTGAGAGAGGAGGAACGGAGCACATGAAAAAGTTCTGGAAAAATGCGAATGGCCGCCTGAAGACTGGCATGGTGATGACAGCCTTCTTCCTGGTTCTTGGATTTGCATTGTATTATATTCCCCATGTCAATCCCTTCACCTACAACAGCTATCCGGGGAAGCTTCCGCCCTCCTGGCAGCACTGGCTGGGCACCACCAGCCTGGGGCAGGATATTTTCTGGCTGCTGATGGAGGCGATTCACAATTCGCTCCTGATCGGACTGATTGTTGCCCTGATTGGCACGGTTGTAGGGGTGTTTGTGGGACTGCTGGCAGGCTTTTCCGGCGGTGTGGTGGACCGTGTACTGACGGTTGTCACGGATACCTTTGTTGTCATTCCTTCCCTGCCCATCCTGATTCTGATGACCTCTCTGATGAAAGGAACCTCCACCGCTGTTCTGATGGCGCTGGTGCTGGCCATGTTTGCATGGGCCTGGCCCAGCCGTCAGATCCGTTCCATGGCTCTGACGATGAAGGAACGGGACTTTATTCAGACGGCGTGGTTTTCCGGGGAGGGTACGGTCCAGGTGATCCTGACGGAAATCCTTCCCTTTGCCCTGACGTGGTCGTTGTCCAATTTCATGAATGCAACCCTGTCCGCCATTGCCTCGGAGTCCAGCCTTGCCGTTCTGGGTCTGTCTCCGGCAAACCTGATCTCCCTGGGCAATATGATCCAATGGGCCAGGGAACGCAATGCCATCTTTGCCGGGCAATGGTTCTGGATCGGCTCGCCCATTGTGGCAACGGTACTGCTGTTTATCGGACTGTTTCTTTTGATTACGGGCTACAACGACTATTTGTCCAGGAAGAGAGGGAGATAATATGCTGAAAATTGAACATCTGTCCACCTCTTATCGGACCATTGACGGAAAGGTGCATGTTGTCAACAATCTGGACTTTACAATCCGGGATAACGAGATTTTTGGCATCGCGGGGGAATCCGGCTGCGGAAAATCGACGCTTCTGAAAGCCATTTATGATATCGTGGAGTTTCCCCTGGAGATTGACTCGGGCCGGGTCATCCTGAGCGGGGAAAAAGAGGGCCGGCCTTTTTCCAGTGAATCCGGCGAAATCCGCAAAACCTGGTGGAATCATATTTCCTATATTCCTCAGGCTGCGCAAAGTGTGCTGAATCCCATCACACGTCTGAAGGTTCAGTTTCTGGATTCCGTTCCTGATAAAATCCGGGAAGAAGAATCGGACGAACGCATTCTCAAGCGGGTTGCCCAATACCTGGAGGAGCTGGACCTTTCACCGGATCTTCTGGACGCCTTTCCCTTTCAGCTGTCCGGCGGCATGCGCCAGCGGGTGATCATTGCCCTGGCCACCTTCCTGGCTCCCAATGTGGTGCTGGCGGACGAACCGACCACCGCTCTGGATGTCGTGGTGCAGCGCGGCATCCTGATGATGCTGATGCGTTTGCAGAAGCAGCTGAAGAATACCATTGTTTTGGTCAGCCATGACATGGGTGTCCATTATCAGGTGACCGACCGCATGGCCATTATGTATTCAGGAAGCTTTGTGGAGCTGGGCAAAACGGAGGATATCTTCCGCGAACCGATCCATCCCTACACCACGATGCTGATCGGCGCACTGCCGCGGGTAGGGGACCGGGGACAGAAGGCAGGGATCCCGGGACAGCCTCCTGCGCTGACCGACCCGCCTCCCGGATGCCGGTTCGCACTGCGCTGCCCGGAGGCGACAGAACGATGCCGCCGGGAGGTGCCGGCTTTTCAGGAAGTGAAACCCGGCCGTTTTGTGGCCTGTCACATGCGGGAAAAGGAGGGGGTTTAAAGATGGGACAGAAATTGCTGGAACTGAAAAATGTCACAAAAATCTTCCGGATCGGCGGCATGCTGAGAGGGAAAAAGCTTGTGGCCGTGGACGATGTTTCCCTTGCAATGGACTCCGATGAGCCGACTATCCTGTCTGTGGTCGGGGAATCCGGATGTGGAAAGTCCACTTTATGCCGGATGATCCTGCGTATCTGCAAGCCGGACGGAGGGGATATTGTACTGGACGGCCATTCCTATTCCAATCCGAAGGAATATGCTCCCCGGCAGTTTCGTATGGAGGTTCAGCCGATTTTCCAGAATCCCTATGAGTCCTTTTCCGCACGCAAAAAAGTGGACACCTATCTGTTCAATACGGCGCTCCGGTTGGGTATTGCAAAGGATCACAGGGAAGCGGAGGAACGAATCGATGAAACACTGCGCAGCGTTGGCATGTCCCTGTCCTCGGTCAGGGATAAGTATCCCACCCAGTTTTCCGGCGGGGAGCTTCAGCGCATTTCAATTGCCCGGGCTCTGATCACGCGCCCGAAGCTGATCGTTGCAGACGAACCGGTTGCTGCCATTGATGCCTCCATGAAGATGAACATCGTGAACCTGTTTCGGCAGCTGAAGGATCAGTATCATGTTTCTTTCCTTTATATCACTCATGATCTTTCCACGGCTTATTATGTTTCCGATTCAATCGCTGCTCTTTACCGCGGCTGTCTGGTGGAGTACGGTCCGGCCAGGGAGATCATGGAAGATCCGGCGCATCCCTATACGGAGCTTTTGATGAATGCCGTGCCACGGGTGGGAGACAAATGGAAGGAGGAGATGGTGATGCCGGATACTGAGGATAAGGAATATGCTCTTTCCGCCTGTAAATTTGCTCCCCGCTGTCCTTATGCGACAGGGAAATGCCGGGAAAAACAACCGGAGATGACCAATCCTGGCGGATCCCGGAAGGCAGCGTGCTGGCATCCCCTGATTTCCTGACAGCTCTGCTCCAGGCTGCTTCTGAATCGTATTTTTCTGATTCATGAGGCTGTCCGGAGCATTTTTGCTTTTCCGGATCCGGACATTTTCCATTCCTTTGTGAAAAAGCGGAGAAATTCGGCAATCCTCTTGAATCATCCATGAGTTCCCTGTAAAATAGGGTTAGTGCATCAAGGATCGGGAAAGATAGAACGGAACTCACAGAGAGGGAAAGGAAGGTGGTTTTTCTATGCAGAAGGAAATATCTTTTGAGGAATTAAGGGAGTTTGAAAGCAGTTTTCAGGACAGCCGTGCCAATCAGGTTGCCATGAATGCTGCATCCACCAACGGTGTGATCAAGGCTGCAACCAATCCGCTGGTATTTGGAAAGGTGCCGCATAATTTTTCCATCAGCCTGGAGCAGGGCGATATCACGGATCAGAAGCAGAGCGGCAGATGCTGGATGTTTTCCGCACTGAATACGATGCGGTATCGGATCATCAAAAAGCTGAATCTGAAGACATTTGAATTGTCCCAGAGTTATCCTTTGTTCTATGACAAGCTGGAAAAGGCCAATTATTTTCTGGAGAGCATCCTTGAAACGATGCAGGAAGAACGGGACGGGAGGCTGATTGCCTTTTTGCTGTCCGAACCCATGAATGACGGCGGACAGTGGGATATGCTGGTCAACCTGGTGAACAAATATGGCGTGGTTCCCAAATATGCCATGCCGGAAACGGTCAATTCCGGGAACACAAGGGAAATGGACGGCTTTCTGACCAAGCTGCTTCGGCAGTATGCCTGTGAACTGCGGGAAGGATACCAGGCCGGCAGATCCGTGGAGACCCTTCGGGAGGAAAAGAAGGAATATATGAATCATATCTATACGATTCTTTGTATTTGCCTGGGAGTGCCTCCCAAATCCTTTGACTTTGAAGCAAGGGGAGAAGACAAGACCTATACCTGCGACAAAAACATCACCCCCGTGGAGTTCTTCAAAAAGTATGTGGATATGGACCTGGGTCAGTACATCAGCCTCATCAATGCTCCCACCGCTGACAAGCCATTTCACAGGACCTATACAGTTTCCTATCTGGGGAATGTGAAGGAAGGCAGGCCTGTGAAGTATCTGAACCTGGAACTGGCCCCGATCAAGGCGGCTGCCATTGCCCAGCTGAAGGACAATGAGCCGGTATGGTTCGGCTGCGATGTGGGGCAAAGCAGTCTTGGAAAGAAAGGAATCCTGGATATGGATGCCGTTCGGGTGAATGATCTGTTTGGCACGGAGTTTTCCATGAACAAGGCACAGAGACTGGATTACGGAGAAAGCCAGATGACCCATGCCATGGTATTTATGGGTGTGGATCTGGATGAGAAGGGAAATCCCACCCGGTGGAGAGTGGAAAACAGCTGGGGGAAGGAGACCGGGAAAGAAGGATACATGGTCATGAGCGACAAATGGTTTGATGAGTTCGTGTATCAGGTTGTTGTGAACAAAAAATACCTTCCGGAATCCATTCAAAAGGAATGGGAGCAGGAGCCGACTCCCCTGAAGCCCTGGGATCCCATGGGATCTCTGGCGAAACAGCTTTGATAAACTGCGCTGCCACAGGAAGGTGTCGCCTGCCGCATGAAGAGATTACTGCTGCAGAAAGGCACTGCCGCAGCTAAGAATGGCAGGGAAATTATTGACCCGCATCTTACCCGAGGAGGCGGGTCTTTTCATGCATTTTATCCTGTTGAAAATAAAGTCATATTTGCGGATACCCATACATATCATAAAACAGATAAGCGCCCTTGTTATTTTACAGAAATATGCCTTTTGCGTGGAAAGGAAAAAGATATCTGAAAAATTTTCGTAGAAGGAATGGGAAATTTTTCGGAAATTAGAGGAAATACAAGGAAGAAAGAGAATAAGTAATTGATTGAAGAGAATTAGAGTAGCGAAGCGGGAGCAATCAGGATAATTATGGGCTATAGAGGATATGATACCAGAGCAATCAGTCAGGTCATGTTACATGGGGGAGGGTTTTATATGGATGAGAACCAACGCTGTGTTACTGCCCTCGTTGAAATTTGTAAGGATTTTGTAAATTACCTGAATACCCTGAAAGAAAAAGGCATTTTGGATGAAGAAGAATATGAACAATATACGAAGAGAAAATATCAGTTCATTCATAAGATGGAAAAATGACCGAAACCCTCGGCCATTTTTCCTTTTTCCTGCAAGTTTGCTTCTTTTTCCTGTCCTTATTTTCAGATTTTTGTCCCATCGGCGATATCATCGTGGAAGTGCAGCGAATATTTTTGTATAATGGTTGACAGACAGGTACTTAAATTCAGGGAGGTTGAAATATGCAGCATAAAAGCGATATTGAAATCGCGCAGAATGTGGAGATGAAACCGATCCGGGAAGTGGCAGCGACCCTTGGGATCGGTGAGGACGACATGGAACCTTACGGCAAATACAAATGCAAGGTAAACAGCCTGGCTCCGGCGGAGGACGGAACGGGAAACAGCGGTCCGGAAGGAAACGGCAGGCTGATCCTGGTGACCGCCATCAATCCGACTCCTGCAGGGGAAGGCAAGACCACCACGACCATCGGGCTTGGAGATGCCCTGCGAAGGCTGGGCAAAAAGGTTGTCCTGGCCATCCGGGAGCCGTCTTTGGGTCCGGTGTTCGGCATAAAGGGAGGAGCAGCCGGAGGCGGCTATGCCCAGGTTGTTCCCATGGAGGACATCAATTTGCATTTTACCGGGGACATGCATGCCATCAGCGCTGCCAATAACCTCCTGGCAGCCATGCTGGACAACCATATCTATCAGGGGAATGAACTGGGTCTGGATGTGCGGAAGATTACCTGGAAACGCTGTATGGACATGAACGACCGACAGCTTCGGTTCCTTACGGACGGGCTGGGCGGCAGGACCAACGGGGTTCCCCGGGAAGACGGATTTGACATCACGGCTGCATCGGAGATTATGGCAATCCTGTGTCTGTCCGGAGACATGGAGGATCTGAAGGCCCGGCTGAGGAGAATCGTAGTGGGCTATACAAGGGACGATCAGCCCGTTACGGCAGGACAGCTGAAAGCGGAGGGTGCCATGGCCGCTCTGCTCCGGGATGCGATAAAGCCCAACCTGGTTCAGACTCTGGAGCATACCCCGGCCTTTGTCCACGGCGGGCCGTTTGCCAATATTGCCCATGGGTGCAGCAGTATCGCGGCAACCCGGATGGCAATGCAGCTGGGGGATTATGCCGTGACGGAAGCCGGTTTCGGTGCAGATCTGGGAGCGGAGAAGTTCCTGGACATCAAATGCCGCATGGGCGGCCTGAAGCCGTCTGCCGTCGTCATTGTGGCTACGGTCCGGGCCCTGAAGCTGCACGGAGGGGCACAGAAGGATGCTTTGGGAAAAGAGGATCTCAGCGCATTGGAAAAGGGGATTCCCAATCTGCTCAAGCACATTGAAAACATTACGGTGAAGTTCGGTTTGCCGGCGGTGGTGGCCGTTAACCGCTTTCCCACGGATACAGAGGCGGAGCTCTGCTTTGTGGAGGAGCAATGCAGGAAGTTGGAGGTCCCTGTGGCTTTGTCGGAAGTCTGGGCAAAGGGAGGAGAAGGAGGCATCCAGCTGGCAAAGGAGGTACTCCGGCTGGCGGATGGAAAGGACAGCGACGGATTCCATTTCCTCTATCCGGATGAAATGCCGCTGAGGGAGAAGATGGAAACCATTGCCGGAGAAATCTATGGAGCGGATGGTGTGGACTTTGCCCCCGCTGCACAAAAGGAAATAGACCGGCTGGAATCCCTGGGATTTGGCAGTCTTCCGGTCTGCATTGCCAAGACACAGTACTCCCTTTCGGACGATGCGAAAAAACTGGGCCGGCCCAAGGGGTTCCGCATTACTGTCCGGAATGTGAAGGTATCCGCAGGGGCCGGGTTTGTTGTCGCGCTGACCGGGGACATTATGACCATGCCCGGACTGTCCAGGGTGCCTGCGGCGGAGAAGATCGACGTCAGTCCGGCAGGAGTGATTTCCGGTTTGTTCTGATCGAAGAAATCATATTCCGACATGGATAGAAACCAAAGCTTGGAAAGTATCGTTCCAAGGTTTGAGAATAAATTCTTGGGAGGAAATGGTTATGATGGAGAAAAGCTGCACGGAATTCCTCGATATGCTGGCCTCCCGGGCACCGGTTCCGGGCGGAGGCGGCGCCTCTGCTCTGGCAGGTGCTCTGGGCATGGCTTTGGGCAGCATGGTGGGAAACCTGACATGGAACAAGAAGAAATATGAGAATGTGCAGGATGATATTCAAAGAATCCTTGGCAGGGCAAATGTCCTGCAGCAGGAGCTGCTTGTCCTGGTGGAAAAGGATGCGGAGGTTTTTGCACCGCTTTCCAGAGTGTATGGTCTTCCCAGAGGAACAGAGGAAGAAAAGAGAATCCGGGAGGAAGAAATGGAAGCCGCATTGGGGAATGCATGCAGTGTTCCCATGAAAATCATGGAAAAATGCCTGGAATGCATCGATCTGCATGAGGAATTGTCCGAAAAGGGAACCAAAATGGCCATCAGTGATATCGGTGTAGGTGTACTGTTTTGCAAATCGGCTCTGATGGGAGCGCAGCTGAACGTGCAGATCAATACATCCTCCATGAAGAACAGGGCCTGTGCGGAAGAGCTGAATGCCAGGGCAGCCCGGATGATGGAGTCCGGCGTCCGAAAGGCGGATCTGGTGTATCAGAGGGTGGAGAAACGGATTGCCGGCTGACCGGTGTGAAGGAGGGAACGCAGTGATTCTGAAAGGTTCTGAGGTATCCCGGGCCATGAAGGATCGGGCAGCGGCCGATGTGGACAGGCTGAAGAGGAAAGGAGTTCTTCCTCATCTGGCACTGGTCCGTCTGGGAGACCGGCCGGATGACCGGACCTATGAGCGGTCCGCCATAAAAAAATGCGAAGGATGGGGCATCCGGTGTACCGTTTTTTCTTATCCAGAAGACACATCCCAGGAGGAATTGATCCGGGAAATCAAAAAACTCAATCAGGATGCATCGATTCATGGGATTCTGGTTTTCCGGCCTTTGCCCCGGCACGTCCGGGAAGACGCCGTTCAATATGCCATGGATCCCGAAAAGGATGTGGACTGCTTCAGCCCCGTCAATGTGGCAAAGGTCTTTGAAGGGGACGGCAGTGGATTTGCACCCTGTACGCCAGAGGCAGTACTGGAAATTCTTGATTTTTACCGGATTCCCATAGAAGGGAAAAACATTGCGGTCGTAGGCAGAAGCATGGTGGTGGGAAGACCGGTTGCCATGCTGCTGCTTCAGAGACACGGTACGGTCACCGTCTGCCACACCCGTACAGGGAACCGCTCAGAGATTTGCCGGAATGCCGATATTCTGGTGGCGGCTGCCGGCAGGCCCGGCCTCATTACGTCAGATGATGTCGGACAGGGGGCGGCTGTGATAGATGTGGGGACAAATGTGGATGAAAACGGGAACCTCTGCGGGGATGTTCGTTTTGACGAAGTCTGCGCAAAAGCGGGATTCCTTACTCCGGTGCCGGGAGGCGTGGGCACGGTTACCACCTCGGTCCTGGCAAGGCATGTTGTGCGGGCCGCAGGGAGGGCCTGCGGCGAAAATTGATAACCGCGCTGGAAGGCAAATGAATCACTAATGATTGATCGTCATTGATGGAGCACAAAAACTGCCAATGGGGCTGATTAGCCCCATAACGGCCCTTGTTCTGAACTAACATCCCCTGGGAGGCTGCACGAAAAAGCTCTGCCGCCGTATGGATATTCAAAATGCATCTCCAATAAATTTTTAAGCTTCGGTTTTATAAATTATTACTATATTTAGCTATATTACAACAATAAGATTAATTTTTGTTATGAATTCTTTCAACAAATGAAATTTCATGCTATAATAAAATTGTAAATTCAGGGAATTTAACGGATTCGGGAAATCAAGGAACTTAAAAGGAAAGTGATATTTATGTTTCTGATATATGATAGGGAGGAATTATATGGGTAAACAAGTAGTGGTTGTAGATGATGATGAGAAAATAGCGGATCTCATCAGCATATATTTAAAAAACTCAAATTTAGATGTCACAACTTTTTATGATTCAAAAAAAGCATTTGATTATTTAAATCAGAATATACCAGATGCCCTAGTTTTGGATATTATGATGCCAGGAATTGACGGATTGAAAATGTTATCTGATTTGAGGAAGAAATGTTATTATCCAATATTATTGGTAAGTGCAAGAAATACAGATAGGGACGTTATAGGTGGTTTAATCCAAGGAGCAGATGACTACATGAAAAAGCCTTTTAATCCAACTGAATTGGTAGCCAGGGTAAATGTCCTTATACGAAGAAGTG
>DAINCI010000043.1:0-14024 GCA_036732425.1 Bacillota bacterium
ATCTTGGGCGAAAGTCCCTGGAAGAAGTACAGCAGAAGCTGGCAGCATTGGATTTGAATCTGAAAAAGAACGAAGAATGAAGAATGAAGAAGTAAAGGAGGGAGAATATGCCCGGATACAGAAAACTAGGCAGGGCCAGTGATCAGCGAAGAGCCATGTTGCGCAATCAGGTCACCGACCTTCTATGGCATGGCAGGATCGAGACAACCGAAGCCCGTGCCAAGGAAGTCCGAAGCATAACAGAGAAGCTGATTACCCTTGCCGTAAAGGAATATGACAACACCGTCAGGATAACTAAGGAAGTAAATAACGAAAAAGGCCAGACCGTGCCCATGGAAGTTACCAATGACATGCCGTCCCGGCTTCATGCCAGGAGAAAAATGATGGCCTATCTGTATGATATCAAGGAGCTGCGTGAGGAGGACGAAACCAAGGAGGATTATGCGGAGCGCCTGAGAAAGGTTCAGCATCCCCTGATCGAAAAGATGTTCAATGAGTATGGCCCGAAATACAGGGAAAGAAATGAAAAACAGGCTTCCAGCGGCGGCTATACGCGGATTCTGAAAAAAGGTCCCCGGAGAGGGGACGGAGCGGAAGCGGTTATCATCGAGTTGGTATAAAGAATCATCACGGAAAACCTTTTCGGAAAAGCGGATTAAGTTCATGGGATATCAGCCTATAGCTTAATCCATATTTTTTATTGTTTTGCGGGCTTCCTCTCCGACCTTTTTCATTATCTCAAGTCTTGTAATTGAGAATTCGGAGGAAAGGGGTTATGACAGGACAGCCCGGGTATCTATGGGTAAGGAGGGGACGGCAGCATGGAACCCATTATTCAGGTTCAGAATGTATCGTTTGATTATGTCGGTCAGGGAGGGGAAGAAACGGCGGCTCTGGACAACGTATCCCTTACGATTGGAAAGGGCGAGTTTGTCGTGATGATCGGACACAATGGATCCGGAAAGTCCACCCTGGCCAAGCACTTCAATGCGTTGCTGAAACCCCGGTCCGGCAATGTATGGGTCAAGGGAATGAACACGAAGGAAGAAGATAAGCTCTGGGATATCCGACAGGCGGCGGGCATGGTCTTTCAAAATCCCGATAATCAGCTTGTGGCCACCATCGTGGAGGAGGATGTGGCTTTTGGCCCGGAAAATCTGGCTGTTCCGCCTGCAGAAATCCGAAAGCGGGTGGACGATGCCCTGTCCGCCGTGGGCATGACGGAGTATGCAACTTCTGCCCCTCACTTTTTGTCCGGCGGACAGAAACAGCGGGTGTCCATTGCCGGTGTAATCGCCATGCATCCGGAAATTATCATTCTGGATGAGCCCACTGCCATGCTGGATCCTTCCGGTCGCAGGGAAGTAATGGATACCATACATCGTCTGAACAAAGAGGATGGAATCACCATTGTGCATATCACGCATTATATGGAGGAAGCCATTCACGCCGATCGTGTCATTGTGATGGACAACGGCAGGATCGTGCTGGACGGGACTCCCAGGGAGGTCTTCCGTCAGGTTGACACGCTGAAGAACATCGGACTGGATGTTCCCCAGGTTGTGGAGCTTTGTCAGGAACTTCGGCGGGAAGGATTTGCTATTGAAGGAGATCCCATAAGCCTGGAAGAGATGGTGGATGCGTTATGCCGGTGAAGATGGAGCAGGTAACACATGTTTATATGGAGGGGGGACCTTTTGAGTCCACTGCTCTCCTGGATGTAAATCTGGAAATTCAGGACGGGGAGTTCATTGGGCTTATCGGACACACCGGTTCCGGAAAATCCACTTTGATTCAACATCTGAACGGATTGCTGAAACCGACACAGGGAACGGTGATCGTCAATGAAATGCGGATAGGAAAAAGCAGTAAGGATCTCAAGCCTCTGCGGCAGCAGGTGGGCCTGGTATTTCAATATCCGGAGCAGCAGCTCTTTGAGGAAACCGTCGGAAAGGATATTGCCTATGGCCCAAAAAATCTTGGACTGTCCGGGGAGGAGATCGATTTCCGGGTGAAGGAAGCCACAGAATTGGTCGGCCTGCCTTTCGAAGAGGTGAAGGATCGTTCGCCTTTTGAGCTGAGTGGAGGACAGAGACGAAGGGTTGCCATCGCCGGTGTTTTGGCAATGCATCCGACTATATTGATATTGGATGAGCCGACGGCGGGATTGGACCCCAGGGGAAGGGACGAGGTATTGGACGGAATCCGGGCCCTTCATGAAAAAAACGGCTATACGATTATTTTGGTTTCCCACAGTATGGAGGATATCGCCCGGCTGGTGGACCGGATTGTTGTCATGAACAAAGGCCGTGTGGTGCTGACCGGATCTCCCAGGGAGATCTTTACCCATGCGGAAGAGCTGAAGAGCATGGGCCTGGGTGTGCCGCAGATTACCAGGCTGATGAAAGCCCTCCGGAAAAAGGGAATGGATGTCCCGGTGGATATTTATACGGTGGAACAGGCAAAGGAAGCACTTATCAAGGTATTGGGGGAGAAAAGACATGCTTAAGGATATCACGATCGGCCAGTATTATCCGTCTGATTCTCCGATTCATCGACTGGATCCACGGACCAAGCTGATGATTACCTTTTTGTATATTATCATTATTTTCTTTGTGCGGCATTATACCGGCTATCTGTTTGTTTTTCTTTTTCTGGCATTGGCCATTGCCCTTTCCGGGATTCCGGTCAAGTATATTATAAAGGGGCTGAAGCCCCTGCTGTTCATTATTGTGCTGACCTTCTGCATCAATCTGTTCTTTACATCCGGCGGAAAAGTCATTTTTCAGCTGGGGTTTCTGAAAGTGACGGAGGAAGGTCTCCGGCAGGGCATTTCCATGATGCTGCGACTGTTGCTGCTGGTGATGGGAACTTCCCTGCTGACCCTGACGACTTCTCCGATTTCCCTGACAGATGGGTTGGAAGTACTGTTGAAACCTTTGCAGGCAATTCATTTTCCCGCTCATGAGCTGGCCATGATGATGACCATTGCACTGCGCTTTATCCCCACTCTGCTGGAAGAGACAGACAAGATCATGAAGGCGCAGATGGCGAGAGGAGCGGATTTTGAAAGCGGCAATCTGATCCAGAGGGCAAAATCCATGGTGCCGCTGATGGTTCCCCTGTTCATCAGTGCGTTCCGAAGGGCGGATGAACTGGCCATGGCCATGGAAGCCCGCTGTTATCGGGGAGGGGAGAACCGGACCCGCATGAAGGTATTGCGGATGGAGAGAATTGATTATGAGGCTTTTGGCGTTACCCTGCTCCTGATTGCAGCAGTTCTGATCAATTCCTACTGCTGATTTTCCGGGAAATATCGGTTTGGAAATTCATATTTCTTTGACCGGAAGGTCAATCTTGCCACGCCGGGAGGAACCCATGAAAAACATTATGCTGACAATGGAATATGATGGCACCTCCTATGCCGGCTGGCAGAGGCAGCCCAATGCAATGACCGTACAGCAGAAAGTGGAAGAGGCATTACAGGATCTCACCGGGGAGACCGTAGGTGTCATTGGTTCCGGTCGGACGGACAGCGGAGTGCATGCGAGAGGACAGACCGCAAATTTCAGGACGGATTCTTCCATTCCGTCGGAAAAGTTCAGCTTTGCATTGAACTCCCGGCTTCCCGGAGACATACGGATTGTCTGCTCCCGGGAGGTGAGCAGGGACTTTCATGCCCGGTTTTCTGCGACCGGAAAAAAATATAAATATTCCATGATCGTGCGTCCGCAGGACACCGCCATAGGGTATCGATATCTGTATCATATTTGTGTTCCATTGGACGTTCCGGCAATGAAGGAAGCTGCGGGATATTTTAAGGGCACGCATGATTTCGCTTCATTTATGGCGGCAGGTTCCCCGGTCCGGACAACGGTACGAACGGTTACCGATGTCCGGCTGGATTGGGACGATCCCTTTTTGTATTTCATGGTAAAGGGAGACGGTTTTTTGTATCATATGGTCCGTATCATGGCCGGAACCTTGATTGAAGTGGGAAGGGGCAGGATCGATTCCCTTTCCGTACCGGAGATTCTTCAGGCAAGAGATCGGAAAAGGGCAGGCCCGACGGCTCCTCCCCAGGGCCTGTCACTGGAAGAGGTATATTATGAAGAAATATTTTCTTGACACGCCGAAGCACATGCATTAAAATAAAGAATGGTGTCTATTAAGATCCACTGGCCCCGGACGGTCTTCGGATCTTTGCAGAATAAAATGGAAATAAATCGAAACGAAATGCCTGAGATACGAACAGCAAAACGTATTTCAGTCGGATTGGAGGGAACCCATGATGAAGACCTATATGGCAAATGCCGATACGGTAGAACGGAAATGGTATGTAGTGGATGCCAAAGGGAAAACCCTTGGACGTCTTTCATCTGAAATTGCAAAAATATTGAGAGGAAAAAATAAGCCCATCTATACTCCTCATGTGGATACCGGTGATTATGTGATTGTGATCAACGCCGAACTGGTGGAGGTAACCGGTAAAAAGGGAGAGCAGAAGCTCTATCGTCACCATACTTCCTACCCGGGAGGATTGAGGGAAACAAACTTTAATCATCTCATTAAGGAAAAGCCCACCACTGTCATCTATGGGGCAGTAAAGGGAATGTTGCCGCATAACAGTCTGGGCAGGGATATGCTCCGGAAATTAAAAGTTTATGCAGGGCCGGATCACAACCATGAAGCTCAAAAGCCGGAAATGCTTGATTTATAAGGCATACGAAAGGAGGAAATGAAGAATGGCCAAAGTACAATACTTCGGAACGGGACGAAGAAAGAAATCCGTTGCCAGGGTTCGGTTAATTCCCGGAGAAGGAAGCTTTACAATCAATAAGCGAAACATTGACGAATATTTCGGGCTGGATACGCTGAAGGCAATTGCCCGCCAGTCATTGGAAGAAACGGGCACGACAGGCAAATTCGATGTCATCGTTAATGTACATGGCGGCGGATTTACCGGACAGGCAGGTGCAATTCGCCATGGAATCTCCCGTGCCTTGCTGAAAGCAGATGAGAGCCTGCGCCCGACTCTGAAAAAAGCGGGTTTCCTGACACGGGACCCCAGGATGAAGGAAAGGAAGAAATATGGCCTCAAGGCTGCCCGCAGATCTCCGCAGTTTTCCAAGAGGTAAGGATTCTGTTTCAGGTATGCAAAACGTCAGAGGAAGTTTTCCCTGGCGTTTTTTGTAATTTTGGGTGGCTGTCCGGGCTTTTCAAAAAAACAATTTCCCGGATCGGCCAAAATAGGATATACTATGCAGTGGAAGTTTATTTGATTTCCACGGAAAACGGGTTCACGGATGCTGCCGGAACGATCATGGACAGAGGCAGTGTTTCATAGGATAATGGAGGGGATTTTATGCTGGATGTCATTATAGTGGGAGGCGGGGTAGCCGGATTGACCGCAGGGCTGTATGCCAATCGCGGCGGTCTGTCCACTCTGCTGTTTGAGAGAATGTTTCCGGGTGGCCAGGCATCCACGACAGGTCTGATTGAGAACTACCCGGGTTTTGACGAACCGATCAGCGGCCCGGATCTTGTCGAAAAGATGGAAAATCAGGCCCGGAAGTTTGGCCTGAAAATTCTCTATGATGAGGTAACCGGTCTGGACCTGGAGGGAAGAACAAAGAAGGTGGAGGCGGGGGGGAAAACATACGTATGCAAAGCGGTGATCCTCGCCATGGGAGGGGAGCCAAAGCAGCTTGGCCTGGAGAAGGAACAGGAATTGCGGGGCAAGGGGGTATCCTATTGCGCAACCTGCGACGGTGCTTTCTACAGGGGAAAGGATGTTGTCGTGGTCGGCGGCGGGGACACAGCGGCGGAGGATGCCATGTTTTTGTCCCGGTATGTCCGTAAGGCTTATCTGGTGCATCGGCGCGATACGCTGCGGGCTTCCAGAATTCTGGCGGACCGGGTTCTGGCCAAAGAGAATGTGGAAATGGTCTGGAGTTCGGAAGTGGAAGCTATTTTGGGGGAAGACCGGGTGACCGGAGTACGGACCGTTCATCGCAGGACGGGAAAGAAACGGGAAATCAGGGCAGACGGGCTTTTTATCGCCGTCGGAGTGCACCCCAACAGCGAAGGCATGCCGGATTCGATACCCATGAGCCGATCCGGTTATGTGATCACCAATGAGTCCATGCAGGCCGGTATTTCGGGCGTATTTGCCGCAGGGGATATCCGGCAGAAGCCTTTGCTGCAGCTGGTGACGGCAGCTTCGGACGGAGCGGTGGCAGCGGTATCTGCCCAGAGGTACATCATGAAGGAATTTATGTCCCAATAATGGGATCCGTTTGTAGCTGGATTGGTTGTTTATTGAGAGAGTCTGAATGAGGGAAGGGGAGCCTGGATGGGACGTTTGTTTGGAACAGATGGCGTAAGGGGACTTGCAAATTCGGAGCTGACCTGCAAAATGGCCTTTGAGCTTGGGCAGGCCGGCGCCTATGTGCTGACAAAGGCGAGGCACAGACCAAGGATACTGGTCGGGCGGGACACCCGCATTTCCGGCGATATGCTGGAGGCTGCACTGACCGCAGGCATTTGCTCCGTGGGAGCAGAGGCTGTTGTAGCCGGCGTCCTGCCTACGCCTGCCATTGCTTATTTGACCCGTCACTATGGTCTGGACGCCGGTGTTGTGATCTCTGCCTCTCACAACGCCATGGAATACAACGGGATCAAATTTTTTGATCATCGCGGTTATAAACTGCCAGATGAGTTGGAGGACCGCATTGAGCACATTATTTCGGACGGTACCGGGAAGTTACCGGTTCCGGTGGGAGAAAAAGTGGGAAGAAGGGTTCCGGCGCAGGATGCCGAAAAGGATTATGCAGAGTTTCTGAAGAGTACCATTGACGGGAATCTGAAAGGATTGAAGCTGGCTCTGGATTGCGCCAACGGCGCTTCGTATCAGGTGGCTCCAAAAGTGCTGGAATCTCTTGGAGCAGAAGTTCGGATCCGGAAGAATGCTCCGGATGGGATCAATATCAACGATGGTTGCGGATCCACCCATCCGAAGGGACTTCAGGGCTTTGTCATGGAGGAAAAAGCGGATGCCGGCCTTGCTTTTGACGGGGATGCGGATCGGCTGATTGCTGTGGACGAAGACGGGAATCTGGTGGATGGGGATCAGATTCTGTTGATCTGCGCCCTGGATATGAAAGACCGGGGTCTTCTGAAGCAAAATACGGTTGTCGGGACGGTCATGAGCAACCTTGGCCTGGAAATTGCCCTGAAAAAAGCGGGATGCAGACTGGAGCAAACCAGGGTAGGAGACCGGTATGTGCTGGAAAAAATGTTGGAAAAGGATTATTGTCTGGGCGGAGAACAATCAGGACATATTATTTTCCGGAATCACAGCACGACAGGGGATGGGATCCTGACGGCACTGCAGATGCTGTCCGTTGTCAAACGCAGCGGCAAGCCGCTTTCCGCTCTGGCAGCCGGTATGACGAAACTGCCTCAGGTACTGGTGAACGCCAGGGTTTCCGAGGCAAAGAAACATTGTTATGCAAAGGATGCGGTCATACAGGAGGAGATCCGGAAGATTGAATCCAGGTTTCGGGAAGAAGGGCGGGTATTGATCCGGACTTCGGGAACCGAACCTTTGGTAAGGATCATGATAGAGGGAACGGATCAACAGCTTATGGAAAAGGAAGCCGTTCGGCTGGCCGGTCTGATTGAACAGCGTCTGGCTTAAACGGAGAAAAGGAGAATTTTCATGCAGACAACACAGAAAAGCACTGTTCCGAGGCCGGAATATCCCAGGCCTCAGATGGTTCGGGACCGTTGGATGAATTTGAACGGACCCTGGGAATTTGAAATGGATTTTGGAAGAAGCGGAAGAGCAAGGGAAGTATACCGGTCGGAAAAGCTGAAGACACAGATTGTGGTTCCTTTTTGCCCGGAAAGCAGACTGTCCGGCATCGCCTACGAGGATTTTATACCGGCTGTCTGGTATCGCCGGGAGTTTGCTCTCCCGGGCAGCTGGAACGGGAGTCGTATTCTGATCCACTTCGGGGCAGTGGATTATGATACGGAGGTCTGGATCAACGGAGTATCCGCAGGCACGCACCGGGGTGGATATACTTCCTTTTCCTTTGATATCACGGAGCAGCTTCGGCCCGGCAGCAATATCGTGACTGTCTGTGCAGAGGATGAGCCGCGCTCCGGCCTGCAGCCTGTAGGCAAGCAAAGGAGGGAGCATCATTTCATCCGGGCGGGATGCGATTACACCAGGACCACAGGCATCTGGCAGACCGTCTGGCTGGAATGTGTCCCGGAGCAGTATTTATCTGCTCTGAAGATTCTGCCGGATCCAGAAAACAAACGGGTACATATCGAGTCCAAAATAAAGGGAGATGCAGACGGGCTTTTGCTGGAAGCGGAAGCACGGTATCAGGGCAGACGCGTGGGAAGCTCTGTGGCTGAAATTGTGGGGGAAACGGCATACCTTACCGTAGATTTGGAGGAAGTCCATCTGTGGGAACCCGGGAAGCCGGAGCTGTATGATTTGAATCTTACCGTTCAGAAAGGGAAGGAACCGATTGACAGGGTCCGGAGTTATTTCGGGCTGCGATCTGTGACCATCCGGGATCATGCCATTGCCATCAATGGAAAGCCTGTTTTTCAGAGGCTTGTGCTGGATCAGGGATTTTATCCGGACGGGATTTATACCGCTCCCACGGAGGAAGACCTGAAAAAGGATATCCGGATTTCCATGGAGATGGGCTTTAACGGAGCCAGACTTCATCAGAAGGTTTTTGAGCCGTTATACCTGTACTGGGCGGATAAGATGGGATATCTGGTCTGGGGAGAGTCCGCAAGCTGGGGACTGGACATTACCACTCCCATGGGACTGGAACGCTTTTTGCCGGAATGGATGGAGGCTGTGGAACGGGATTACAATCACCCGTCCATCGTCGGCTGGTGTCCGTTCAACGAGACCTGGGACAAAGACGGAACCCGGCAGGATGATGAGGTGCTCCGTATTGCCTG
The DNA here is from genome assembly GCA_036732425.1 of Bacillota bacterium. Lineage (GTDB taxonomy): Bacteria > Bacillota > Clostridia > Caldicoprobacterales > DTU083 > UBA4874. The sequence continues at coordinate 9,001 of DAINCI010000043.1, forward strand.
GCAGGTTACAAAATCCATGGATCCATCCCGGCCGGTCATCGATACCAGCGGGAACTTCCATGTGAAAACCGATGTTTTTGATATTCATGACTATGATCAGGACCCGGAATCCCTGCGGGCCAAACTGGAGCCGATGCGAACCGGCGAAGGGGTTTATGTCACTTTCCCGGATCGGCAAAAATACGAGGGTCAGCCCTATTTTGTAAGTGAATACGGCGGGATCTGGTGGAAGCCCGGGGAAGAGCAGGGCTGGGGTTACGGGACCCGTCCCGGAAGCGAAAAGGAGTTTCTGGAACGTTACCGGGGGTTAACGGAAGCCCTGCTGAAGCATCCCCGGATCTGCGCTTTCTGCTATACCCAGCTCTACGACGTGGAGCAGGAGGTCAACGGGTTGTATACCTATGAACGGAAACCCAAATTCGATCCGGAAATCATAAGAGCCGTGAACAGCCAAAAAGCGGCGATAGAGTAAGACTATGCCCCATATGCTGCAGGCGCCGAAGAATCGGGGGATTGCTTTTTTCCCTCGGGAGCCCTGAGCTCCGGCTCCTTTTCTTCGGCCCGGCATTTGGGACAGATGCCCCGGTAATAGACATTCCTTTCCCGTACTTCAAAGCCATCCAGCTCACTGGCGGACAGAGCGTCGGGATTGATGTCAAATTCATAGATGCTGTTGCAGCGCTCACATTTAAAATGTCCGTGGTCCGTGATGTCCACATCGTAACGCAGCTCGTTGCCATCTATGGTAACGGCTCGGATGACACTGGCCCGCAGAAACAGACCGAGCGTATTGTAAATGGTGGTTTTGGACAGGGTTGGAATTTCCACCACCAGTGCCCCGTAAATATCGTCCACGGTCGGATGGCTTGCGTTGGTTGCAAGGTATTCAAACACCTTCAGCCTGGGAAAGGAAGGTTTGATATGATTCTTCAACAGATACTTCTGAATTTCTTGCAGGGGAATCGACATGATATTACCTTCCTTTCTATATTTCGTACAACAATACAATAATTGTAATTCTTATAATTTTATTATACCTACATAGTTGCAATAATGCAAGGGATTTTGTTGGGAAGGGAAGGCCGAAAATATGATCCTGCAAATCGGGATACCATTTCAGGAACAGATGCTTGCCATCATTCGATGGATCCAGTCTTTTTCCAATCCATTTCTGGATGTGGCTTTTCAGTTGATTACCATGCTGGGAGAAACGATGTTCTCCCTGATTGTCGTTGCATGGATTTTTTGGTGCGTGGACAAGGACTTTGGATACCGGATGGGATTTGCCTGTCTGACAAGTGTGATTGTCAATACGGCGATCAAGGCAGTTTGCCGAATCCCCAGGCCCATCGGCTATTCAGGGATCCGATCCCTGCGAAAGGAGACTGCCGGCGGATATTCCTTTCCCAGCGGGCATACGCAGCAAATTGGGGCGTTCTGGTATTCCCTGATATTAAAATATCGAAAAAAGTGGATGGCTCCTGTCGGAGGGATTCTGATTTTCCTTGTGGGTCTGTCCAGATTATATCTCGGTGTACACACACTACTGGATGTCGTGGGAGGCCTTTTGATCGGACTGGCATGGGTTCTTGCTTCCAACGCGGTATTCGACTGGTCAAAGCGAAAGGGGAAACCGGTCCTGCTGGCGGTGTTGATCGCTCCCATGCTGATCGGGCTGCTCTTTCTCCGGATTCCTTCCTATTACAAGGCGGCAGGGTCCGCTTTCGGGTTTTGGCTGGGCTACCTGATGGAATCCCGGTGCATCCATTATTGTGTGGAGGCATCTTTCTCACAGCAGATCGCGAAGATGGGGATCGGACTTGCCGGTCTGCTGGTGCTCCGGTTTTTGCTGAAGGCGATTTTGCCCGCCGGACTGCTTTGTAATTTTATCAGCTATACCGGTATGGTCCTGTGGATGACGGCAGGAGCCCCATTTTTATTCCACAGTTTGTTCCGCAGCCCTGAAAAGGGCCGCTGACAGGGGAACGGTTTACATCCATTCCCCGTAGCGGCGCACATAATATTTTTTGACAAACAGCACACTGAAGAGATATCCCACCAGGATCAGTCCCAGCCAGGGAAGGAACCGGGGCGGCAGGGGCATCATATCCAGTCCTTTGGCAAAGTCCGTAAAGCTGATCAGCAGGGCTGCCACCGAAACAAGAAACGTGGAGAGGAAAAGGGACCGGGACGGCTTGCTCTGCAGAAAGGGAACCTTTGCCGTACGGATCATATGGATCACCAATACCTGGGATATTGTCCCATAAACAAACCATCCGCACTGGAACATGGCAGGCGGTACCGGCCCGTTGGCACCGAATGCCCAACGGATTACGGCGAAACACAGAATATCAAATATGGAGCTCAGGGGGCCCATGTATGCCATAAAGGACTTGATGGATCCGGTCTCCCACTTATGTGGCTTTTGAATGTATTCCGGATCCACTGTGTCGAAAGGGATCCCCATCTGGGAAAAATCACACAGCAGATTTTGTGTCAGGATCTGAACCGGGAGCATCGGCAGGAACGGCAGGAAAAAGCTGGCGGCCATGACTGAAATCATATTGCCGAAGTTGCCGCTGGCGGCCATTTTAATATACTTGACGATATTCCCGAAGGTACGGCGGCCTTCCTGTACTCCTTCTTCCAGCACCATGAGGTCCTTTTTCAGCAGAATAATATCGGCTGTTTCCTTGGCAATGTCCACGGCACTGTCTACGGAAATGCCCACATCCGCCTGCCGGAGGGCAAGGGAATCGTTGATGCCATCCCCCATATATCCGACGGTATTTCCTGTATCCTGAAAAGCCTTTACCACGCGTTCCTTTTGGGAAGGCGAAAGCTTGGCAAACAGATCACAGTCTTTTGTGGCTGCCCGCAGCTGCTCCCCGTCCATTTTATCCACTTCCTGACCGGTCAGCAGACGGGAGGTTTTGATGTTTACCTTGCTGCAGACTTTCCTTGCCACCCCTTCGCTGTCCCCTGTCAGGACCACCGTACGGACCCCGTGCTTCCAAAGAGCCTGGATGGCAGCTCCGGCACTTTCCTTCGGCGGATCAAGAAAGCCGATAAAGCCGATCAATACCAGATCTTTTTCATCTTTCACACTGAACGTATCACTGTCCGGCACCTCATTTTTCTGCGCAACGGCAATCATCCGCAGTCCTTCCGAATTGTACCGCCTGTAGGTTTCCAGCGCGAGCTGCTGTGTTTCCCTGTCCATTGGCAGCACACGGCCGTTGATCTCCACAAAGGAGGAAATTCCAATGATCTCCTCCACAGCTCCTTTGGTAATCAGCTGACGCTTTCCGTTCTGATCCTTCAATACCACACTCATTCTGCGGCGGGTAAAGTCAAATGGAATTTCATCCACACGCTGATAGTTTTTCAGGATTGGTTCCAGATCAGACTGCTTTGCCCGTTTGATGACAGCCAGATCGATGAGATTCTTGAGCCCGGTCTGAAAATAACTGTTCAGGTAGGCGTGGCGCAGGACTCTTGGATCCGCTTCCCCATGAAGGTTCATATATTTTTCCACAATGATTTTGTCTTCGGTCAGGGTGCCTGTCTTATCCGTGCAGAGTACGTTCATTCCCCCGAATGTCTGTATGGCCCCAAGGGTCCGCACAATGACCTTGTGCCGGGACATGGAGACCGCTCCGCTGGCCAGAGTTGAGGTCATGATCATGGGCAGCATCTCCGGGGTCAGGCCGACTGCGATGCTGATGGCGAAAAGCAGAGCCTGTGCCCAGTCCCCTTTTGCCACTCCGTTGATCAGGAAGACAATGGGAACCATGATGAGCATCATGCGGACCAAAAGGTTGCTGACCGAAGAGACGCCCCGCTCAAAGCTGGTTTTTGCCCGGTCTCCGGAAAGGGACTTTGCCATGGATCCGACATACGTATCGTTGCCGGTCCGCAGGGCAATCGCTGTGGCAACGCCGCTGACCACGTTGGTCCCCATGAATCCGATATGGCAGAGATCGGTCAGACCTTCATTCTCATTTTTTTCAGGATCACTGAATTTTTCCACAGGGTTGGATTCACCGGTCAGGGAAGCCTGGGCAACGAAGGTATCCTTGGTTGTCAGAAAGCGGACGTCTGCCGGCAGCATATTTCCGGCAGAGAGCCGGATGATATCGCCGGGCACGACTTCTGAGAAAGGAATTTCCGTCAGCTCTCCGTCCCGCCAGACATCCGCCTGATTGGAGATCATGGAAAGCAGTTCTTCTGCGGCAATGTCCGAACGCCGGCTTTGAATAAAGGCCACCAGGCTGGACAGGCCCACCAGGCATAAAATAATCAGTACTGTAGCATAATCGGGTTTGGAAGAGGCAACGACATCCGTAAAATAGGTGACAACGGCAATGACGAGAAGGATCATGTTGAAGGGGGTCAGAACGGCTTCCCTCAGCCGATGCATCACCGTGTTTCCCTGTCCTGCAGTGATTGTGTTTTCTCCATACTCATCAAGCCGCTCTTCAGCCTCCTGGCTTGTCAGACCGGCTTTTCCCGTAGCGAAATGGTCCAGCAGCCCTTCCTGCGAAAGGAGCGATAAGAACCGTAGTTTTGCTTCCGTATCGTGTTTGCTTTTTTGAACCTGTCTGCTTACCGATTTTTTGTTTCTGAAAACCATTGGAATCATTCCTTCCTATTCAGTAGAATTCCCCAATGAGAGCAGAATACCGGCAATAAAAAAGCCGTCCGGTCAGACGGCATAATAAACAGGCCCAGTGGCCATCAACAAATAGATGAAGATGCAATGAACCACAGCCTGAATTTTCCACCGACGGATCGGTTTGCTGTTTCATTGAAGTTGAAAAAGAACCTGCACAAATCATGGATGCTGCACAAACCATCAGGACTGCCGTCCATTGTTTCACTCCCCTTAATCTGAATTGAGCATGGATTGCTCTGCACCCCCATTATATAGAATATTTTGCCTGAGGTCAAGGAAATGTGATCCGGCTCACGGCTGAAGAGTGAAAAATCAAAAATTATAATAACTGTAATAGCAGTAGTAT
>DAINCI010000044.1:0-10220 GCA_036732425.1 Bacillota bacterium
AGCAAAGATGAATAATAGGAGGAGGTTTTAAAATGCGCAAAAAGATATTTTCCATTTTACTGTGTCTCGTCCTGATGACAGGCATAATCGCCGGCTGTTCCTCTTCAGGAAAGAAAGTCAGCGAAAATGGAAAGGTTTCTCAGAAGCCCTCTGAGGACAATACTCCATCCGAAGGAAAGGAAAAGCCCATTACCATCACTGTAGGGATGTGGCCTGCGGAAGACGATGCGCCTGGATTGGAACTGAATGAAAAAAGACTAAAGGAAATGAAGGAGAAGTACCCCTGGATTACGATAAAGCCGGACAGATTCCCTTATGATGTGAAGTCTTTCCTGCCCAAAGCAGAATCCGGTCAACTCCCCACTGTTTATGATACCTATATTACGGAGCCCCAGAAAATTATGAGTGGTGGCTATGCGGCGGACATTACCGATGTCATGAAAGAGTGGGGGTATGACAAATCGATTAATAAACAGCTGCTGGATATCGTGACAAAAGATGGACGGTACTATGGATTGCCGTCTTATGTCTATACCATGGGCCTGAATTACAATATCAAAATGATGAAAGAAGCCGGATTGGTGGATGAGGATGGCAAACCCCAGATCGCAAGTACATGGGATGATGTACTGGAGTTTGCAAAGAAGATCAAGGATGCCACAGGACAGGCCGGTTTCAGTTTACCAAGCATGAACAATCAGGGCGGTTGGCAGTTCCTCAATGTTGCCTGGGGATATGGCGCCGATTTTGAAAAGCAGGGAGAAGATGGCAACTGGACCGCCATATTCAACAGCCCGGAAGCTGTGGAAGCCATGCAATGGGTAAAGGATCTGAAATGGGAACACGATGTCATTCCTGCAAACACACTGTTGGGCATAGATGATCAGGACCAGTTTTTTGCCACCGATCAGCTGGGCATGAAACTGCGGGACTTTGGAGCGATTAACGGGATGATCCAGAACTTCGGCCTGGACAAGGACAATGTTGCCATATCCAGGATGCCGGGGGGAAAAGCGGGTACCTTTGCACAGCTTGGCGGGGGAGCGGTTATGTTCAATCCAGAGGATACGAAGGAAGAGATCGATGCGGCGTTTAAATGGCTGGAAATTACCGGATTCTCGGACAAGGTTGATGAGGAAGCCATGAATTCTTTCCGGGAAGGTCTGGAAGCAGACGCAGCGAGCAACAAAATTGTAGGTCCGTACGGTGTTCCTGAAATCTGGCCAGATTCAGAGCGGTTTGTAGCAGAACAAAAGGTTCGGAAAGAGCTTGCCAACGTTGATTTGTCCTTATATGAAGATTATCTGAACGCCGGGGATGAGATCACGGTCTATCCGGAACCTCCGATAAATGGTCAGGAAATGTACAAATTGATTGACAACGTAATCCAGGCGGTCTGGACGGATAAGAATGCGGACCCCAAGACCTTGCTGGATAAAGCGGCGGAGGATTTCCAGAGAGATTATCTGGATCCCTACAACAAAACACAAGGTGGCTCAAAATAAAATGGTATTCAGAAATAATGAAGGGGACAGGGTGGGCTGCATTGCTGCAGCCCGCCCTTCCACAGATTTAAGGTGGTGAAAATATGTCTGTGAAAAAGAATATCGCTTCCAGTGGGCAGGTCTCTGTCGGAGTCAGAAAACCTTCCTTCCGGACTACTTTGAAGCGGGACTATAAGGCATGGCTTTTGATTCTGCCCAGCCTGGTCCTGTTTGCTGTCTTTTCCTGGCAGCCATTGATTTCAGGTGTCTATCTGTCCTTCTTCGAAACAAAGGGATACAGCGCAGTTCGTTTTGTGGGGCTGGACAACTATAAAGCAGTTATCTCGGATGCGGCGTTTTTGTCGGCATTGGGCAACTCCTTCAAATACACTTTCTGGTCTCTGCTCATCGGCTATTTTCTTCCAATTATAGCAGCGATATTGATAAATGAAATGGTTCATTTAAAACCATTTTTCCGTTTTTCAGTCTACTTTCCCGGTATGGTACCGGGAATGGCGACAGCGATCATGTGGAAAATCTTTTTTGATCCGAACCCGACAGGGTTGCTGAATGCGCTGCGAACGCACCTTGGAATGGAACCATCCATGTGGCTCGCCAATCCCAGGCTAACCATACCACTGATTGTGTTCACCATGACATGGAGCGGATTTGGATCGACAACTATACTCTACCTTGCAAATTTACAGGGAGTAAATCAGGAATTATATGAATCTGCTGAAATTGATGGTGCTGGACTGTTTTCCCGGTTAAAAAACATTACCATCCCGACGATATCCAATTTGCTATATCTGTTTCTGGTTCTTCAGATCATTGGGGTTTTCCAGGTAATGGAGCAGCCTCTCGCCATGACGGAAGGCGGGCCCAATAATGCGTCTATTTCTCTGATGCTTCAATCCTATTTCTATGCGTTCCGGTATTTCCGTGCAGATCGGGCCATGGCAGTGGGGACGATTACGTTCCTTATTCTGATCGGACTAACGGTTCTTTATTTCCGGGTCAATCGGAATTCCGATTCAGACTGAAGGGAGGAATTTCAATGAGTCGATTTCAAAACAAGAGAACCGGAATCATTAATTCCATGGAGTTGAAAAAACCCCAAATGCGACTTTTATATTGGGTGATTTTTGCTGTTCTGATGGTCCTGGTACTGATTTGTATCCTGCCGCCGCTATGGGTCATTGTATCCAGCATGAAGGATCTGAAGGAATTTCTGCAGGTACCGCCTACCATTATCCCCAGAAGCTTTCACCCGGAAAAACTGGTAAAATCGTGGAAAATGCTGGATTTCGGGAAGTATTATTTGAATACCTTTATCCTGGCCATAGGCAATGTCATTTTTTCCATTACCCTGAATGGGCTGGCGGGTTATGTACTGTCCCGGTTAAAACCAAAGGGAAGCAATGTTGTGTTTCTGCTGATGCTCTGGACCATGATGCTTCCCAATTCGGTAGCGATGGTTCCTGTGTTCAAGAACATCGTGGATGTTCCGTTGCTGCACATCAATCTGACCGACAGCTATATTCCCATGTGGCTGATGTCAGGGGCCAGTGCTTTCAATGTTATGGTATTCAAAAGCTTTTTTGACGGGATTCCCAAAACCTTGATTGAGGCAGCAAGGCTGGATGGCTGCAGCGATTTGGGTATCTTTTTCCGGATCGTGATGCCTCTCAGTGTGCCGGTTCTTATGACCATGCTGATTCTTACCATCAACGGCACATGGAAGAATTTTTTCTGGCCATACCTTACCTTAAGAAATCAGGATATGTTTACGGTTATGGTGAAGATCTTTTCCATGGAGAACAGTACTATTGATCTTCAAATGATCGCTTTGACGTTTTCCATTATTCCACCGGTCATTCTGTTTTTGATCTTCCAGAAATATATTATGGAAGGCTTTACATTGAGCGGAATCAAGGGCTGATGGAAGCTGAACCACAGTAAAAGGAAATATGGGGCTTATATATGGGGCTTCATAGAAGAAAAGTATATAGGGGGAACAGTTTTTATGGGCAAAGTAGTGCTTGTAACAGGGTCCGGCCGGGGGATCGGCCGGGGCATTGCCCTGGAGTTTGCCAGACAGGGATATGATGTGGCAATTCATCATCGCAGGGAGCCGGAAGGCTCAGAGCGGACAGCACGGGAAATCCGGGATCTCGGCAGAAAGGCGGAGATCCTGACAGGTGATTTAAGTGACAGGGAAACCCCCTTTCGGATCGTAAGCGAGACTTGTGAGCGGATGGGCAGACTGGATGTCCTGGTAAACAACGCCGGGATCACGATCCACAAGTCCTTTCTGGAAATGGGGCTGGAGGAGCTGGAACAATGCTGGAAAGTGGATTTTCTGGCTGCCTATCTCTGCGCACAGCAAGCTGCCCGGAAAATGGTGGAGACCAGCATCAAAGGAGTGATCCTGAATATCACGTCGGTACATCAGGAACGGACAAATGACGGAGATACGGTTTATGGGCCTATGAAGGCTGCGCTGGCCAGAACGACGGAAAGCATGGCCTATGAGCTGGCGCCGTATGGAATCCGGGTGAATGCGGTGGCACCGGGAATGACGCTGCTGGAGGAAACCAAAGGGCTGCATTGGCGGCAGACTGCCGAATCGGTGCAAAGTGCCATTCCTCTGGGAAGAGCAGGAAGTGTGAAGGATATAGCCCAGTCTGTGGCTTTTCTGGCGTCGGATCAGGCACAGTATATTACCGGGATCACTCTGCGCGTGGACGGCGGCATGAATCTTCCCATGATGCGAGCTTTGACAAACGGGCAGCAGGTCTTTATCTGACCTGACGCCTGATTCTTTATAATAAATTATCTGAAAGGAGAAAGCAGAAGGAATATGGGACAGCTGAAAATACGCGACGTAAGGACTATTCTGACCGCCCCGGAAGGGATTGCACTGGTGGTTGTAAAGGTGGAAACGACCGAACCGGGGCTGTATGGCCTGGGATGTGCGACCTATACGCAAAGGCCGCTGGCGGTTTACTCTGCAGTCCAGGATTATTTGAAACCATTTCTGATCGGGAAGGATCCCCGGCGCATCGAGGATATCTGGCAGTCGGCAATGGTCAGTGCCTATTGGCGGAACGGACCGGTGCTGAACAATGCACTTTCCGGTGTGGATATCGCTCTCTGGGATATCAAGGGCAAGCTGGCGGGAATGCCGGTATATGATTTATTGGGAGGAAAGTGCCGGGAAGGAGCGGCGGTTTATCGCCATGCAGACGGAAGAGACAAGGAAGAAGTGGAGGATCATGTTCGTGGCTATATGGAGCAGGGATACCGGTTTATCAGGTGTCAGATGGGTGGCTACGGAGGAAAGGAACAGGCGATTCATAAAACCAGGAATGCTACGGATGGAGCATATTTTGATCCTGCTTCCTATGCTGCCAGCGTACCGGCCTTATTTGAGCATTTGAGGAAAAAGCTTGGGTTTGGAGTCCAGCTGCTGCATGATGTCCATGAAAGGCTGGCGCCCATTGACGCCATTCAGTTGGCCAAACAACTGGAACCATATCATCTGTACTTTCTGGAAGACCTGCTTGCCCCGGAGCAGATGGATTGGTTCCGTATGATCCGGCAGCAGTGTGCCACCCCGATTGCCGTAGGGGAGCTATTCAATCATCCCCATGAGTGGACGCCGCTGATTGTAAACCGTTTGATTGATTTTATCCGGCTGCACATCAGTCAGGTGGGAGGCCTTACTCCGGCAAAGAAAATAGCGGTACTGGGAGAGAGTTTTGGTGTCCGTACTGCCTGGCACGGACCCGGTGATGTATCCCCTGTGGGACATGCCGCCAATCTTCATCTGGATATCAGCAGCCCCAACTTTGGAATTCAGGAGTGGTGCGGCCTGTCAGATAAGCTGAGGGAAGTGTTTCCGGGATGCCCGGAGGTGGAGGACGGGTATGCCTATCTCAATGACAAACCGGGACTGGGGATTGATATTGATGAAAAGAAGGCAGCGAAATATCCCATTTCAAATGCGCTGCCGGAGTGGACGCTGACGCGGACACCGGACGGAACATCGGTAAGGCCTTAATAAACCATTCAAAATGAATCATGTTTTCAGTATATAGAATTGACTCCGGTAAGTATAAATAATTCCGGCAAGTACATAGGGTAAGCGGATCTCATTCATCGTATAATCTTCGGAAAAAACTTTAAAAAAAGCAAATAGGTACAAAAGAAGACGAGGAGGATACTTATGAAAATGAAAAAAGTCCATCGATACCTGAGTGTTGTTTTAATGATCGTGCTGGCGTGGAGCCTTGTTGTCTGCAGCAGTCCTGGAATTGTTATGGCAGCGGCGGCTTCCAGGGAGAACACGGCAACTTTCGGGGAAGATGGGAGACCTCCGAAAGAAGATGTGACGGATTCGAAGGAGAATCATGAAACTTCAACAGAAGATGCAACAACTCCGGAGGGTGATACGACTAATACGAAGGAAGATATGGTCGCTCCAAAAAATGATGTGTCGAATCCCAAAGGAGATATAGCAAATCCGGAAGGTTCTGATTCTGCGGAGGATAATGAGGACAATAAGGAAGGGGATTCTGGCGGAGTTCCTCTCAAGACACCGGCCAGAGATACCGATAAAAATGATGTCAACAGTGAAAATAATGTCACAGGCGAGAATACTACTGTCGGTCAGGATGCGGCGGTTGAAACTGATACGTCTGTTGACAGTCCCGAAGAAGTCTCTGCAATTCTGGGGGAAACACAAATCAGTAATGGACTGGTCATGGAGTCAGCGGGGGATCATGGAACGCATGAACCATTGGTGAATGATATTGACGGCACCAAATGCTGGACAATGACGCATGAAGACGATGTGGATATGTTTTATCTGCGGGGTACTGTTGATCCGGATTTTCTTGGTGGTAAGGCTGAACCCGTGCAGGTTCAGGTTACCTATTGGGATTCTCCCCAAAACGGCTTTTTTTCACTGATGTATGATGCTGTGGATAACAATATCAAGGAATCGGACAAAGTCACCCTTTCCGGAAGCAATACCTGGAAGACCCATACGTTTTTTCTGCCGGAAGCCAAACTGCAGAGCTTCAATGGGGAGTACTATTCTTTTCGCCTGGGAGTATGGGTTCCGGGAAGTGATTTCAGTAAGACGCCTGTTTCCATCAGCCGGGTGGCTCTGCAAAAGCCCGACTTACTGCAAAATGTAACGGCTGATGTACCGGAAGGGGTTGTGGAGTCCGGCACAGAAGTGAAACTGGAATGTGATGAGAATGGAGCTTCCATTTACTATACAACGGACGGTTCGGATCCGGCCACTTCGGACACCAGGGCAGAATATAGCGATAATGCGCCGATTGTTCTCAGCCGGGCCACAACCATTAAGGCCTATGCTGTAAAGGATAATCAGCGAAACCTCGTTCAGACCTTCCAGTATTACTTGCCGTCGGTAAGCTTTCAGTTTGATGGCCAGAATGGAACCGGAGACGGAATGGATGCCTGGTGCGTGGGAGATGTCGTCGGGGATCATTTCCGTCGAACCACTTTGGAAGGGCGATCCTGCTGGGTCAGCAAAGTGGAGGATCATAGCGGGCTGTATATAATGTGTGATATTGGTGATGGTTTCACATCGAAGGAGTCTGTCAATTACGATATAACGGTCGAATATCTTGATCAGGGGGAAGGCCGTTTTGTTGTACAATATGAGCATTCCAATTCTTTTGTAACTGCGCCCGTTCAGTTGGAGAATACCGACGAATGGAAGTCCCACACATTCCATTTGGATAATGTTCTGTTGAACAACGGAACAAACGGTGCGGATTTTCGCATCGGCGTGTGGGGAGAAAATATGGGATTCAGCAGTGCCGATGTTGCCTTTGCCAGTGTTACGGTGAAGCAAACACCTCCGGCTCCCATATCTGTTGAACTTGCAGGAAGCAAAAGCGGAAATATTTTTTGCAATGAAGAGCCCTGTGAACTGGGGCTTCAACTTTCGAACAGAACACAGGAAAACCAGAATCTTCAGTTATCCTATACTGTGCGGAATAGCAATGGAAGTTCGCTGTTGTCACAGGATTTTTCCGTTACCATTCCGTCACAGCAAACAGTTCATTCTCCAATTGACTTATCAGATATTCATGACTATGGTACCTATACCCTCCAACTGATCGTTCATGGTGCAGATGACAAAACGATTTTATCCGGGGAGTATCCTTTCAGTCGTGTACTTGCACAACGAAACAATCTTTCTGATATGGTTGGAGCTTGTACTCATTTTAATCAGTCCAAGGGGGATCCGGATAAGAATTTCCCGATTGCTGCGCAGGCCGGGATCAAATGGATACGGGATGAGATGAGCTGGAGTGCAGCAGAAACGACCAAGGGGCAGGTAAAAGTACTGCCGGAATGGGATGAATATATCGATACTGCCATAGCCAGTTGCCTGGAGCCATTACTGATTCTCGATTATGGAAATGATTTATACGGGGGTGGTGGACCGATTACCGATGAGGCGATAGCAGGCTACTCCAATTACTGTGCCGTCATTGCAAAGCACTTTGAAGGCCGGATAAAATATTTTGAGATCTGGAACGAATGGAATGGCGGAATGGGTACCGATGGAAAGTTGACTGCCAAACAATACAGTAAGATGATGGTAGCTGCCAGCAAGGCAATTAAAGAGGTCGTGCCGGACGCCTATATCGTTGGCGGATGCACAGCAGGTGCTGATATCAGCTGGCTGCAGCAGATGATTGACTACCCGGGAGCTTATGAAGCGGTGGATGCGGTTTCCCTGCATCCGTATGTTTATCCCAGCAGTCCGGAAAGTGGAAACGTAATGGGGAGCATAGAGCAAGCAAACCAGATTTTTGGAGACCATCCTGTCAAACCCATTTGGATTACGGAGATCGGCTGGCCGACACATACAGGAATCAGTGGGGTGTCCGAGGCGACTTCGGGTGCTTATGCCGTACGTTTGTATACCTGGGCATTGGCCAATTCCGATAAGGTGGAACATATCTTCTGGTATGATCTGCAAAATGATGGGATCGATGAAACTTACAATGAAAACAATTTTGGCCTGATACGCAGCTTTCATCCGAAGGACCCGGTGCCATGGTCGGCAAAAGAAAATTATGCCGCACTCAGCGCATTTACCAGTAAGGTCTCCGATACAGATTTTGTAAGAAAGTGTGATTTGGGGGATGGCGTCTATGCTTATCTCTTCAAGAATAAAAACAATGGACAGGATATTTTGATTCTCTGGTCCAATGGAACTGCTAAAAATGTTGGAATTACAGCGGGCGATCGCCCGCTTCAGCTTTCAGATATGTTTGGAAACAGCCGGAATGCGGCAACGGTGGACGGTACTCTTACCATTACGCTGACCGATCAACCGATTTATCTGGAAGGAACTTTTGCCGATTCCCTGGCGCCTGCGGATTCTGCGTTTTCCGTTGATCCACTGAAAGAGGGTATTGTGGCGGGGAATGAGTTCGCTGTTACCATTCATCGCTCCGGCAGCGCGCAAAAACTCTCCGGGGAGTATCAGGTCACATTGCCGGAAGGATGGGCAGCAAAGGATACTGCTTTTTCATCCGGCAGGGGTACGGATATTCTTCGGATTGAAGTTCCTGAGGGAACGAAAAGTGGAACGTATTCCATCAACATCCATCCGGTTTCGGAGAATGTTGTGTATGGATCCCTGACGCTGCCGATTCGTGTTATCAGCCAGATGGAATACAGGCTGATCCCATCTGTAACGAATGGTGATTGGAGCAAATGGAAGGTAGCTCTGAATATTCAAAACAATACAGCATCAAAAGAAATGAAAGGCTCTGCACGATTGCTCGAACCGGCGAAGTGGAATAGCAATAATGACGTCATTGATTTTGACATTCCTGCCGGCAAAGAGAATTCCATTTTGTTCGACGTGCCGGACAATCCCGGTCAAAAACTGTATACTGTAAAAGTTGAAATTACACAGGAAGGCCAGAAGCCAACCGTCCTTGAAAAAAAGATCAGTTTTCTGGCAGCTGCCAAGGCGGAATGTCCAATTAAAGTGGATGGTACCCTCAGTCCTGAGGAGTGGGAAGATGCCATGCCATTTACCGCGAATGACAAGGCAAGCTATGTTCCACTGAACGGTGGGCAATGGGGTGGCCCGGAGGATATCAGCGCGACCGGATATCTCAAATGGGACAAGGACAATCTTTATCTGGCAATGAACGTTATGGATAACAGCCATGTTCAGACAGACAAAGGCAGCGGCATCTGGAGCGGAGACAGTGTGCAGTTTTGCCTGGATCCCGGACGGAGCATAGCTCCCGGTTACTATCATACCAATGATGAGATTGGCTTTGCCCTCAATTCACAGGACAATGCCGTCTATCACTGGAAGTGGGCTTCTTCTGCCAGTGATGATCTCACCATGCCGGATGCCGGGTTTTCGGTTGTACGGGAAGGAACGACTACTTCCTATGAGGCTTCCATTCCATGGAGCGATTTGGTACCTGATCCGGATAGGATTACGGATAATGCTGATCTTGGATTTTCTTTGCTGGTCAATGATAATGATCCCAATGATCAGGGTAACGGTGAACGGAAAGGATTCGTTCAGTATATGAGTGGCGTCGGCATTAATAAGGATATGGCTCAATATGGGGATCTAGTGCTTGCTGAAGGAACAAACAATCCGCCGGAAACACCTGAAATGGAAGAAATTATTCAAGGATACAT
>DAINCI010000044.1:10320-13956 GCA_036732425.1 Bacillota bacterium
GAACAAACAATCCGCCGGAAACACCTGAAATGGAAGAAATTATTCAAGGATACATGGAAGATGGCCAGCTGAATTCCAATTTGGGAGATCAGCTTCTGTATCGTGTATCCATTATCCAGACAATGGTGGATCAGAAGCAGTTTGCAGAAGCTGTGAACTATTTGAAGGATTTGCGCAGTTATATCTCAGCACCTGCCGTCCTGCAGCAGGGATTGATAACAAAGGATGCTTTGGATGCCATCAATGCAAAAGCACAGGAATGGATTGATGTATTGCAGGCAAAATGATACGCTTTATAGTACGATATGTTTTTAATTCCTGAATTTACCACGGAGTATCAGCATAAGCCGAAAATGCCGGTGCTTCCGTGGTATTTTTGTGGAGGCAGGCAAGGGGAAAAGTGAGGCAAAAGAAAGGAAAAGAAGGAAAAATGGAGAAGTGATACAGGTAAGTTGTTCAGTATGCGACGACAGGTGCACGCAAAATCGACCATGAGTTTTAAAGTTCCGGTATAAATAAACGGACTGCATAAAGAAAACGAAGCGCAGCAACAGACGCAGAAGATGCCGGCAGAAATAAAGGCATCAGATCAAAAAGGAGATGGAATGTCAGTGAGCCCTGTTATTTTCTATATAGGAACCTATACGAACAAGTCCAGCAAAGGTATTTACGGAATCAAAAGGAACCCGGAGACCGGGGAGTTCAGCGATCCGGAGCTTTATGCAGAGGCAGTGTCCCCCACTTATCTGGCCTCCAATCCGGAGCGGACGGTGCTGTATGCCGCTTGTGAACCGACAGACGGCAGCAATGGGCGGGTAGCTGCCTATAAGATCGAGCCATCGACCGGACATTTGAAAAAAATCAATGAGGTACAGGCTCCGGGGCGGGGACTGTGTCATATTTTAATGGATGTTTCCGGTTCCTGGCTGTTCGGAATATCGTACGCCGATGCGATGGTGCAGGTATATCCTTTGGGAAAGGACGGCAGCGTTGGGGAGCTGGCATGTATGCGGCAGCATTTTGGGCAGGGAGTCCATCCTGTACGCCAGGAAAGAGCCCATACGCATTTTGCCTGTCTGACCCCGGAAGGGAAGTATCTGTGTATCTGTGATCTGGGACTGGACATGGTGGTGGTTTATCGGTTCAACAGGGAAACCGGACAGCTGGAGAAGGACAGCGAGCGTACCCTTCACTTACCGGCAGGCTGTGGTCCGAGACATATGGTGTTTCATCCAAATGGGAAAATCGCCTATGTGGTGACCGAACTGTCTTCTCAGGTGATTGCATTATCTTATTCCGCAGAGAAGGGATTTGACATTCTGCAGATTGTAAATGCCTTGCCGGCTCCCAATCCGGATGCCACGGCAGCTGCCATTCGGATTGACCGGGCTGGCCGGTATCTGTACACCTCCAATCGGGGAGAAGACAGCATTTCCCTGTTTCGGATCGACGAGGATACCGGGAATCTGACGCACATCAGCAATACTTCCACACATGGGAAGGCTCCCAGGGATTTCCTGCTGGATCACACCGACTCTCTTTTGTTTTGTGCCAATCAGGATACGGATAATCTGATCATTTATCGTATCTCCGGACAAGACGGTACCATTGTCCCCATCCGGGAAATCAAAGGAATTTCCATGCCGGTATGTATTTTGGAGAATTCCGGCCGGGCGTGATCCAGAATGGAAGATATTGAGGAGCCCATTGCAGGCAGAGACGTGACACACTGGTTTCCGCGTCATAAGCGAGGCTCCTGATTGTGAAGGGAACGGTGGAATCACGAAAGGAGAAGATCATGAGAAAAGCAGTCATCATTCCCGATTCTTTTAAGGGGACATTGAGCTCTGTGGGAATATGCAGAATTTTAGGCGATAAAATAAGGGAACATTTCCCGCACTGTGAAGTCGTCACCATCCCTGTGGCGGATGGCGGGGAAGGCAGCGTCGATTGTTTTCTGGAAGCATTGGGCGGAGAAAAGGTTTCCGTTTCGGTAAAGAATCCCTTTTTTGAAGAGTTGGATTCCTTTTATGGACTATTGCCGGATGGCAGGACAGCGGTGGTTGAGATGGCTGCCTGTGCAGGACTGCCCCTGGCAGAAGGCCGGAAGGATCCCTGCAAAACCACTACCTATGGAGTTGGGCAGCTCATTCTGGATGCGGCAGAAAGAGGGGCCGGAAAGATCATTGTCGGGCTTGGCGGCAGCAGTACAAATGATGGTGGCTGCGGAGCTGCTGCGGCGGTCGGCGTGAAGTTTTACAATGCGGAAAATGAGGAATTCGTTCCGGTTGGCGGAACCCTGAAGGAGATTGAGCGTATTGATCTGTCCGGCCGGGCAGGAATTCTGGATGGCATTGAGATCATTACGATGTGTGACATTGACAATCCGATGTACGGGCCAGCAGGGGCTTCTCATGTGTTTGGACCGCAGAAAGGTGCGGACCCCCAAATGGTTTCGCAGCTGGAGGAAGGAATTCGGCATCTGGCGGATGTGATCAAAAGGGATCTTCATCAGGATTTGGGAGAGACTCCGGGAGCCGGGGCAGCAGGCGCCATGGGAGCGGGAATGATCGCATTCTTTCGTTCGAAGCTACAGATGGGGATCGAAACGGTCCTGGATACGGTTCATTTCGATTCCGTCATTTCAGATGCGGATATGGTATTTACCGGGGAAGGGAAAATGGATGGGCAAAGCCTCCGGGGAAAGGTTGTGATCGGGGTAGCCGGGAGAGCCCAAAAGCAAAATGTCCCGGTTACCGTGATTGTCGGCGGGGCGGAGGAAGGCATTGATGCGGCATATAGCCTGGGAGTATCCTCTGTCTTTACGATTAACCGAATGCCGGAAGCCTTTGAGACCAGCCGCTGCAAGAGTGAGGAAAATCTGGCTTTCACGATGGATAACATACTGCGGTTGATGAAAAGTGTGTCCAAAACCTGAAAATCCAAAACCTGAAAATTTCTATGCTTTTGGATCCCTGCCTGTCTCCACTCCAAGAAGAATATTGACTGCATGCTGAAGTTCCGGCTTTCTTCGGTACTCCATGATAACCCTGCGTTCCATATCGCTCAGGTCATTTGGTGAAAGATGGACGTCAAGCAATGCCAATATTATAGCTCACAGTATCACCTCCTTTTGTCATTTTTGTCATTGACTAATACACTGGCAAGCAACACACTTGCTCCATCCCCATATACTCATCTTACTTTAAATGATAAACTTTCATTGTTTATTATGCTTCAAACATGTCAAAAAATCAAGAAAAGCTGAAACATATGGTAAACCGGAAATCTTTATTGAATTCAAAAGCGTGCAATGAAAGCTGTAAAAGGCGGGACTATTGTCATATTGTCATTTGCGTATGCATAGCATTTGAATATGGCAGTATGACAAGCTGTTTTCTGTCAGCTGTCTGTTTGCCGTAAATAAATGCTGTGAAACGAAACCATGGAAATAATGGAAAGGAGGTCCTTGTTACATTTAGAAAGTTGCTTTCTATAGATCGGCGGATCAATAGTCATTTGGACTTTGGAAAGGAGAAAAGGGCAATGAGAAATAAGAGGAAAGGAACAAACAAGGGACTTGTGTCGCTCCCATGTGGCATGTCCTTGCCTCTTCCTTTTCCAATCCGGTGGAAC
>DAINCI010000045.1:0-13627 GCA_036732425.1 Bacillota bacterium
ATAAAAAGACCATGGAGCTGTATCAGAAACATGAGATCAATCCCATGGGCGGATGCCTCCCGATGCTGCTTCAGTTTCCCCTGTTCTTTGCAATGGTCGGTGCATTGAACTCCATCTCAAACAGGGAAGTCGCGGCGGGATCCATCGATGCCTTTCTGTGGATCAAAAACATCTGGCAGCCCGATACTCCCCTGAAGGCTCTGACCGGGGAAGCCATTGGGATGTTCGGGAAGGGATTCAACGGCTTGTTTATTTTGCCCATATTGGCAGGAGTGACATCCTATTATCAGATGAAGATCACCCAACCACCAAATACCGGCAGCAATACAAACCAGCAGATGGGTATGATGAATGCCATTATGCCGATTATGTCCGTATGGTTTTGTATGATGTATACGGCTTCGTTTGCAATATATTGGGTAACGACGAATGTGTTTCAGATTGTACAGCAGTTGATACTGAAGAAACGAACTCCGTCTGCAGGAAAGGAAGGTGACCGGAAGAAATGAAATCAGTGATTACAACGGGCAAAACAGTGGAAGATGCCGTTCTGGCAGCTGCAATCCAGCTGGCGGTACAGAGGGACAAGCTGGATATCGAAGTTCTGGAAGAGCCGGTAAAGGGCTTATTTGGTGTATTTGGAAACAAGGATGCCAGAATCCGGGCGTCTGTCATCCGAACACCAAAGGATATTGCCAGGGAATTCCTGACGGAGCTGCTGGCAAAAATGAACCTGGAAGCAGAACTGGACATTAAGGAAACGGAGGATCGAATTTCCATTTATGTCATCGGGCCAAAAATGGGAGTGCTGATCGGACATCGGGGAGAAACCCTGGATGCCGTACAGTATCTGACCAGCCTGGTTGTGAACCGCAATACCGATCAATACAAACGGGTCACCATTGATACGGAAAACTATCGTAAAAAACGCGAGGAGACGCTGATAAAACTGGCAAAGCGCCTGAGCCATAAGGTACAGAAAACAAAACGGAAAATTGTATTGGAGCCGATGAACCCCTTCGAAAGAAGAGTGATTCATTCCACCCTGCAGAAGGATCCTTACGTCAGTACCCATAGCGAGGGGGAGGACCCTTACCGTAAGGTAGTCATTACCCTGAAGTAAATGCCATACAAAATGGAATCGACGGAATGGGAAAAGCCCGGTAGAAATACTGGGTTTCCTTTTTTGGGAAGGCATGCAATCCATAATGTTGGAAAAGGACGGGATCGAGAGTATATGCAATCAGAAAAAACCATAGCAGCCCTGGCGACTCCACCGGGGGAAGGCGGTATCGCCGTGATCCGGATCAGCGGTCCGAAATCGCTGGGGATCCTTCGTAACCTGTTTGTGACAAAAAAGAAAAATAAACTGCAGAATATCCGGCCGAGGTATTTTTACTATGGATATATTGCGGATGAAAAGAACCATCCAGTGGATGAAGTTCTGATGGTCTATATGAAGGCACCGCATACGTATACCCGGGAGGACGTGGTGGAAATCCATTGTCACGGGGGAATGATACCGGTACGGAGAATTATCGGGCTGGTCCTGTCTGCGGGAGCACGGCTTGCGCAGCCCGGGGAATTTACAAAGCGGGCTTTTCTGAACGGGCGCATCGACCTTGCCCAGGCAGAAGGTGTTATGGAGCTGATCTCTGCAAAATCGGATGAGGCGGCGAGAATTTCCCTGGAACAAATGGAGGGAGCCCTGTCCGGAAAAATCCATGCCCTGCGCCAGGAACTGCTGGATTTGCTGGCTCGTATTGAGGTCACTGTGGATTATCCGGAGGAGGACATTGAGGAGCTTCTGACAGAAGAAGTCCGCGGGAAGCTGGACCATGCCCGGTCACAATGCAGGCAGCTGCTTGCCTCTGCCGATCAGGGAAAGCTGATCCGGGACGGGATCCGCGTTGCGATCATCGGAAAACCCAATGTAGGAAAATCCTCCCTGATGAACGCCCTGGTTCGTCAGAATCGTGCGATTGTGACCGATGTTCCCGGAACCACAAGGGATGTCATTGAAGAATATATCAATATCCAGGGGGCTCTGGTGCAGATCGTGGATACGGCCGGGATCCGGGAAACCACGGATGCCATTGAGAAAATCGGTGTGGAGAAATCAAAGGAACGGACACAGACAGCGGATCTGATTCTGCTTTTGCTGGATGCCTCACGGCCTCTGGAAAAGGAAGACCTTGAGATATTGAAATGGCTGAAGGATCGAAAAGTTCTGATTCTGCTGAATAAATCCGATCTTCCATCTGTGATAAAGAAGGACGAGATACGGAAAGTTTCCGGAGGCCGGATCATCCGGACTTCCATGACGGACGGCACCGGCCTGGCGGAAACAGAGGAAAATATCGTCCATCTGGTGGAATCCGGCCGCCTTGGGCCGAAAAACTCCGCTGTCATCCTGAACAGCCGGCACAAGGAAGTTCTGCTGCGGGCTGACAGGGATCTGGGGGAAGCGTTGTCCGCTCTGGACTCTTCGGTTCCTCTGGATATGGTGACCATAGATATCCGGAGTGTTCTGGAGGCGCTGGGGGAGATTACGGGAGAAAGTGTGACAGAGAATTTAATTGATAAAATATTTTCGGAGTTTTGCGTTGGAAAGTAGGAAAAGGAAATGGATTTTATTGCCGGGAAATATGATATTATTGTAATCGGAGCAGGGCATGCCGGCTGTGAAGCTGCCCTGGCATCTGCCAGAATGGGACAGAGAACCCTGGTCCTTGCCCTGAATCTGGATGCTGTGGCTTTAATGGCCTGTAACCCTTCCATTGGCGGATCCTCCAAGGGTCATCTGGTACGGGAAGTGGATGCCCTGGGAGGAGAAATGGGCCGGAATATTGACAAAACCGCCATTCAGGTCCGTATGCTGAATACCGGGAAAGGTCCTGCCGTACATTCCCTGCGGGCACAGGCGGATAAAAAGCGCTATCAGGAAGAAATGAAACGGACTCTGGAGTGCCAGGAGAAACTGACCATACATCAGGGAGAAGTGGAATCCATCCGGACGGAGAACGGAAAGATATCCGGGGTTCAGCTGACCACTGGAGAAGCCTATCTTTGCCGGGCAGTTGTACTTGCATCGGGTGTCTATTTGAAGAGTCGGGTCATCATCGGGGAATTTTCGGCAAAAAGCGGGCCAAATGGGTTGTTTCCCGCCAATCAGCTGTCGGAATGCCTGAAGGATATGGGGTTTGCCTTACAGAGATTTAAAACCGGGACCCCGGCAAGAGTCAACCGAAGATCCCTGGATTTTACCAGGATGAAAATGCAGACAGGAGATCCGACAGCGGAGCCTTTTTCGTTTCTGGATGATTGCAGGATGCGGGATCAGGCTTCCTGCTGGCTGACCTGTACCAATGAGCGTACTCATGAAATCATACGGGAGAATCTGCATCGTTCTCCCCTGTATTCCGGGGAGATCAAAGGGATTGGGCCAAGATACTGTCCTTCCATAGAAGATAAAGTCGTTCGGTTCAGGGATAAGAAAAGTCATCAGATTTTTATCGAACCGGAAGGGCTGCATACCAATGAGATGTATATCCAGGGCATGTCCTCCAGCCTGCCGGTGGATGTGCAGACAGCTGTCTATCATACCGTGCCGGGCATGGAACATGCGGAAATCATGCGGCCTGCCTATGCCATTGAATATGACTGCATTGACCCGACCCAGCTGAAGCTGACACTGGAATCCAGAGAGATCGGAGGAATGTTTTTTGCCGGTCAGATCAACGGAAGTTCCGGTTACGAAGAAGCGGCGGCGCAGGGAATCCTGGCCGGCATCAATGCCGTTCAGTATATCAGGGAGGATGAGCCATTGGTTCTGGATCGTTCGGATGCCTATATCGGGGTGTTGGTGGATGATTTGGTAACGAAAGGGACAAAAGAGCCCTATCGCATGATGACATCCCGGGCGGAATACCGTTTGCTTCTGAGGCAGGACAATGCAGATATTCGGCTGACGGAAAAAAGCTATCGGATCGGATTGGCGGATGAGCAAAGATATCAAAGGACCATGAAAAAGGAAGAATCCATCCTCCGGGAGGCGGAAAGACTGAAACATAGCGTACTGTCTCCGTCTGAAAGAAATGAGGATTGGCTGAAGGAAAAGGGATCGTCTCCCATACAAAGCGGCATCCCCCTCTATAACCTTCTGAAACGCCCTGAGCTGCATTATTCGGACATTGCCGGTCTGGAGGAACAGGAGACCGCAAAAGTCCCTGCAGAGGTCGGGAAACAGGTTGAGATACAGGTAAAGTACCAGGGCTATATTCAAAAGCAGGAAAGACAGGTGGAACAGTTTCGGAAGATGGAACGAAACGGAATCCCGGATCGTATGGATTATCGTTTGATTCCCGGGCTGCGACTGGAAGCCAGGCAGAAGCTGCAGGCGCAGCAGCCGGTCAATATTGGACAGGCGTCCCGGATTTCAGGGGTATCCCCGGCAGATGTCTCGGTTCTGATGATTTATCTGGAAAAAATAAAACGGGAGCGGAAAGACAGTGAAGGATAACAGGAATTTGCTGGTGGATGGATGTGCAAAAATGGGATTGGATCTGAAGGATACGCAGGCGAAATGTTTTGAAGCGTATCTTTCCCTGCTGCTGGAATGGAACAGAAAAATGAATCTGACGGCCATAGACACTCCAAAGGAAGTCATTACGGAGCATTTTCTGGATTCCGTTTCCGTGCTGAAGGTGTGCAATCCAAAGAAAGGTGCTCAGGTGCTGGACGTAGGATCCGGCGCAGGTTTTCCAGGAATCCCGATGCGGATCATGAGACCGGACATTCGACTGACCATGGTGGATGCTGTCCGGAAGAAGACCTTATTTTTGGAGGAAGTCCGGAAGCAGCTGGGATTGGATGAATGTCGTATTTTGCATGCCAGAGCCGAAGATGTGGGGAGAATGCGGCTTCACCGGGAGAAATATGATGTTGTTGTATCCAGGGCTGTGGCTCCCATGAGGGTATTGGCCGAATATTGCCTTCCCTTTGTCCGGGTGGGAGGGTATTTTGCAGCCCATAAGGGTCCTGCTGCCCCGGAAGAGATCCGGGGTGCAGAGCAGGCGATCCGGTTATTGGGTGGTCAGGTAAAAAAGATGGAACAAACGGAGATTGCAGGTTCCGACAAAACCCATATATTGGTTGTCCTTAAGAAAACAGAGAAAACACCATTGAAGTATCCCCGCTCTGCCGGAAAGCCCAAAAAGTCTCCGCTGTAAGAACAGGAATCTCTCATTTTATTGATAAAGCACAAAAATTTTAAATGATTTGGCAGAAATACACGAATAACGGCGTAATATAAAGAAAAGCGGAGGTAATCTATGAATATGGAGCCTAAACCGATGAAACAAAAATAAATCACAGAGTAAGGAGGAAAATGAATGATTACCTAGAATATACATAATAACTGGAGGGAATGCTATGTTGAAACGGTTTCATGTTTTAAATGATAATTCTATGCCGGCAGAGGTTCATTCGTTTTCCAGGGAAGTGGAGTCCATACCGATTCATATGATTAAGCCGAATCCCTATCAGCCAAGGAAAAATTTTACAACACAGGGGCTGGAGGAACTGGCGCAGTCCATACGGGAATATGGAGTGATTCAACCCATTACTGTAAGGAAAACCGGGCCGGATGGATATGAACTGATTGCCGGGGAACGGCGGCTTCGTGCAGGGAAAATGGCCGGATTGACCCATATCCCTTCCATACTTGTCGATACCTATGAGGAAGACTCTGCAATTATGGCCATGATTGAGAACCTGCAGAGAGAGAATCTGCATTATCTTGAGGAAGCAAAAGGCTACGAAAGCCTCATTCAGGATCATGGTTTTACACAGGAAGAATTGGCTTCCAAATTGGGAAAGAATCAATCCACAATAGCGAATAAACTTCGTATCCTGCGCTTAAGTGAAGAAGTAAAGGAAGTATTGATCAAGGAAAATCTGACAGAGCGCCATGCCAGGGCTCTCCTGAAGCTTCCGGACGAGCCGCTTCAGTTGAAAACCGTCCGGCAGGTCGTGAAGGACAAACTGAATGTCCGGGATACGGAAAGGTTAATTGATCAGACGATTGAAAAAATCCGGGATCATCAAAGAGACAAGTTGATTCAGTCCAGGAAAAACAGGAAGTCCTTGTCGGGGAAAAAAGATTTGAGGATCTTTACCAATACCATTCACAATGCCATTCGTTTAATGGAGAAGTATGGACTGTCCGTACAATATCATCAGATTGAAAAAGAAGATCGCATTGAAATCACCGTAAGTATTCCAAAAAACTGAACGGTACTCCTTTCGGATTTCATCAGACTTTTCCACTGATCAGCAAAATACCAATAACGAGAAAAGCCAGCCCGGATGCTGTTTGGATGACGTTTTGCGGTATAAACTTTGTAAGAAGTCCCCCTGCAACTGCTCCAATCAGTGAGGATGCGGCGAGAGCAAGAGCAGAACCAATAAAGACCATCCAAATGGATTTGGTTTTGGCAGCCATCAACATGGTTGCCATTTGTGTTTTGTCCCCCAGTTCAGCAAGGAACACCAAACAAAAGGTTGTCAATAATGTTCTCATGAAAACCCCCGAGTTTTTCATTTGATATCTAATTTATATTATAATGTTTGAAAAAGTATGCCTTCACTCTTTTCAGAAATATAATAATCATCTATAATAGAGATAACAATGGAAAAAGAGGTGCAGATTCATGTCTAGAGTAATAGCAGTTGCCAATCAGAAAGGCGGGGTTGGCAAAACGACGACAAATGTAAATTTAAGTGCCTGTCTGGCAGTTCTCGGGAAAAAAGTACTGACCATTGATATTGATCCACAGGGAAATACAACAAGCGGATTGGGGATAGATAAAAACCATGCGAGATATTCCATATATGATATTATTGTAAACGGAGTGGAAGCCAGGGATACGATTCTACATACTTCTGTTAAAAACCTGGATATCATTGTATCAAAGATCCAACTGGCTGGAGCCGAGATTGAACTGGTGCCAATGATGGCACGGGAGACTATCTTGAAAAAAGCATTGGCTGATATTAAGGAGGATTATGAATATATCCTGATTGACTGTCCGCCCTCTCTTGGCCTGATTACCATAAACGCCCTTACTGCTGCGGATAAACTGCTGGTGCCCATACAATGCGAATACTATGCCCTGGAAGGATTGACGCAGTTAATGAGCACCTATGAACTGGTAAAAAAGAATCTGAATCCGAATCTGGAAATTGAGGGAGTGGTACTGACCATGTTTGACGCCAGAACCAATCTTTCCATTCAGGTAGTGGATGAAGTAAAGAAGCATTTTAGAAATAAAGTCTATACGACGATTATTCCACGGAATGTGCGGCTGGGAGAAGCACCAAGCCATGGGGTACCTGTGATCCTGTACGATCCAAAATGCATTGGAGCAGAAGCCTATACAGATCTGGCAAAGGAAATGATTGCGAATGAAGAGGAAGAGGAGGGCGAAGAAATATGGCGATGAAAAAAGGGCTGGGGAGAGGATTGGATGCCCTGTTTGAAAGCTATAAGGAAGAAACAGAAAATACGGAGGAAGCGTTAAGCGAAGCGGAAAAAAATCAAATACAGGAAATCCGAATTAACGATATTGATCCCAATCCATATCAGCCGCGTAAGCAGTTTAATGAAGAAGGGATTCGGGAACTGGCGGAGTCTATCCGAAGCCATGGAGTTGTGCAGCCCATTATTGTGAAAAAAAGCGGCTTCCGATATCAGATCATAGCCGGTGAGAGACGCTGGAGGGCGGCCAGAGAAGCTGAATTAATGACCATACCTGCGATGGTGATGGATTTGACGGAGGAAGAAATCATTGAAATTGGTCTGATTGAGAATTTACAGAGAGAGGATCTCAACCCAATCGAAGAGGCACAGGGGATTCAGCAGCTGATGGATCGAATGAATCTTACCCAGGAAGAAGCTGCGAAGCGCCTTGGAAGAAGCCGGCCTGCTGTTGCAAATGCATTGCGGCTGCTGCATCTTTCCGACAGAATACAGAAATATCTATCTGAAAAGCGGATTACAACCGGCCATGCGAGGGCATTGCTTTCCGTTGAAGACAAAAAACTGCGTGAAGAAGTTGCGAGGATGATTATAGAGAAAGACTTAAATGTAAGGGATACCGAAAAAATCATTCAAAATATAAATAAGCAGAAGAAAACAAGAAAGAATGGGAAGGAGAAGCCAAGCTATATCATGGAGATTGAAAACGGATTGGAAGAATCTCTTGGCACCAAAGTACAGATCCGGCCCGGTGCAAAGAAAGGAATTATAGAAATTGAATATTACAGCAATGAGGATCTGGAGCGGATTATCAACAGAGTATCCTATCAGCAGTAAAAGCAAAAAAATGTTTCACGTGAAACATTAAACTATTCTGCAGTATATTTTGAATAGCAATTGTTTCACGTGAAACATTCCGACTTTTTTATAGGCTGCCATGGATCAGGTTTGTGAAAATATTGGTATTATAAAAAAAGTTTGCAAGCAGGGATCCATCCAAAAATTCGTTGATAGCATCAGCAGGAGCAATGGTCATCAGAATAGGAATAAGGGCAAAGAGCATATAGATTACAAAAATCCCACGGATCAGACCAAAGCCCATGCCAGCTATACCATCAAGCTGTTTGAGGACAGGCAGATTTCTTATCGTTTTAAACGCATCGATTACAATGTTTAAAATCAGTTTTGTTATCAGAAACAACAAAAGAAAACTGATAATATGAATCACAATGGTCGCCATAGTCGTATCAAAAAATTCCCCAAGGTATTTTGCCCCGTTTGCTGATTTAAAAACATCGGATTTCAAAATTCTGAAAAAGGGATTGGGCAAATCGGTTTTCTCCATCACACGGGAAAGCTGATCTTTTGAGAAAGAACCGATCTTTTCCATCTTCTTTTCCACATTTCCAATCCTGGAAGAGCCGTCCACATAAAATGCAGTGGTGCTCAGGAGCTTTGGAAATCGGCTGACAATGAACTTAGACAGCATGGGATAAAAAATCGCGGCAATCATCCAGGACAAAAAGAAAGATGCTGCATGCAGCGCAGACAGGATAAATCCATTGTATGCGCCGTTCATCATACAGATAGCCATAATAAAGAGTATTGCAATATCCAGGATATTCATTTTTTGTTTTCCTCCTGTTTTTTAGGTGTATACATCTGTAAGGTATTGCTTTTTGTGCGGACATACAGACGTTCCGACCGGTAAGGATTGATTTCAATGGCATTCACCGGCTCCTTCAAATTTTGTTTTTTAAGGATTTCTCCCCTTTTGCTCAGGAACACCACTGTCTTTCCATACTCCAATCCAAGATAGCCATTCTGATAAGGCTGTAAGTTGGTTAAATATTTTGGAAACTTCTTAACGGAATATTCTCCGGTGTTATTCACCATCAGACAATTCCCTTTTTCCTTTTCAATATCCGGTCTATTTGGGAAATATAACAACAAACCATCCTTTCCGTGGATAACGTCAAATTTTCCATCGAAATTATTTTTTATGGTCCACTTCTGCTTTCCATTTACATTGTAACATAATATATACCTGTTTCCCATCAGGACAATCGTATCTCTGAGCCGGTACATATTATATATAAACTGGTCTTCCAGAGAAAGAACGCCGAACAGTTCATTCCGGTTTACAAAATGAAAAATTCGGGAGAAGGGCACCGGGGTATCCATACTCATGGTCAACAAAGAAAGATCTTTCGTGTCGCCACCTGTTGGGCTGTCAGCAGAAAGATATTTTGCATTCCCCATACCATCCAGGGGAAGCAATGAATCCTCTCCTCCTGCTAAAATCAGAGGCTCTACGATGGATTCCTTGTTTTTCACCAGAAGCAGGAGAAAATCATCACACTCTTGGATATCCCAAATAGAAAGCGCATTATTTTCATAAACTTTGGTAAAAGGTACCGTCTGCGTATTATAGATTCGATTCCCTGCCGTAACAATATAATGCTTTGAATGGGCAACAATGGAAATTTTCTCACCTTCCGCAGAGAGTTCCTCCTGTTCAAAGGGAGGTTCCTGTTCCGCGCCGTCCCAACTGTAAAAGCGGGAAGGAGAACCACAGAGAACCATGCCGTCCTTATAAAAATGCAGGGATTCCTCCTGGGAAAAGGAAATCGGCTTCCCGTAAGAAGCAGGGATCAAATCGGGGTGTATCATCTGACGAATATGGGGCATATAAAAATAAGATGTGACAAGGACTGCCACGATCAAAAAAATCAGGAGGACTTTCCATCTTCGGTGCATTCTACTTCTCCTTTCGTATCACTTTAAATATTATTCGTGATAAATCAACAAAATCCTGCATTTCATACAAATAACAGAAGTCCGGTATTCAAAGAAAATAGGGAGACATCCCATGAAACCGGCATAAGTGGACGATTTTTAAACATAAGATAGGATGAATGAAGAAAGAGACCAAGTGGTTACATGATTACAGAAGGGAAAGGACAGAATAAACGAAAGTCCGTCCATTAAATCAATGGGAGGTTTGTATGGAGAATGTTCATAATGAAATATCAGTCGATGTAAGAGATCCCCATGCATTAACCCGATTCAGCAGAGGGTTTGAAAAAATCTTCCGGAGTTGCTATTCAAGGAAGTTTGGAGACATCGTAATCGTCTGTATCGGAACGGATCGTTCCACCGGAGATTGTCTGGGACCTTTGGTAGGGCATAAACTTCAGCTGATTCAATACAGCATGGTATCGGTATATGGAACCCTGGATCACCCTGTTCATGCAAAAAATCTGGAGGAAGAGATCCATGGCATTGAGCAGAAGCATAAACATCCTTTTTTGATTGGGATTGATGCCTGCCTGGGAAAACCGGAACGCATCGGTCAGATCACCATAGGCAAGGGTCCGCTGCGTCCCGGAGCGGGAGTCAGTAAGGATCTGCCGGAGATCGGAAATATGCATATCACAGGGGTTGTCAACATGAGTGGTTTTATGGAATATCTGACCCTGCAAAATACCCGGTTGAATCTGGTCATGCGGATGGCGGATACCATAAGCAATGGGATACATTTTAATATATGGAAATATATAGATGATAAGGAAGACGGACATTCTTTTTTGCCAAATAGGATATCGGACCATGGGATTTCTGAAAAGCAGGATCAAAAATAGCCGGGAGGAAACAGCGGACTGTATACCCTGTTTTCAATCATGGCTATGATTTCCTCCGGTGTTTTATTTTCTGCGGGAATCATCAGAATATTGGAACCAGAAAAAGCTGTACCGGAAAGCCCTTCGATGTTTCGGAAGGAGGAAAAGGTTTTTTGACTCAGGGGATTTTGCTCCCGATAGATATAGCAGGCTGCGGTGCTGCTGCCCTCATCTTCGTATACGGTATGATATCCATGCTGTTCCAGTATGGTTTTCAGTTCTCCCAATCCCCGCTCCAAAGCGATGGTTTGCATAAAAAAACACCTCCGTTGTTTATTTTATTATTGTTGCGGAAAGGTGTTCCTTTTATGCATTTATGCAGCAGACGATTGAAAAGCTTTGTCAATAGCTTCTTTTTCTTCATTGGAAAGGTCATAGGTGGATAGTCCATTCTGGATTGGCTTGGCAAATATAGCCGAGGAGTTTCTGCTGTAAAGGCCTGTCAGTACGATGCCGTTTCCCTTCTCATCCAGAAGCGCTGCAGAAAAGCTTTGATTTCCGCCCATTTGTTCAAAGGCGTTGTAGCGAACGATGCCAACCCGCTGCAGGCACTGGCTCATTCTGCTGTTCATGGTGGGGATGGAAAGTTCCAGATCCCGGATGCCTGAAAACCGGTTTTCCAGCTTATCCATGTGCTGATTCAGCATTGCTTCCAGATTCTTATTGTCGCTGCCCCTCATGAGCCGTTTATATTTTCGAAGTATTTTGCTGGTTCGGAAATAGTTGGCCAGAGCAATGAAAAAGGAAATCAAGGATAAAATGGCTATGCCGAAGACAATTCCTGTTGTGTAGTGATTGATAAATGTAATGATGCTATCCATAGAGCCTCCTCGTAAGATATCTTCCAGCACCGAATGGACATCGGCATCTGCTGAGACGGAGCCAATTCCTCTCCGTATCGTCTTTGTTCATCCGGACAAAATGGTATTCTTTTAAAGCGAAAACTTTTTATGCCCTGATCTGTTGAATTTATCGGAAGATATAGTCTTTTCTCCTTCGCCTCTTCTTCCTTATGATATGAATAATCAAAAGGAGAAGGATCAGCAAGACTGCCAGGAAGATCAATTCCACCGGAATGTCCATTCCACCCACGGATACGGACTTTATCAGCGTTTCCTCGTTCCTGTCGGCGGATGCCGGTTCTGTTTTTGGCGGGGCCGCCTTTGCGGAGGGTTTTGGTTTCACGGCAGAGTAGGACAGGGTGGAAAGCTCTTCCTTTATCCAGTCCTGGAACAGTTCATTGTCCGCAACAAGATTTTTGGATTGGTTCAGGTATTTGGAGAGCTCCGTATTGTCCGCCGGGGAATCTTTTTTATAATGATACTGATCAAATATCATCCGGCTCTTCATGGTACTTTCCATTTCCCCGAAAAGAGGCTGTTTCTTCAATTGGTCATAGATTGCAGACATTTGGTCTTCCTGATACAATCCCTGACAGGAAAGTGCCTTTAAAAAAAGAAGCTCATTTTTTAAAGGCGCATCTCCCTGCGCGTTCAGATATTCATCAATGCTGTGGATGGTTTCATCATAGGACTGGTTGAGAAAGGTCTTTCCGATGGATTGGATGGCGGAATCACCGGAACCCTGTGTCAGAATGTATTCTGCTGCCGCCTGCTCCACAGAGCGGAAGGTGAAGTGAATCGACTCCGGGACTTCAGAATTCCGATATCGCCAGGTCAAACGACCTCGTCCGTCATATTCCTGAGGGAGGGGATTGGGAGCAAAGGCACAGGGAGCCTGCATATCCTGATTCTCCATATTTATGACGATCTCAACATTTTGAGCTGTGCCGTTCCAGGATTTCAGATACTCCAGCGGGATGCCTATGCTTGTGGTGCCATTTTCCTCTTTTTGATTCTCCGTGGACCAGGATAGATTGATCACTCTGTGTTCGTTTGGAGACAAAGTGATCTTCCATGTGTACCAATGGTCCGGAATGTCCCGTGCAAAAGCCTCTTCTGATTTGGTACGATCTTTTCGCCGGACGATTTTTGGATACTCTCCGTCCATGGAGACCTCCAGATCGGATAGCTTTGTGGTACCCTGATCTATGGAAGAAGGCATGCCCATGGTAAATTTTGCTTCCGTATCCGGGCTTGTGTTCAGAAGAACCAGAGCGGCATTGGTTTTTGTAACGTCGGAATCTACTTTCAGATAAGCTTTATAGGAAACCACCTGTACGCTTTCATTTTTATGCAGTACGACGGAGGAGGATTCCCTGGACAGGGAAGATGGCATGGCTCCTGCTGCAACTGGTATGGCCAGTATCATCAGAATACATAGCAGCGATATGTTTCTTTTCATGTTTGTTCCTGCCTTTCAAATAAAATAGCTTATGATAAAGTATATTCCTATACTTTATCAGTTTAACATACTCTATAAAAAAGGACAAGAAAATACAAAT
>DAINCI010000046.1:0-13524 GCA_036732425.1 Bacillota bacterium
ACCCGTCTGGGCCCTTTTGTATGCAGGATCACAGCCTGCTTCTCCATTGTTTCCAAGCCACCGACGCCGGTGCCAAGCAGAACGCCGAAGCGCTGTGAATTCTCCCTGCTCCAATCAAGATCCGCCTGTTCCACTGCCATTTTGGCAGCAGCCATGGCAAACTGGGTATAGCGGTCCATCCGCTTTGCCTCTTTTTTGTCCACATAATCCTGAGGATCAAAATCCTTTACTTCCGCTGCAATCCGTGTGTCAAATTTCTCCGGATCAAAGCGTGTGATTCGATCAATCCCGGATTTGCCATCACAAAGATTCTTCCAGAAAGAATCCACATCATTCCCAAGGGGGGTGATGGCACCCATTCCGGTTATAACGACCCTTTTCCTCATTTAAAAACCTCCTGCCTGGTTGGAAAAGCATCCAGTGCTTGTATGATAAAAAATGTCTTTGCAATCTACAGGTTTACAAGCTGTGTTGCATCGACTTTATAATAAAAACAAATCATTCTTGAAAGATCGGATTCCCATTTCCGGGAATCCGATCCAGAAAACAATCAGGAATTCTTCTTGATGTAATCAACAACATCGCCTACGGTTGCAATCTTCTCCGCTTCTTCATCCGGAATTTCCATATTGAATTCCTCTTCCAAAGCCATGATCAGTTCGACGATATCCAGCGAATCGGCGCCTAAATCATCCACAAAAGATGAGTCCATTTTTACATCATCCGATTCCACGCCCAACTGTTCCGCAATAATATCCCGTATTTTTTCAAACATCCCTTTCACCTCCTGCAATAGAATTTGTACAAACAATAATAATATGTAGTACCTTTACATAATATTACATAATCATTCCGCCGTCAACATGAATTACCTGGCCGGTCAGATAACTGCTTTCCTCAGAAGCCAGAAATCCAGCCAGATACGCAACATCCTCCGGCTTTCCATAACGTTTGAGCGGTATCCTCGACAGAATGCCTTCTTTTGCCTGGTCGTTCAATGCTTCTGTCATATCGGTATCGATAAACCCGGGGGCTATCACATTAACCAGAATATTCCTGGAAGCAAGCTCCCTGGCGACGGACCTGGAAAACCCGATCACTCCCGCCTTGGACGCAGCGTAATTCGCCTGCCCGGCGTTTCCTGCTATTCCGATCACCGAAGAGATATTGATGATCCTGCCCTCCCGCTGTTTCATCATATACCTTGCAGCAGCTTTTGTTACCAGAAACACCCCCTTCAGGTTGGTGTTGATGGCCGAATCCCAGTCCTCTTCCTTCATGCGCAGCAGAAGCCTGTCCCGGTTGATTCCTGCATTGTTGACCAGAATGTCCAGGCTGCCATAAATGTCCACTGTCTTTTTTATCATGGCCTCCACATCTTCTTGACTGGAAACATCTGCCGGAATGGCAGTCGCTTCCCCGCCTTTCTCCTGAATCCGGGCAACCACCTGTTCCGCTTTCGCAGGGTTGTGCGCGTAATTCACAACAACCCTTGCTCCCAAATCCGCGAGATGAATGGCGCAGGCCTTTCCGATACCACGGGAAGCGCCCGTCACCAAAGCCACTTTCCCAGTCAGATTCATTTTTTCTCCTCCAATCCTGCCAGCGCCTTTTTCAGTGTTGCCTCATCCTCTATATGGTAAGATGCAGAAGACCGGTCGATTCGTTTCATAAATCCGGTCAGGGTCTTCCCGGGGCCTAACTCAAGGAAGATATCCACCCCACAGGAAAGCATGTACCGTATGGAGTCTTCCCAGCGAACCGGATGACTGACCTGCTGAATCAGCAGCCGTTTCACATCGGCCGCAGCTGAAACAGGCGACGCTTCCACATTGGTTATGACCGGAATCTCCGGATCCTTTATTGCAATCCGGTCCAGCTCCACTGCCAATGCCTTTCCTGCAGGCTCAAGCAGGGGCGAATGGAATGGTCCGCTCACCTGGAGAGGCACAACCATTTTTGCGCCGGCTTCCTTTGCAAGCGCAGACGCCTTTTGAACTGCGGCAACCTCACCGGTCAGAACCAGTTGGCCCGGACAGTTGTAATTGGCTATCCCGACTGTCCCAAATGCAGCTGCCTGCTCACAGCATGCCGTCAATTTATCAGCATCCAATGCAATCACGGCAGCCATGGCACCCTTTCCTGCCGGCACCGCTTCGTTCATGAGCTGCCCTCTTTTCCGGACCAACGGCAGAGCATCCTCATAGGATATGGCTCCGGCCGCAACAAGCGCACTGTATTCACCCAGACTCAGTCCTGCGGTCATGGCCGGAACAATCCCCCTGCTCCTGAGCAGCTCAGATATTGCGGTGCTTACCATGAGAATGCCAGGCTGCGTATTCTCTGTTTTCCGGATATCCTCTTCGGTACCGTGGAAGATAAGATTTACAAAATTTTCATTCAATATCTTATCGGCCTGATCAAATGTTTTCCGGACAATATCAAAATGTTCGAATAACTCCCTGCCCATACCGATGTACTGAGCTCCCTGACCAGGGAAAAGAAACGCCGTTTTCATCGAATTGCCTCCCCGTATTCCTTATTTAGCCCATTTCATTATGGAGGACGCCCATGTCAGTCCGCCTCCGAACCCTACCATGCAGAGAATGTTCCCTTTCCTGATTTTTCCGGAACGGGCCGCTTCATCCAATGCGACCGGTATGGAAGCTGCCGACATGTTGCCATATCGGTCCAGATTGATCCACACCCTGTCCGCACTGATTTTCAAATGTTTTGCAGCCGATCTGATAATACGGATGTTGGCCTGATGAGGAATCAGATAGTCCAGATCCTCCGTGGTGATGCCGGCAAGGTCCATTGCCTCTTTCGCTGCAGATACCATAATCCGAACGGCAAACTTGAACACCTCACTTCCTTCCATATGCACATAGTGAAGATGATTCCTTACCGTTTCCTGTGAAGCGGGAAGCCTGGAACCACCTGCCTGCAGCTTCAGCAGATCACCGCCGCTGCCGTCCGCTCCCATGGTGCCAGACAGTATCCCATAGCCCTGCTCCACACGGCGGACCACCGCCGCACCTGCTCCGTCACCGAACAGAACACAGGTATTGCGATCCTTCCAGTTGGTAAATCGGCTCAGGCATTCCGCACCGATCACAAGAACATTCCGGTAAAATCCGGTTGCAATGAACTGGGCTGCAATGGAAAGGGAATACAGGAAACCGGAACACGCCGCTTCCACATCAAAGGCCGCCGCATGAACGGCTTTCAGATTGTTCTGGATCAGGCAGGCCGTGGAGGGAAAATTCATATCCGGGGTCGCCGTGGCGACAAGGATCAGATCCACATCCCCGGCCTGCATCCCGGCATCCTCCAAAGCCCGTCTGGCTGCAATGGTGCCCAAATCTGAGGTCGCCTGCTCCTTCGCTGCAATTCTTCTTTCCCGGATCCCGGTGCGGGTGACAATCCATTCATCACTGGTATCCACTAATTTTTCCAAATCCTGATTTGTCATAATCCTGTCGGGCACATAGGAACCGGTTCCAACTATGCCTGCAGGAAACAGTGTTTCTGTCATCTCTTCCCCTCCTGATCGGATACCGCATCCTGTATCCTTTCCAATACACCATTTTTCAGATATAATATGCCCTGGTAAATTGCATTTTTGACAGCTGTCGCATTTGAGCTGCCATGAGCCTTAATAATACCGCCCTGGATTCCAAGCAACGGAGCGCCTCCGACTTCACTGTAATCCATTCTCTTCCGGAATCCGGTCAGGCCGGACTTCAGGAAGGAACTTCCGGATCGTTCGCTTTCCGGAGCCTGTTCCAGTTCTTCCTTCATCATTTCAAAAAAGCTGGAAGCCAAACCTTCCGTATATTTCAGAATGACATTCCCGGTAAAGCCGTCGCATACCAGAACGTCCACTGTGCCGCCCGGTATTTCCCTGGCTTCCACGTTTCCCTGAAAACGGACTCCCTTCCTTTCCTCCAATAGTTGATAGGCGGATCGATAAAGACCGCTGCCCTTTGTCTTTTCCGTACCGACATTCAACAGTCCTACAGTAGGATGGGGTCTGCCCAGAACTCTTTCCATGTAAATTGCACCCATCGCGGCGAACTGTGCCAGATTCTCCGGTTTGCACTCCGTATTGGCACCCATATCCAGAAGCAGGGTTCCGCCTTTCTGATTTGGCAGGATGGATGCCAGCGCAGGACGGTCAATTCCCCGGATCCTTCCGACCTTCAGCATACCGCCTGCCAGCAGTGCTCCTGTGCCGCCGGCGGAAATCAGGACACTGTCCGGGCTCTCCCGGACAAGCTCCAATCCTTTCACTATGGAGGAATCGGGCTTTTTCCGGATGGCTGCAACCGGACTGTCCTCCATGGTAATGACCTGAGAAGCTGAAATCAGCTGAAAACGTTCCATTGGAGCGTTCTGCTTCCGGAGCTCTGCTTCCAGACATTGTCGGTCCCCAATCAGGGTGATGTCAATGTTATATTCCAGAACTGCTTCCACACTGCCCCGGACAATCTCCCGGGGAGCATGATCGCCTCCCATGCCATCCACAATGATCTTCAATTTGATTTCCTCCCTTCCCCAATGGATACCAATATAAATTTACCACGAAATGCTTCTTCCTGCCCCACCTTGATAAAGACCCATACAAAATATTTATTGCCCCGGGTACGAACGACCTGCGCCTTCGCCACCAGTTTATCCCCTGCGAAAATCGGTATCTTGTATTTTACATTGGCGACTCCCGTCAGGGCAACCTTTGCATCAATGACAGCTATGGCCAGGGACTCGGCCTGAGCAAATATATAATGACCGCGAACAATCTGCGTTCGTTCAAATACCATTTCCTCTGTCGTCTGCAGAATGGAAATTCCCCGAACCCCCAGATCCAGATCCACAATGTCGCCGATAACCTCTGCAGCATCCATGGTTCGGAGCTTTTTCTGATTTTCGGAAGCAACATGACGAATCCGTTCTCTCAGCTCCGGAATACCCAATTCCAGTCGATCCAGCCGGATGGTCTGGATACTGACGTGAAATGTCTCACTGAGTTCTTCATCCGTAATAAAAGGATCTTTCTTCAAAGTATCAAGCAATCCCTGTTGTCTTTCTTTCTTCAGTGGCGTATACTTGCTCAAACGACTCACCCCAACAAACAGAATACTTAGGAGCTCGTATTAGCACCAGGTATTAAGACCAGTATAAAGTATATTGCCTTATTTTGCAATACGAAATCATTTTATATATTGAAAAAAAACTGCCCTTATCGGACAGTCTTCTTTTCATTCTGCTTCTTTGATAACCTGCTTTTCATCATAATAACCACAATGTTTGCAAATACGATGCGACAATTTGGGTTCCCCGCATTGGGGGCAGGTCACAATTTCCGGTGCACTGAGCTTCCAGTGGGCTCTTCTTTTATCCCGTCTTGCCTTGGACGTTTTCTTTTTTGGCACTGCCATTTCCACACCTCCTTATTTGTTGGAAAGGTAATCCCGGAGAGGCTTGAGCCGTTCATCAACCGTAAGTCCCGGATCCTTTTTCCCTCTGCCGATGCAGGAGCATTCCCCATCGTTCCGATTGGCCCCGCATACCGGACACAGGCCCTTGCAATCCTCCCGGCATCGTCTTCGGATGGGAAGCTCCGATAAAAGAAACTCCAGGACGATTTCAGAAAGGTCCACTTCGTTCCCTTTATACACAAAATAATCCGGGTTTTCCTTATCCGGAGCACTTTTCAGCCTTGCCTCAACGGGAAAGTCAAAATCCTGTACATAACTCTCCAGACAGGCTCCACATTGCAGGATGATATTGCCCTTCACATCTGCAGTCAGCAACAGTATATCCCCTCCGTTGAAAATCCTGCCTTTCACATGCAAAGGATCCCGGAACTGCAAAGGCTCTCCCTGCCAGGTCATATCCCCGGGAATCCACTTCCGGTCAAAATTCTGTTCTGCAGCAATTTCCCTTCGGATATTCGTTATGTCGATCTTCAGAGGCTTCATCTTCATCTCACAACCTTTGACTTATAAATTATATGAATCCTCCGCCGGTTTGTCAAGTAGTGAAAATGGGTTGGAGGCAAAGGGAAAACAGAATCAGGACCCGGAATGTACCAACTCCATTGTTTCCCGGGCAATCATCAATTCCTCGTTGGTCGGTATAACCAATACCTGAACCCTGGAATCCACAGTGGAAATGACGCCTTCTTTTGTCTTCCAGCTCACTATATTCTGATTCCTGTCCGGATCAATCCTTACGCCCAGGTAATCCAGGCCCTGACAGGCAGCTTCCCGGACACAAGCCGTATTTTCACCAACGCCGGCTGTAAATACAATACAGTCCACCCCGTCCAGAACCGCTGCATAGGCACCGATATATTTCTTTACCTGATAGCTGAAAACATCCAATGCCAGCTGAGCCCTTTCCACGCCTTTCTTCGCAGCAGCCTCCAGATCACGGAAATCACTGCTGATGCCGGAAATTCCAAGCATGCCGGATTTCCTGTGCAGGAGATTGTAAACCTGATCTTCGGTCATATTTTCCTTTTTTATCATATAGTTGATTATGGCCGGATCAATACTGCCGGAACGGGTACCCATGGGAACACCGGCCAGGGGAGTAAAGCCCATACTGGTATCCACAGACTTCCCATAACGGATCGCTGCGATACTGGATCCATTGCCCAGATGGCAGGTGATCATCTTCAGGGACTCCAGCGGCCTATGCAGGAACTGAGCGGTACGCCGCGCCACATACTTATGCGATGTTCCATGAAAGCCATATTTCCGGATCTGGTATTTTTCATATTGTTCATAGGGAAGGCCATACAAAAATGCCTTCGGCGGCATGGTCTGATGGAATGCCGTATCAAAAATGGCGACCATGGGGGTGTCCGGCATCACTCTGCGGCATGCTTCGATTCCCATGATATTGGCCGGATTCTGCAAGGGAGCCAGATCGATGTTTTCCCGTATGGTTTCCACGACCTGATCATTAATCAGAACAGGCTGAATCAACTTTGTGCCGCCGTGCAGAATGCGATGTCCCACTGCATCAATCCCGCTCATATCCTTTATGACCCCATACTCCGGAGAAACCAGGGCTTCAATGATCTTTTTGATGGCATCTTCATGGTTTTTGAATTCCGCAGTTATGTTTACCGTTTCCTTCCCGGCCGGGGTATGCTGCAGGCAGGATCCTTCCAGTCCGATGCGCTCTGCATTGCCTTTGGCCAGAACGCTCTCATCCTCCATGTCAATCAGCTGGTATTTCACGGAAGAACTCCCTGCGTTAATTACCAATATTTTCATTTCCTCAAACACTCCTTATTCTAATCCTGCCTGGATGGCGGTAATGGCAACGACATTCACAATATCGCGGGCATTGCATCCGCGGGACAAATCATTGACCGGCTTCGCCAGTCCCTGGCAGATCGGTCCGACCGCCTGCGCATTTGCCAGACGCTGCACCAGCTTGTATCCGATATTGCCGGAGTCCAGATCCGGGAATACCAATACATTGGCTTTTCCTGCCACTTTGCTGCCGGGAGCCTTGCTCATTGCCACCTCTTCGACCAAAGCGGCATCGGCCTGCAGCTCCCCGTCAAACAGATAGTCCGGAGCCGACTTCTGAGCCAGTCCGGCAGCTTCCCTTACCTTATCCACCCGATCATGGGATGCGCTGCCCTTGCTGGAAAAGGATAACAGTGCGGTAACCGGCTCCATGCCCACAATGGTTTTTGCCGTCCTGGCGGTGGATATGGCAATATCCGCAAGCTGCTCTGCAGTGGGATCCGGATTGACGCCGCAGTCTCCGAAAACAAGAACCCCGTCATCTCCATATCGGGAATCCGGCAGTTCCATGACAAAGCAGCTGGATACCACCGATATCCCGGGAGCCGTCTTGATAATCTGAAATGCGGGACGAAGGACATCTCCGGTAGCATGAACCGAACCGGCTGTCATACCGTCCGCATCCCCCATTTTAACCATCATAGCCCCGAAATAAAGCGGATCTTTCATGATCCCGGCAGCCTTTTCAGGGGTCATCCCCTTCTTCTTCCGAAGTTCCGTAAATTTATTTACATAGGACTCCATTTTCTCCGAATGCAGATAATCCAGAATCGTAACGTTGGTCAGATCCGCTCCTTTTGCCTTTCCGGAAATGGTTTCCGGATCACCAAGAAGAATCACCTTTGCAATGCCCTCCCTGGTAAGGATGGAAGCGGCTTCAATCACCCGCTGCTCCTCTCCTTCCGGCAATACGATTGTCTTACCCAATTTGGATGCTCTTTCGCGTATCTGCTGCAATACAGACATTTATCCGACTCCTTTCCCTGTCCATTACAAATGAATAGGATCATATTAAAAATAGTCAACCAGATAATTATTCTACATAAAAATCAAAATTCCTCCATATTATTTATTACAGAACCCCTTTTGTCTTGCCCTGCCAGTGGAATTTCTATATAATTGCAACAGGAAGATTTTTCAGAAAGATCTTCCCCGCCGCTAAATATTATTCCAACAGGGCGGACTGCTATCCATAAGGGGGCAAACAATGAGAGTTCTCGGAATCATAGCAGAATACAATCCTTTTCATTACGGACATCTTTATCACTTAATGAAATCAAAGGAATTGGTACGGCCGGATTTTGTCGTCATCGTCCAGTCCGGCAATTTTACGCAGCGCGGCGAAGCTGCCATTACCGATAAATGGATACGGGCGGAAGCCGCTGTTCACTGCGGAGCCGATCTGGTGCTGGAGCTTCCGGTCGTCTATGCGGTTCAAACTGCTGAACTCTTTGCCTATGGAGCCGTTCAGACTCTCAATCATACCGGGCTGACCGACTATCTCAGCTTCGGAAGTGAAATCGATGACCTGGACCAGCTGAGGGCCATCGCAGAACTATTTGTTCCGGAAAACGAAATTTATCGGAACAGCCTGAAATCCTTCTTGCAGCAAGGATTATCCTTTCCTGCTGCAAGATATCAGGCGGTTCTTCATTATCTGGCCCCTTCTTCGGAAGAATCCGCCGGGATCATCAAAAGTATCCTGTCCGACAGCAACTCCATTCTGGCAGTGGAATATCTGAAAGCACTGAAGCGTACCGGAAGTCCGATTGTCCCGGTAACCGTTCATCGCATTCGTTCCTCCTACGGCTCCCAACGGATCAAAAAAGGAATCACAAGCGCCGCCTCCATCCGGAAGGAGATCCTTCAGCACGGACTGGACAGCAAAGTGCAGAATGCCGTGCCCCAGGCTGTCCTTCAGATATTATCCGATGCCTTTGCGGACGGAATGGGACCCGTCCGCACGGAATCCCTGGAGAATCTGTTCCTGGGAATCCTGAGACGCAGTACCACAGCAGAAATAAAATCCTGGATGGATGTCAGCGAAGGTTTGGAAAATCGGATCCGAAAATCCGCTCAAAATGCGTCCAGCCTGGAAGAGCTGATTTCCTCCCTGAAAACCAGGCGATATACGCAAACCAGACTGCAGAGGATATTGGTCCATGGTCTGCTTGATCTGACCACGGAAACCTTCCGCACGCTGAATGACGACACGGGCCCGAAATACCTGCGCATCCTCGCATTCTCCGAACATGCTGCGCCCCTTCTGAAGCAGCTGAAGAAAACAGCCCGTGTCCCCATTATCACGAAAGCCGCCCATATTGCCCGGGAGGAAAAGCCCGTACAGGAAATGTTTGCATTTGACCGGCTGGCCGGGGATCTTTACAGTCTGGGAATGAAAAACCCAAACGGACGCAAAGGGGACAGGGATTATACCCACAGGATTCTGCCCATTCCGTAATTTCCATTCTGCCAGGCAAGAGCTTTCCTTTATTTTTCCGGTTCCTGCTCCGGATTCGGTTTCCGCATCAGGTCCTTCAACGGATCAATGGATTCCAGCGCTGCCTTTTTGCCGGCTTCCACTGCGACATCCACATTCTCCAGAGACATGGGATTGGGGAGATACACCTCCGGACGGATCATGAAATCGTCCGTAGGGTTGGTATGTTTCAAAATCTCCAGATCCATTACCTCAATGGTCTGAAGAATGGTCTCCACAAAGTTTTCCGGAGGACGATGCTTTCCATGAAATGCCACATCCACTCCTATTACAATATCTGCCCCCATTTCACGTACAACCCGCACTGGGACACGCTCCAGAATACCGCCGTCAATCAAAACCCTGTCGCCGTCCTGCACCGGATGAAAAATCCCCGGGATGGAAATACTCGCACGCACTCCCTTATATACTTTTCCTTCGTTGATCACTACCCGTTCATTTGTGATCAGATCCACAGCAGTCACTGCCAGGGGAATGGACAGATCCTTGAAATCCATGTCCCGGGTAAGGAGCTGAATCAGCTCTTCCAGCCGTTTTCCCCGTATCAGGCCCTTTCTGGAAAAGCCAACGTCATAGCAAAGCTTTGCATTGATATTGTTGGCAATCCCTTCAATCATATACGGAGTTGCTCCGGCGGCATACAGGGCACCGATAATGGATCCAATGCTGCTCCCGGCTATGTAATCCGGCTTTATTCCAATGTCCTCCAGCACCTGAATCACACCAATGTGGGCAAAGCCTCTGGAGGCGCCGCCTCCCAGTGCAAGACCGATTTTCGGCTTTCGGTTCATAGAATTCCTCCTTATTCAATACATATATTATTGGATAAACTCACGGATTAAAAACAGAAATCTGATCTTCGTCAGGAGGCATTTATATGAATCATCAGAAATCCAGGGGCTGGCGTGCTGCTCTTCCCGGTCTGACTGCCTTTCTCCTTTTGTTATCCATTCTGGCATTCCCAAAAGAGGCATACAAAGCAGCCCTGTCCGGGCTGGATGTTTTCCTGCATTCGGTATTTCCGGCCCTTCTTCCCTTCTTTATTGCATCGGAAATCATGGCAGGACTGGGAGTGGTGGATTTTCTGTCCGTTCTCCTGGATCCCGTTATGGGGCCGCTCTTTCGTTGTCCCGGCTGCAGCTCCTTTATATGGATCATGAGCATCACTTCCGGATATCCAACGGGGGCCCGGCTGGTTTCCATATTTCGGAAGCAGAAAAAAATCTCTGTGGACGAAGCACAGCGAATCCTGAGCTTCTGCTCCACTTCCGGTCCGCTGTTCCTGGTGGGAGCTGTGGCCGTCAGCATGCTGAACAGTCCGGAAAGCGGAACCATTCTCCTGACCAGCCATTTCAGCGCGGCCATCCTGATCGGCCTGGCATTCCGCTTTTATCACACCAAAGGCGAAAAGAGGCAAAAATCCTCTGTCAGTCTTCCCAAAGCCCTGTCGGCTCTCAGCGATGCAAGGAAACGGGACGGCAGACCCATCGGTGAGCTGCTTGGCGATGCCGTCCGGAACTCCGTCAA
This sequence comes from Bacillota bacterium, assembly GCA_036732425.1. Taxonomy (GTDB): domain Bacteria; phylum Bacillota; class Clostridia; order Caldicoprobacterales; family DTU083; genus UBA4874. The sequence goes on from DAINCI010000046.1 coordinate 11,362, forward strand.
TGTCCTTCTGATGGTGGGAGGCTTTATTGTATTTTTTTCCGTAGTCATCGATCTGCTGATGAGAATCAAAATAATCGATGCCATTGCCACTGTCGTGTCCATTCCTCTCAAACCATTCCACATCGACCATTCCCTGGTAAAGTCCGTCATCGGTGGAATGTTTGAGGTGACTACCGGCGGAAAGCTTGTCAGCATGACTTCTGTTTCCCTGCAGCAGAAAATTGCAGCAGTCTCCTTCCTGGTCGGATGGAGCGGACTGTCCATTCATGCCCAGACTGCCAGTCTCCTGTCCGGAACCGGGATACGATTTGGCCTGTATGCCCTGTGCAAATTCCTTCATGGGATCCTGGCTGCTATGCTGTCCATTCCGTTGACCCGGTTGCTTTATCCCGAAGCGTCGGAAGTATTTCGCCCTCTGCCGGGAATCTTGTCCCCGGGGTGGAAGGAAGTTCTTCTTTCATCCCTGCAACTGCTTATCGCGGGCATCCTCTGCATTGCCTTGCTTGCCGCCCTGTGCTGTCTTTTCGACAAATCGGAAAAAATCCGGTCGGGCAGACACTGATCAGCGCTTTTTGACGTTCAGTTCCTGACGATTGTCGCGCAGGATCTGCAGCTGCTCTGACAAATATCCTTCCACATTCTTAAGAAGGTTATCTGCATATTCCTTTGCCCCCAGGCGGATTTCCTTCGCACTGTCCTGAGCATTTTCCGTAATCTCCCTTGCCTGCTGATAAGCACCCTGGGTGATTTCATTGTCATCCACCAATGCCTTGATCCGCTGCTCCGCCTCCGTGGAGATGGTATCTGCTTCCTTCTGCGCCTCCACCAGAATCCGCTGACGTTCTTTCTTGACCCACTCTGCCTGTTTCAGTTCTTCCGGCAGACTGAGCCGGATTTCCTTTATCGTTTCCAGACATTTATCCCTGTCAATCAGTGCCCTGGATGCAAACGGAAGATTCGCCCCCTTTTGCAGTTCATCCTCCAGAATGTCCAAAAGACCGAAAATATCCATGCTTCTCCACCCCTATTCCCTGAACTTGTTCAATATATCATCTCTTACCACATCCGGCACAAAATCCCGTATATCGCCTCCAAGACCCGCGACCTCCCTGACCACAGCGGAACTTAAATAAGCGTATTTGGGATTGGCCATCAGAAACAGAGTCTCCACATCCGGCTGAAGACTGTGATTCACCGATGCCATCAGCAATTCATATTCAAAATCGGCGTTCGACCTCAGGCCTTTGATAATGACATCAGCCTTCCTGTCTGCAACAAAACGAACCAACAGGCCATCAAAATGTGCCACTTCCACATTGGGAATCTCACGGACCGATTTCCGGATCAGCTCCATACGCTCTTTTGCTGTAAACAATGGGTCCTTGCTCTGATTCTTTACCACTGCAACAATGAGACGGTCAACCATCCGGGAAGCCCTTTGAATGATGTTCAGATGTCCGTTGGTAATGGGATCAAAACTACCGGGATATACTGCTGTTTTCATTTCTGTGCTGTTTCCTTTCCATAAAAGCTGACGGCGGTGTTCCCATATTTACGCATATCATATCGGATAAAACCGCCGATATTGTCCTCCTGTTCATCCTGAAGCAAGTGCTCCACAACGATCTTTCCGCCGTCTGCCACCAGATGGGAAACATCCAATGCGGCAATCGTCACGGCCTCCAGATCGCTGTCATAGGGAGGATCCATAAAAACAATATCAAACACTCCCTGCCTTGTGGAAAGCAGGGAAAGTGCCCTTTGAACATCCTGTGCAAGAATCTCCACGGCATCGGTATAATGCAGCACCTGACAGTTCTCACGGAGAACCGCCAATGCAGCAGGAGCCTTTTCCACAAAAACCGCACTTCGGCTGCCCCGGCTCATCGCCTCCAATCCTAAATTTCCGGTTCCGGAAAAAAGATCCAATATAGAGCTTCCATACAATCTGGGCTGAAGAATATTGAATACGGATTCCTTTACCCGATCGGTGGTAGGCCGGGTGCTGCTTCCGGGAACGGTCTTCAAAATCCTGCCTTTGCACTCTCCTGCTATAATACGAAGCATGATCCACTATCCTTCCCATTCCTCGAATTTCTTCGCCGGTAATTTTATTTTAACATAATCCCAAATAGTGGACAAGAAGGAAACATGCATAATTTA
>DAINCI010000047.1:0-13199 GCA_036732425.1 Bacillota bacterium
CTCATGATCCTTGCAGGGATAAGGAAGATTTGGAAATCGGGACGGGGGAGACGGGCATTGGCAGATGGGAAATGGACAGAACTCCAGACGGCAGATCGTGAGCTGACGGACAGGGTGGACCAGGTATTGGCTGCGCTGCGGGAGCTCCGGGTCGGCGTGGTCACGGAGGAATACAGGATGCAGGAGCTTATAGCAGATACTCTTGTCCGGAAGGATATTCCCTTCCAAAAGGAATACCGGCTGGCGTCCCGTAACCGTATCGATTTTTATATAGAAGGCGGAATCGGCCTGGAAGTCAAAAAAGGAAAACCCAATCGTACGGCAGTCACCAGACAGCTGGAGCGCTATGCTTCCTTTGGGAAAATCCGGGCTTTGATTCTTGTGGTGGAACGAAATGTGAATATTCCAAGCCGTATTATGGACAAGCCCTGTATTTTGTTTGGCCTGAACCGTTTGTGGGGGGTGGCTTTGAACTGATGGAAAAAACAGAACGGCAGGAAGTGTTTCTGCCGGATTACATGAAGGAGCCTGGTCCCTGCAACCATTATTACGGTACCCTGACTTACAATGGCAGGACCGGGAAATGGATCATCAAGGGAGAGCCCTGTGTCTGTCAGATGGCAAAGCGGTTGTTTCCGGGGTGCGCGGGAAAAAGCAGAGGGGTGGCCCGGTTCCCTGCCAACCGGCGGATCATCGGGGATCTGAACTGGCTGATGCTCCGTTATCCCCTGAAGATCCGGAATCAGAAACGTTGGAATGCGGAAATGTCCGAGGCAAGGCAGCATGTCCTGATTCGGGAACGCAGCAACAAATATCCGCTGAAGGCAGAGCCTTCCGATACCCGGTTTCATGGGGAGCTGATGGAGTTTCAGAAAGAAGGCCTGGGTTTCCTGCTGCAGAACAACCGTACTTTGCTGGCGGATGAAATGGGCCTTGGCAAAACCGTGGAGGCACTTGCCTATCTGGCCCGGACCGATGCTTATCCGGCGTTGCTGGTTGTACCCGCGCATCTGGTGAAGAACTGGGAAAGGGAGATCCAGCGGTTTCTGCAGATGCCGGATGTTCACGTCATCCGCGGCCTGAAGCCCTATGATCTTCCACAGGCGCATTTATACATCATCCATTATCTGCTGCTTCGGGGATGGAAGGAAGTTCTGCCGAAGGCAGGGTTTCAGACGGTCATTTTTGATGAAATACAGGAGCTGCGCCATGCCGGTACGGAAAAGTACAGCAGTGCCAGCCTGATTGCAGACAGCTGCCGCAATGTAATCGGTCTTTCCGGGACCCCGATTTACAACAGGGGCGGGGAGATGTGGAATGTAATGAATATTCTGGATTACCATTGTCTGGGCGATTGGGACAGTTTTACCCGGGAATGGTGCTATGGTTACGGAAACGGGATTGTGACGGATCCGAAATTGTTGGGGGAATACCTGAAACGGGAAGGGCTGCTGTTCCGGCGGACCAAGGATCAGGTCCTGAAGGAACTGCCTCCGAAACGGCGGCTGGTGCAGGAGATTGACTCCGATGCCGGGGTATACGATGCCCTGATGACAGGGGCGATGGAAAAAGTCCGGCTTCTGGATTCCGTTGAGGAGGCGTTTGACCGGAGACGCATGGCAGATCAGATCGCACAGGAGGAACGTCAGGCAACCGGGGTGGCCAAGGCGCCTTATGTCTGCGCTTTTGTCCGGGCACTGCTGGAAGGAGACGAAAAGGTACTGCTGTTTGCCCATCATCACAAGGTGATGGATCGGTACAAAAAGGAATTGAGGCATTATCATCCGGCATTTGTAACCGGCCGGGAGACGGCAGGGCAGAAGGATGAATCCATATTGCGTTTCATGGAAGGGAAGACCAGTCTGTGCGTGGTTTCCCTGCGGGCAGCGGCCGGGTTGAATCTGCAGCGGGCGACCTGTGTGGTATTCGGGGAGCTGGACTGGTCCCCGGCGGTACACAGTCAGGCGGAGGATCGGGCTCATCGGATCGGACAGCGGGATTCCATTCTGTGTTATTATCTTGTGACGTCCAGGGGATCGGATCAGGATATTCAGGAGGCATTGGGACTGAAGGTAAGTCAGTTTGTCAATATGATGGGGGACCGGTTTGAAACGGAGGAGGACAGGCTGCTGGCACAGGGCGCGGCGGACCGGCATATCCGCAGGGTCATTGGCCGGCTGCGGGAGAAGGCAGGACTGCCGCCGGTCAATTTCGCCAAAATTTGATCTTGTTTTCTCCCATCCTTGACACCAGGTTCCGGTGTGGTGTAACCTGTATATAATCGGACATAAAAATCAGGTATTGGAGGGAGTCTCATATGAAAATCGGAGTCAGTTCCTACAGCTTCAGTCAACTGGTGAAAAGCGGTGCGATGAAACAGCTGGACGTGGTCGCGAAAGCGAAGGAAATGGGATTTGATGCCATCGAATTTTCCGCTTTTGCCCTGCCGGAAGGAGAAACGCCTCTTTCCTTTGCTCCCAGGGTAAAGGAAGAATGCGAACGGGTTGGGATTGAGATTGTAAACTACACCATTTTCGGTGATATGCTGAATGGATGCAACGGCAATCTGGAGGATGAGATCGAGCGCCTGAAGGGTGAAGTGCGGGTTGCGCAGGTTCTGGGAAGTCCCGGGATACGTCACGATGCCACATGGGGTTTCCCGGAGGATTATACGGGGGTTCGCAGCTTTGATGCTGTTTTGCCCAGACTGGCAGAAGGATGCCGCGCCGTTACGGAATATGCCGAGGATCTCGGGATTCGCACAATGGTGGAGAACCATGGATTTTTCGCCCAGGACAGTGACCGGGTGGAGAAGCTGGTGACGGCGGTGGATCATCCCAACTTTGGCCTGCTGGTGGATATGGGAAATTTCCTCTGTGTGGATGAAGCGCCGGAGAAAGCACTGGGCCGCGTGATGCCTTATGCATTTCATGTCCATGCCAAGGATTTTCATGTCAAATCCGGGAACGGACCCGATCCGGGCAGTGGATGGTTTACAAGCCGCGCAGGCAATTATCTGCGGGGAGCCATTGTCGGCCATGGTGTTGTCCCCATCGTCCAATGTCTGAAGATTATGAAGAGCAAGGGATATGACGGAGTGCTTTCCATCGAGTTTGAAGGCATGGAGGAACCGCTGAAGGGTATTTCCCTTGGACTGGAAAACCTGAGGAAGTATGTGACACAGGTATACGGGGACTAAGCGGTGAGAAAACCAGTCAAACTGTTTCATTGTTTTTATCTTTTTTGACTATACATATAGTACAAAAAATGATAAAATAAACACAAGCCCCGGAAGATGAGGCTTGATTTTCCATTATGATGCATGAATCATCTTGTCAAAACAGATAATATACCAGCAGAATGCACAGACAGGATGGATTTTTAAGTCACGCATAGGATGACAATAATTTACAAGAGGAGGAATATAAATGGCTAAAGAGATCAAAACCATGGATGGTAACCAGGCAGCAGCATATATGTCCTATGCCTTTACCGAGGTAGCCGCCATTTACCCCATAACGCCGTCTTCGCCAATGGCAGAGCATGTGGATGAGTGGTCTGCCCATGGGAAGAAAAATATTTTCGGACAGAAGGTAAAGGTTGTTGAGATGCAGTCTGAGGGCGGCGCATCCGGAACCGTACATGGCTCCCTTGCCGCCGGTGCCCTGACGACCACGTACACCGCATCCCAGGGGCTTCTGCTGATGATCCCCAACATGTACAAGATTGCCGGGGAACTGCTGCCGGCAGTATTTCATGTCAGTGCAAGGGCTCTGGCTGCCCATGCCCTGTCCATCTTCGGTGATCATCAGGATGTTATGGCCTGCCGGCAGACAGGTTTTGCCATGCTGGCATCTGCCAGTGTTCAGGAAGCAATGGATATGGCAGCGGTTGCCCATTTATCCGCAATCAAGGGCAGGGTTCCTTTCCTTCACTTCTTCGACGGATTCCGGACATCCCATGAGATTCAGAAGATTGAAACCATCAACTATGATGATGTCAAGCCGCTGGTGGATTACGAAGCAATCCGGGAGTTCCGGGACCGGGCGCTGAATCCCAACCACCCTGTGGTAAGAGGCAGTGCGCAGAACCCGGATATCTATTTCCAGGGCAGGGAAGCTGCCAATCAATATTTTGAGGCGGTTCCGGGGATTGTGGAACATTACATGAAGGAAATCACCAAAATTACCGGGCGGGAATATCATCTGTTTGATTATTACGGCGCTCCCGATGCGGAATATGTCATCGTTGCCATGGGCTCCGTATGCGATACCATTGACGAAACTGTGGATTATCTGAGAAAACAGGGAGAAAAAGTCGGTGTCGTCCGCGTACACCTGTATCGTCCCTTCTCGGCGGAACATTTGCTGAAGGTCATGCCTGCCACAGTGAAAAAGATTGCCGTGCTGGATCGGACCAAAGAGCCTGGATCTCTGGGTGAGCCTTTGTATCAGGATGTTCTCCATGTATTTTATAAGCAGGAGAACAAACCGGTTATTGTCGGCGGACGTTTTGGACTGGGCTCCAAGGATACCACACCGTCCCAGATCCTTTCCGTATTCCGCAATCTGGAGCAGGCACAGCCAATGGACAGCTTTACCATCGGCATCAATGATGATGTAACCAATCATTCCCTGCCTGAAAAAGAGGAAATTGACACCACACCGGAAGGAACCATCGGCTGCAAATTCTGGGGTCTGGGCTCCGACGGCACCGTAGGCGCCAACAAGTCTGCCATCAAGATCATCGGCGATCATACCGATCTGTATGCGCAGGGTTATTTCTCCTACGACAGCAAGAAATCCGGCGGCACCACGGTATCCCATCTGCGGTTCGGCAAGGAGCCGATTAAATCGCCTTATCTGGTAACGGCTGCAGACTATGTCGCCTGCCACAACAGGTCCTTCCTGAATCAGACCGATGTGCTGACAGGGATCAAGGAGGGCGGCATTTTTGTACTGAACTGTCCCTGGACGGAAAGTGAGCTGGAGGAAAAGCTTCCCGCATCGGTGAAAAAGACCATTGCTCAGAAGAACCTGGACTTCTACGTGATTGACGCCATAAAGATCGCTTCCGAAGTCGGCCTGGGTAACCGGATCAATATGGTAATGCAGTCCGCATTCTTCAAGCTGGCAAAGGTTATTCCGCTGGATGACGCGGTAAAATACCTGAAAGAGTCCATTGTGACCAATTACGGCAGAAAAGGCCAGAAGATTGTGGACATGAACAATAAAGCTGTGGACCAGGGCATCAACGCACTGAAAAAGGTCAATGTCCCCAAAGAGTGGGCAGGCATCGGTGAAGAAGCACCCAGGGAGAACGCCGACGAACCGGAATTCGTACGGAACATTCAGACTCCCATGGCCAGGCTGGAAGGCGACAATCTGCCGGTCAGCACCTTTACGGACTCCCATATGGAAGACGGCACTTTCCCCACCGGCACCACTGCTTATGAAAAGAGAGGCATTGCGGTCAACGTGCCGGAATGGCAGATTGATAAATGCATCCAGTGCAATCAGTGTTCGTTTGTGTGCCCGCATGCCGTGATTCGCCCGTATCTGCTGAATGAAGAGGAGCAGAAAAAGGCTCCTGAGACATTCGGGACAAAGAAACCTGTGGGAAGAGGCATGGAAGGCCTGCAATACCGCATTCAGGTCAGCCCGCTGGACTGCACCGGCTGCGGAAACTGCGCCAATATCTGCCCTGCGCCCGGCAAAGCATTGATTATGAAGAATGCTGATGAGCAGATTGAGAAGCAGTGCGACAATGCCGCTTTCGCCACAACGATCACGGAGAAGTCAGGCACGCTCAATAAGTTCACGCTGAAGGGCAGTCAGTTCTGCACCCCGTTGTTTGAATTCAACGGCGCATGTCCGGGATGCGGTGAGACTCCCTATGTCAAGCTGCTGACCCAGTTGTTTGGCGACCGGATGATGATTGCCAATGCCACCGGATGCTCCTCCATATACGGAGCCAGTGCACCTTCCATCCCCTACACCGTAAATCAGCAGGGCAAAGGTCCCGCATGGGCAAACTCCCTTTTTGAAGACAATGCGGAATTTGGATACGGCATGTTCCTTGGGGTAAAGCATATTCGTGAAAAGCTGGCGGATCTGATGCAGGAAGGCCTGAAGGGCAGCTACAGTGAAGATTTGAAGAATGCCTTCCAGAACTGGCTGGATACCAGAGACGACGGCGAGAAGTCCAGGGATGCTTCTGCAAAGCTTCTGGAAGTGATCGAAAAGGAAGCAGACAGGAAGGATCCTGTCATTGCAGAGATTCTGGAGAAGAAGAGTTATCTCATTGAGCCGTCTCAGTGGATTGTTGGCGGCGACGGCTGGGCTTACGATATTGGCTACGGCGGATTGGATCATGTCATTGCTTCCGGCGAGAATGTCAATATCCTGGTACTGGATACTGAGGTCTATTCAAATACCGGCGGGCAGTCTTCGAAATCCACTCCGACAGCGGCAGTAGCCAAGTTCGCTGCTTCCGGAAAGAAGATCCGCAAAAAGGACCTGGGTGCCATGGCCATGAATTACACCTATGTTTATGTAACCCAGATTGCCATAGGCGCCAATATGAACCAGGCCGTCCGTGCCATTAAGGAAGCAGAGCAGTATGACGGTCCTTCCCTGATTATTGCTTATGCACCATGCATCAATCACGGCATCCGAACCGGAATGGGTACCAGCATACATCAGGAAAAGCGTGCAGTGGAATCCGGATACTGGCATCTGTACCGGTACAATCCGGAATTGAAGGAGCAGGGCAAGAACCCCTTCCAGCTGGATTCGAAGGAACCCACGGAATCGTTCCAGGATTTCATCAATTCCGAAGTCCGCTATACTTCCCTGAAGAGGACCTTCCCGGATGAGGCAGACGAGCTGTTCCGGAAAGCTGAGGAAAATGCAAAGGATCGGTATGCCGGCTACAAACGGATGGCGGCGGAAGATTACTCGAAGGACAAGAAATAAGTGAGATCCTTCGAAATAGGAGCAGATTTCCAGTCAGATGAAGTTGGGTCTGTACAAATTGGAATGGAATCTGTTTCAGGTTAATAAAGGTATAAAAAAGGAGTATTCCCGAATGAAAAGGGGAATACTCCTTTTTGCTGCCTGCTACCTTCTTTGACGCTTGCTACTTTTCGTTGGAGTCTACATAATCCTTGGAATTATCTACCTCTGACTCACTGGGCCTGTGGACCCGGGTAACGGGCTCCAGACTTTCTATGTTGGCCCAGGAAGCGGTATCGTGCTTTTCGACAGGTTCTCTGTAGTTCTTCGGCTTAATTGTTTTTTTCGCCATGGCTTCGGCCTCCTTTGGGTTCGTTATTATTATGATAAAAGCCTGTTAAAATATACTCTTTGATTTCACCCCATAGTTATTCATACCCCGTGACGAATCGTACAAACATCAGAACTGATGAATGCTTCAGGCAAACGGAGGTCTTGACTTATTTCACCTTATTTGAAATAGGGCTACCGCAATCCCACTGGCTTTAGACGGTGGGTTAAGGTAGCCATACGTAGATATTTGTGTTATGCTATTGGCATGGGAACATGGAATATACTGTCGGAAGGCTTGCGGCAAATAGCATAAAGCAAAGAATTAGGGCAGGGACTGCCCGAATTAACGCCTGTGGAGATAGTAGGTTACGAGGTCGCAGAAGCAGGAAGCCCATTGGCTTTAGACAATGGGTAGTTCACAGAATGGAGAAAAGAAAAAAGCGGAGGGAAAGAGGCTTTTGAACGGAGCAAAAGCACCATCAGAAACAACTGTGGCAGTGGGCATGTCCGGCGGAGTGGATTCTTCTGTCGCCGCCCTGTTGCTGAAAAGGCAGGGATACCAGGTGATCGGTGTCTTTATGAAGAACTGGGAGGAGAAGGACGATAACGGCGTCTGCACTTCAACCGAGGATTATGAAGAGGCCGTCCGGGTATGCAATCAACTGGACATCCCCTATTATTCGGTGAATTTTTCAAAGGAATACTGGGACAGGGTTTTTACTTATTTCCTGGAGGAATATAAGAAAGGGCGGACGCCCAATCCGGATGTTCTTTGCAATAAGGAAATCAAGTTCCGGATGTTTCTGGATTATGCCATGAAAATCGGCGCCGATTATCTGGCCACCGGCCATTACGCCAGGGTGGACCGGGTGGACGACAGAGTCCGGCTGCTGAAGGGCGTGGACAGGGGAAAGGATCAGTCCTACTTTTTATGTGCCCTGGGGCAGCATCCGCTGTCCAAAACCATATTTTCCGTAGGGAATATGGAGAAAAAGGAAGTCCGCAGGATTGCGGAGGAAGCCGGGCTGGAGACTGCCCATCGTAAGGACAGCACCGGTATCTGCTTTATCGGGGAACGCAATTTCAAGGAATTTTTAAGTCATTATCTGCCGGCGCAGCCGGGGGAAATCCGCAGTCTGGATCATCCGGAGCAGGTTGTGGGCAGGCATGATGGATTGATGTACTATACTTTGGGGCAGAGAAAAGGCCTTGGCATCGGCGGTGGTTTCGGAAGCAGCGGAGAGCCGTGGTTTGTAGCGGAAAAGGATCTGAAGCACAATATCCTGTATGTGGTACAGGGAGTGCATCATCCTGCCCTGTATTCCGCCGGCCTGTCCGCCGATCAGATGAACTGGGTGGCGGGACAGCCTCCTGCGGGGACCTTTTTCTGCCATGCCAAGTTCCGTTATCGCCAGCCGGATCAGGGGGTTCGGGTGGAGGTTACCGGAGAGGATACCTGCCGGGTGGCGTTTGACAAGCCCCAGAAAGCCGTAACCCCCGGTCAGTTTGTCGTGCTTTATCAGGGGGAGGAATGCCTGGGCGGCGGCCCCATCCGGGAAGTCTTCAGGTAAAGTGCCAAATAGGTCCGTTAAATAGCGGATCCATTGTTTTCTTTCTGTAAATCGGGTTATCCATTAAGAGGATGGAGAGGAAATGGACAGCAATAGGATAGCGTAGTAAGATAAGACAGAGGGATCAGGGAAGACAGAAGAGGAATGGAAGACAGCAGGAAGAAAACGGAGGGAATTATATGGACCCAAAAGTATTGACAGCATTGATGATGTCGCTCTTTGCCGGGCTTGCCACCGGAATTGGCGGCGCCATTGCCTTTTTTGCGAAGCGCACCAATAAAAAGTTCCTGTCAGTTGCCATGGGGTTTTCGGCAGGGGTTATGGTTTATATTTCATTTGTGGAGTTGTTTTCCCAGGCTCAGGATGCCCTGACAGCAGAGCTTGGCACCAAACCGGGTTCCTGGGTAACGGCTGCCTCCTTTTTCGGCGGTATGCTCATCATTGCATTGATTGACAAGCTGGTGCCGGAAGCGGAAAATCCCCATGAGGTGCATACCGTAGAAGATATTCATGAGGTAGAGGATGCACATGAGGCAGAAGTCGCACAGGAAGCACAGGGAATTCCGGTACAGGAATCCGAAGAGGAAAGGGAAAACAAGCTAATGCGGACAGGGTTGATGACCGCACTGGCCATTGCCATTCATAACTTTCCGGAAGGGTTTGCCTCTTTTATGTCTGCACTGCGGGACCCCAGCGTGGAAATGGGGATTGCCATCGCCATTGCCATTCACAACATTCCGGAAGGCATTTCCGTTTCCATGCCGGTTTACTATGCCACGGGAAGCAGATCCAAAGCTTTTGTGTATTCCTTTCTATCCGGGCTCACGGAACCCATCGGCGCTCTTCTTGGCTATCTGATTCTTGCCCGGTTTATGTCGGAAACGCTGTTCGGGATCGTTTTTGCAGCAATCGCAGGTATTATGGTTTATATCTCGTTTGACCAGCTGCTGCCCACTGCCGAGGAATATGGGGAGCATCACCTGGCAATTTACGGATTGATCTCGGGCATGATTGTGATGGCCATCAGCCTGCTTCTGTTCTGATCGGTCCGTCTCCGGAATCCATTACCAGCGGTTTTTCCGGGATGCGTCACGGAACCGCTTTCGATTTTTGTAGGTGGTTCGGCGAAGCTTCAGGCTCTGAATCAGATCCGGCCCAAAGAAAACAAGGTAATTGACGATGGAAGCAATGGCGCTTAGCTTCCATGGCCACGGATTGAACAGGATGGAAAACGCAAGAAATGCCCAGTTGAACCATCCGATATATTTTACCTTGATCGGAAGGATAAAGAACAAAAGGATCTCAAAGTTGGGAAACAGATAGGCAAACGCCAGAAACAGGGACAGGTTCAGATGTTCGGCCGTAACCGGACTGCGGCCGATGAAAGCGGCGGCAATGGTGCTGAGTACGCCGATCAGGTAATACAGGTTAAAGCGGAAACTGCCCCATTGATGTTCCAGGTTGCTGCCCACCAGATAGTAAAAGTACAGGGTGAACACAATCTGGATCGGACTTGTTGTGGAAGGCAGAAACAAAAAGGTAACCAGACGCCATATTTCTCCGTGCAGCACCCTGGATGGAATCAGGGCAAACTTGCCGTACAGGTTGCTCTGCGGTACCAGGAAATTGGTAAAAAATACGACGGCATTCAATATGACGATGTATAACATCAGATCCTGAATGGCATATCGCCCGAACTTTCTTTCCAGTTTTTGAATCCCTTTCAATGCAATCACTCCTCATTAGTCGATCCTGGTTCTCTTTGGACCTTGCTTTTTTTATCGGATATCGGTGAGCATGACCGTATCTATTATTCTACGATAGAATGTCATTTTTCACAACAGCGAACTTTTTTAAACAATGTCGGAAATCCCACGGATTTTATATTTACAGGATAGCCAGGGCTTCGCTTCCATATATTATTGGGGAAATTGAATGTTTTTAACAACCGGTGTTAAAATAAAATTGACAAACGTTCCACTCTATCATAAATAAATGAAAAAAGTGAAAATAAAATTGACAAACGTTCCACTCTATCATAAATAAATGAAAAAAGTGAAAATAAAATTGACAAACGTTCCACTTTATTATACGATAAAACACAAAGAATATTGAAAAAGGCGATGAAAAGGACAGTACTGCAGGACAGGATTTCCAGAGACACGGCGGATGGTGGGAAGCCGTGATGATTTCCTGACAGGAAGATCTCCTTGGAGCCGGGCATGGAAACGAAAAATCATGGTATTGGTTTTTATGATATTGTTTTTTCGGAGTAGACTGTCCCCGCAGAAAAGCGTTAGGAAAGAGTGATAGGAAAAGAACAACAGGACGTTTTCCTGTTGTTTGTTCTTATAAGATGGGTGGTACCGCGGTAATTTTCGTCCCTTGGCATAGGCCGGGGGATTTTTTATTTGGAAAAGTTCTCTGGGCAAATGGAAAAAGAAGCAAAGCGAAAGGAATGGATCAGGAATGGAGAAGTTCAGGGCATTATCCGGTCAGTCGGTCAGCGACAATGAGAAAAGGATCTCAAAGTATTGGAATGAGATTCATATACTGGACAAAAGTATTGAGACAAGAAAGGGCGGGAAACCTTTCATTTTTTATGAAGGACCGCCAACTGCCAACGGGCGTCCCGGGATTCATCATGTGATTGCCAGGACCCTGAAGGATTCCGTCTGCCGTTACAAGACCATGAAAGGCTGTCAGGTCCGGCGGAAGGCCGGATGGGATACTCACGGCCTGCCGGTGGAGATTGAGGTGGAAAAGAAGCTGGGCCTGCACAACAAGCGGGATATCGAAGAATATGGCATTTCCGCCTTCAATCAGAAATGTCGGGAGTCCGTATTTGAATACGAGTCCCTTTGGCGTGAAATGACGGAACGAATGGGCTATGAAATTGATATGGACCACCCCTATATCACATTGGATAACAACTATATTGAGACGGTATGGTGGATTCTGGACCGTTTCAATAAGGAAGGGCTGATCTATGAAGGACACAAGATCCTTCCTTACTGCCCCCGCTGTGGCACCGGTCTGGCTTCCCATGAAGTGGCACAGGGCTATGAGGAGATCAGGACCACGACGGTGTATGTCAAATTCAAGCGAAAGAATGCCGACGAATATTTCCTGGTATGGACCACGACGCCGTGGACCCTGGCTTCCAATGTGGCCCTGACCGTGCACCCGGATGCGACGTATCAGAGAGTCCGGTTTGAAGGAACGGTTTATTATATTGAAAAACATCTGGCCCCCCGGGTTCTGGGCGGAGAGTACGAGGTCCTGGATGAGAGAAAGGGCAAGGATCTGGAATACATGGAATATGAGCAGCTGATGCCCTTTGTTTCAACCGATAAAAAGGCCTTTTATGTCACGGTGGCGGATTATGTTACCACGGAGGACGGCACGGGGATTGTGCATACGGCGCCGGCCTTTGGGGAAGATGACTATCAGACCGGGAGGCGATACGGTCTGCCCGTTCTGCAGCCTGTGGACGATACCGGGAAATATACCTGTACCCCCTGGAAGGGTACGTTCGTTATGGATGCGGATCCGGAGGTCATCCAATGGCTGGCGGAGAACGGCAAGCTGTTCCGGAAGCAGAAGATGGTGCACAATTATCCGCACTGCTGGAGATGCCATACCCCGCTGCTTTACTACGCGAAGCCCAGCTGGTATATCGAGATGACCAAACTGCGGGATCAGCTGATCAAGAACAACAACGGAGTGGATTGGTATCCGGCCTTTGTCGGGGAAAGGCGGTTTGGGAACTGGCTGGAGAATCTGAATGACTGGGCCATATCCCGGAGCCGGTACTGGGGGACCCCTCTGAATATCTGGCGCTGCGAATGCGGCAACACCACCAGTGTTGGTTCCCGCAGGGAGCTGGTGGAGCGGGCTGTGGAGGATATTGACGAATCCATTGATCTTCACCGGCCCTATGTGGATGATGTTCACCTTGTCTGCGACAAATGCGGCAAAACGATGACAAGGGTAAAGGATGTCATTGACTGCTGGTTTGACAGCGGCTCCATGCCCTTTGCCCAGCAGCATTATCCCTTTGAGCATAAGGAGGATTTTGACGAATTGTTCCCGGCGGACTTTATCTGCGAAGGAATCGATCAGACCCGCGGATGGTTCTATTCCCTGCTGGCCATTTCCACCTTTGTTACCGGGAAAGCTCCTTACAGGTCGGTATTGGTCAATGATCTCATATTGGATAAGGAAGGCAGCAAGATGTCCAAATCCAGGGGCAATACGGCGGATCCCTTCGAGTTGTTTGATAAGTACGGGGCGGATACCCTGCGCTGGTATCTGCTGTATGTCTCTCCGCCCTGGA
>DAINCI010000048.1:0-13159 GCA_036732425.1 Bacillota bacterium
CCGATCCCCTGCCGGCAGGGAAACTTTTGCTTCCGTGTTCACCGGAATGGTTACTTTTGCAGCCAGCCCGTCCTTTTTCTGCCTGTAGGAAACCAGAATCGGTCCTTTTACGCCTGGCGCCTTTACCTTGGCTGATGGGATGCCGCCCGGCTGCAGCCTGATGGCAAACTTGTTAAATCCGGGGGTGATTGGAGCAATGCCGAACATGCCCTGCACAATGGCGCCTCCAGGAGATGAGCCCCAGGGATGAGACAGGGTCATGGCGGTTTTTTGCTTTTCTCCCCATGCCTCCGGGGTAATGGTCGCCTGTAAGTTATCCAGAACGGAAGCAAAAGTTTTGACGCCTTCCCCAACCTCAGGGTTGGTTAAAAGCTCCATTGCCTTCGTGCCGTTATTGGAAGAATATAAGCCTCTCAGGATGAAATAGGACATATAAATACTTCCTTTAAACTTCCCGTCGTTCCAGACATAGTCCGCCAGCCGGTCCGCCATTTCCTGAGAATCAAACACACCGTAAGCCAGTGCATATACAGACGGATAGACAGAGCAGTCTTCCGTTCGGACAGGCGTTCCATCAGCATTGAGGGAATCATAAAATTTTCCTTCCTGTTCATGATACATTTTACGGATCATGTTTACCCGGACCGTATCTGACAGGCCCTCGTATTTTTGCGCATCCGTCTCATGCCCGGTCACAGTCGCGATTTTGGAAAGGATAGAATAAATCCCAACGCATTCTGCATTCCATGGGGTATTGTAAACACCTTTCATAAACCCATCGCATGTACTGTTATCATAATCAATCAGGCCATTCCCGGTTACCAGACCCATTTCTTTCTGAAACGTTAGGATCTCTGCTTTCTTTACCAGTATGTCATAATTTTCCTTAAGGAAGTCCGGATTCCCTGTGTACAGGTAATCCTGCCACGCTGCTTCTATGGAAAATAGTTTATAATCATCCGGCCAAGTCTCATGATCCAGCAGATATCGGTTGGTATGCCGGGCAAGGGTATAATGATCGGAAACCGCATAACTCGTATTGGACTGGACCAATAAGTCCCCTTCATAGGCACGTCTCTCCCGGGCCTGCGAATCCGTGTACAGATCCTGATTGGTGGCTTCCATCGTGTACTTGCTGAGCTCATAGATACGATTCAGCAAAGCTGAAGCGTCCGTGCCGTCCGTTGCCTGAAAGCAGGAGGCATCCCGGTCAAAAGGCTGATGCATTGCCCGGCCCATAATTCCATTTTTCTCAATGGTTCCCCTGAACCCAATGATTTCAATATAGCGAAAGTTCTTCATGGTAACGGTTTCAAAAGAATTCAATCCCTGCTTCAATGTCCAGGTTTCTTCATATATCGGCCCTGCCAGCAATTCGTAGCGAACCGTACCATCTTCATTTCTCTGCTCACCCATACGAACCGTGATTCGCTGTTCTTTGGGACTGTTCAGGTTGACTTTCAACCCGCCGATAATTTCCTTGCCCAGATCGATCAGAATGCCATTTCTGTTTTGGGATACGGACTTTGCTGGTTCGTTCACAAGGGTGCGGATCGTGTTTTCCGAAGGATAGGGAGTCAGAACACGGCCGGTTTTCCCGCGGACCGCATCCGCAACCGGCTTCCCCCGATCTGCCTTTCCCCATAAGCTGTCATCAAAGTTCACTGTATTCCAGCCTGCCGGATAGCGTCGGACATCCATATCCTCTGCCGGCATTTGAAAATAGGACGTTCCTATGGTGCGTCCGGACCTGCCGAAAGCAGCCGTCCCGTCCAGTGCCTTCCAGTTTGAATCCTCCGTACCGCTGTTGGTCAGCACCTCCTTGCTGCCATCTGTATAAAATACCGTCAATTGCGTCAGAAATCCACGTTTCGAGCGGTCCCTGCCATAGGCAACTGCACTGATTACGTTGTCACTGCCTTCCTTCCACAGATCCGTGACATCAAAGGAATTATAGTAGGCCTGCGTATAATCTGATGAGCCGCCGTACTTCCCCACATTGCCAAAGTCCCGTGCAGGGCCTGTACCGACAGACTGCCCATTCACATACAAATCAAATATCTGGGATTTTTCCGACTCGGTATTCCGGGCCGCAGCACTCAAAATTGCTTTTTCCACTGCTTTATTCCCTGTACTCTTCAGCCGGGGACTGCGAAAGAACACAAAATTTCCGGATACTGGTTTTGCCAGGTCCCCGCTTTTCCTGGTATTTATATCATTTATGCCATTTATGTCTTTCCCAAATGGTGTATCTTTCCAGATACCGCTCAGACTATTCCATCCGGATCCAATATCAGTCATAAAGGGCTGCGGCCTGGAGAAAGGGCTTTTGGCACCATTCCTGTCTTTTGTCTGTACCTGCCAATAGTACAGTTCATTATCCATCAATTTGCTTTCCAGGCCACTGACATGAACATAGGAACTCTCATCGGAAGAAATCCAATGGGTATCCAGAATATATTCCCTGCTTTCTCCCTGTTTCAGGGAATCGAATACAACAATACGATAAGCGGTCTGCACTTCGTTCACATCCAAATCGTTTACAATCCATGAAAGCGCAGGATTTTTGGTGGAAAGTCCGTAAGCATTCTCCAACATTTCTGTCCGCAGTCCGGATGGTTCGCGGGGCGGCGTATTTTCTTCCGATGAAGTTAAAATCCCAGTGCCAAATAAAGTAAACAGGATCAGAACCAATGCCAGAATCAAAGATAATCTTTTCATTTGCTGTAAACTTGCCGAACCCCCCTGTAAATCATGCGATATTGTCCTTGCACAATCTTCTCAAAGGCAATATGCATACCGATAGGAAAAACGGCTGCGCAATCTCCTGCGCTTCACGCCATTGCACTCCCAATTATAGAGGAGATTCGACAGGATTTTTCCCCTGAATCATGGGAAAGTCGAAAAAAGTCATTTATTTATATATATCGGTTGTTCCATTGGAAAATTTACAAGGAACTTCCCTTTCTTATTTTGATACCGGATGGATGGATGGTGCAGGCAGAATCCATACAATGAAACGCAGCGGGATCAGGGCATGGGTTAATGCACATGAATCAGAATAAATCGGGCCGCACAGGAGTAGTAATAGGTAGAAGGAACGGCCCTGTGCAGGGGACAGCATATATAGAAAGGTGTATCGTATGAAAGAGCATAAAATAATTATAATCCAAAAAAAAAACGGTTCAGGCCGTTTTGGCAGTTTTGCTGGGCATCCTTATCATGGCGGGGATACTGTATGCTGTATCCCATCATGAGGAATCATCGGCACATACACCCAAAAACGTGCATGGAGCAGTTACGGTAAATGATCCGGAACATAACGAAGCAGCAGACCGCACTGATAGGAAGGACAGCCCGCCTCCCACTGCAAAACTTGCCATTATTATAGATGATATTGGCTCCACCGATTCGGGCCTGGATAAGATGCTGGCCATCAAGGAACATCTGACCTTTGCTGTCATGCCTTTTCTGGAAAACACTGAAAGAGATGCCGTGAATGCCTATGAAAACGGTATCGAGGTTATCGTCCATTTACCTATGGAAGCCAATGGAGGAAAAATAAGCTGGGTAGGGCCAAGACCAATCATGTCCGGGATGACAGGCGATGAAATAAGGAAACTCACCGCCGAGGCAATCAGCAGCGTTCCCTATGCGGTAGGGGCCAACATACATATGGGCTCCAGGGCAAGCAGCGATAAATCTGTCATGTCGGCTGTATTGGACGTTTTAAAGAAAAAGAACATGTACTTTGTGGACAGCCGCACAACAAGGCATCCCATTGGAAAGGAGGTTGCCGACGAACAGGGCGTATTGTGCTATGACAGGGATGTGTTCCTGGATGGGAAGCAGCCCAAAAGCTTTGTGGTGAAACGTCTGAAGCAGGCCGGGGAAATTGCCCTGAAGAAGGGATTTGCCGTTGCAATCGGCCATGCAGGTATTGAAGGCGGGGATGTCACGGCTGAAGCGATCACTGACATGCTGCCCGAGTTCGGGGAGGAGAATATCCAGCTGGTTTTTGTTTCGGAATTGGATCAGCGATAAAGAGGAGAGCCTGCCCGACAGATCATTACTGAGTTCCACCCGGTATACATACTTCTCTGAAGAGGAAGAATGCAAATGACATGCTGTATTTATTTTCTGAGATAGCATGACAAAAGCATTGGCCAGTCCGTCTGAATTACATCAAATCCATGACGGACCAGCCATCCCCAGCCGTCATCCGGATCCTGAAACATGGAAATCCGGTCATCGTGACCCCCACCCAGCTTTTGCGTATCGTCCAGATTGATGGAATTTGCCCATAATATCCATCCTCTGTCATGCGCCTTCCGGATGTTTGCCTCCTGCAGCAGCGAACTGTTCTCTTCCTGGAAAACCATCTCCATGCCAATCACGCGGCAATTCAGCGGAAAAGCCCGATCGACGTCTTCCTGCCTTGACACAATGGGCATATACATATATTTCGAGCCGATCGATTGCATCACTTCCGTTTCCTTTGGGGAGGAATGTCCTTTCAGGATGATCTGATCCTGCATCTGAAAACGGTCCAGGTGTGGAATCAGCTCTTCAAAGAAGCCCCAGCTTCTGTCAATGTTAATCAGGCATCGTCCCTTGAACTGTTCCAGTATATCATCCAGCCGGTTGACCTTTTGCCTGGTTGGATAATGGATACAGTTATGCAGGGAAAAGATCAGGATTTGCCCGGAATCCAATGTATTCAGACGCTGGGAGGTACCCAGCAGAGCAGGTTCCTGATCCGTATGAAACAAAAAATATTTACCGTCCGTGGAACGGATCACATCCATTTCCAGAATATCGGCGCCCTGAAGCAGGGCATTTTCAAAAGCAGGAATGGTATTCTGGATGACATTCCCCCCGCTGCATCCCCGATGGGATGCAATCAGTACATTTTTCTTCTCCCTGGCAACCTTAATTTTTGCGATCATAAATCCTTCTTCTTTCTCAGCCTGAAAGCTGTTATATTCTCAGTCACCCAGTTTTTCACTGCTCAACACTGCTCCGCTCCTGTCCTCCCTGCTGCTTTTTTTCCGATAGGCAGAAGGGCTGAATCCCATGACACGCTTATATGCCCGGCCGAATGAGTTGGATGAAGTATAACCGACGGCCTGTGCAATCCCGCTTATGGGACTTTCCCCTTTATCCAGCAGCTCGTTGGCCTTTTTAATCCTGAGGAGCTCCAGATAAGTTGAAAAATTACTCGCAAACCACTCTTTGATGAAAACAGAAAGATAACTTTCCGTCATATGAAACTCTGTGGAAAGTGAGGTAAGGCTAAGGGAACTGTCGGTAAAATTTTCCTGGAGGTACAAACGTAGATCCCGATAAAGTAAACTTTGCTGTTTGTTAATTTTTTCCCTGGCATCCCGGCACAGAGTGTGGCATGTCTCCCTTAAAAACTGAAAAAATTCCGTGTCCGGGACAGCATCTGCATGATAATAGATTTCCTCATCTTCAGGGGAAGGCACATAGCCTGCACGGACCATGGTTTCCAGCATCTTGTAATACAGGACTTTTTTCATAAAGGAACTGACATTTCCCGTGATAAAATGATCCCGGTGGATCTGATCCAACAACTGCGCCACATCCCGTTCATTGCCAACAGATATTAAATTCAGCAGCTTTTCCTCCTGAAAAGAGGAATAAGACAGGGAAGCCATGGAAGAGGGGAAGTCTATGTATTCCAGAATATATCGCTTTCCCTGCTTATTTTCCGAGAGCATTACCTGCTGTGCCTGGAAAAAGGATTCCGGGACATTTTGCAGCTTTTTCTGGGGAAGTCCAAGGTAAAAGAACGGATCGGCGCCACAGGTACTTTTTATATGGGAATAGAGATGATAGTACACTTCCAGCGCATCCGGATCCTGTTTCCTTTTTTCCGGAATGTCCTGGTGCATGATTTCAAGAAGAGCAAAAATGTTCGGCCCGGGAACTTCGATCCAGACAAATTGACGATTGAGTTTCAGATCCCGCAGGGCAGCGTTTAAAACATTTTCGGCATCTCCCAAACTCTGGATATCCTCAAAAAGGCGAACATAAACTCCACGGAACAGTACGGTATCTCCTATACAGGAAACATCCCCCATGCAGGAAATGTGATAGGAAGAAAGAAAGTCCGAGGTCTCTTCCAACGTCATGGGCTCACCGCTCAAAAGCTTTGAAGCCATTATTTTTTTCAGGCGCTCACTGCTTGCCGCTACATTCTGTTCCAGCTCTCTATTTTTGCTGTAAATGTGGGTCATGGCATTGTCAATTGCCCATAAACCGTTACGGATGGCTGAATTCTGCGGAAAATGCAACAGAGAGGGATCTATTTCAGGAATCCGGTTTACAATTTTACGGAGAGGGCGCTGATTACAATAGTAAAGGAAGACAGAAATCATGATTCCTGCCAGAAACAATGCAGCAAGCACCAGAATGACAACCTTCAACACCTCATTTGCCTGCTGGTTGAATACCTTGTCAGGAACAGCGCCTACCAGGATCATGCCATGATCGCCTATATGATATTGATACATTACAAAACCATTATACTGCAGGGTATGGGAAGAGCCGGCACTTTCAAGGGCATTTTCCAAGTCTTCCGAAATGCCCCCGCCATCATGCTGAATGGATTCCTTATCCTTTTTCAGAGAGCAAAGAGGGACCCCTTCCTGATTCAATATCCAGACATTGGATGCCCCTGTGGAAAAAATGGGAGAAAGAAGCTTTTTTATTCCACTCTCCCCGATAAAAAATACGGTTTGTCCCAGTTCCTCCGTACTTCTCAGGTCCAGGAAAGGAATCCGATATATCAGGGAATAATCCTGATTCGACCCCAAAGCAACCCATTCGGAAGGCAAAACCTGCTTCCTGTAACTTATGGGGAAAACGGTCTTTATCCAATCCTCAAAATCTGCATCTCCATATTGAAAATAGCTTCCATAATAGAGCTTAAGCTTAAAAAACGCTTTGTTATGGGAAAGTATCAAATGGTTGAACCGGCTGTATATCATATAGTCATCAATCAGTCCGTTGGTATCGGGAACCCTGGAAAGGGATAACTCCGCAATATCGGGAACCACTCCGGATATATCGGTCAGGGGATCCATGCAGGTATTCAGGGTTTCCACCATATTCAGGGTATCGGCAAAATCATCCGCTGCGCAAAGGCTCCGTTCCAGATCTTCGGATGCCGTCCTGATCATCTGGTAATTATACTCATCCAGCTGTCTGGAATTGTTTTCAAGCACGAGCAGATAGATGCTGATACCCATGACTGCGGGAATCAGCAGCATGGAAAACCAGGAAACAGTAAATTTCAGTAAGGAAGGATTTTTCAGATGAAAGTCTTTTTTAATATGATAACCCATAGGTTCCCCCTCTTTCATCATAACAGGATAGACCATTTTCATGCAATGGTCTATCCCCATTTAACCTTTTTTAAAAAAATTATTTTGCCCCGTAATATTTCCTCAATACCGTCAGGTAGTCTTTCAGACCCATATCCTTTAATTCTTTCAGGTAAGCATCCCAGTCCTTATCCAGGCTGCGGGTTCCCAGAATAAACTCCGTGTTTGCCCTTTTGATATAGTCGTTGAAAAGCCCGGAGTCTTCCGTCATCTTCGAGATCGTTTCCTTATCACTCCATACAATAGATGGAATATTCAGGGACTGATAATAAGACTCATACATCCTGGCTGCCTGCATCAGAATAAAGGTATTGTTGGTGTTATAGGTGGATTCGTCGTCCGTTACCGCATAACGAATCTTTTCACTGTCCACTTTCGGCACCATGTTCTCACCAAAGCGGAAATTATCACTGTAGGAATTCTGAAGAACCTTGACAGACTGATCCGCTCCGGAAAATGCGGGCTCATCCACCATCTCATAGTTCACGCCTTTTTTCATTCCATATACATTATCAAAGGTCCCTTCTTCTCCCGTCCAATAATCCAGCCATTTCATGGCCACTTCCGGGTATTTGCACTGAGAGGAAATGGCAGAACAGAGCCGGAACACGATTCCGTTGTCCGGCACGGCCTGATGACCGGATGGTCCCTTCAGCGGACCAATGGGAACATAATCCGTCCAATTCAGAACGCCTGAGTCAATAAATCTGCCCTGGAAGAAGGAAGGCACGGCTCCCACCAGAAAATCGTCTTCCTTTTTCTTATTGACAAGAGCTTTCAGGGAATCGCCATCCTGGGTATAGGTCTCTTCTGCGTAAAACAATCCTTCCTGATACAAATCATTCAGATAACGAAGTCCTTCCTTCCAGTCATCAGTGATGGGGGCAAATACCAGCTTGCCACTGTCATCGATATAGTAATAATTATCTCCTGTCATCTGGAAGCTGTCCATAATATACGGAACAGGATCCCCTTCTGCGCCAAAGGAGATCATAGGGATTTCGTCCTTTTTCCCATTGCCGTTCAAGTCCTTGTCCCGAATCTGAATCAGATAATCTCTGAATTCCCCTGTTGTTTCAGGAACCTTGCCGCCAAGCTTCTGAAGCCAGTCATTATAAAGAAACATCTTATGGGTGTTCCTCATATGAACGCCGACATCCGTTTCCATCAGGGTATAGATATTCCCGTCATGGGAGGTTAAATATTCCTTATATTCCGGGTTTTCCTCCAGTACCTTTTTGGTATTGGTTCCCTGGGATTCGATCAGATCGTTAAGCGGCAGTAAAATTTTACTTTCCGTTGCCGTCTGAACCTGTTCCGGGGTTAAATTGGTCAGATACATATCGGGATATTCCCCACCGGCAAAAGAAAGATTCAGTTGAGTGGAATATTCTTCTCCAGGCACAAATGTCCATTTGATATGTACTCCGGTTTTCTTCTCATACTCTGTTATCATGGTGTTTGTCTTCGGATCGGAAATATGTTCCCTTTTGCCGGTCCATGCGGTAAGTGTCACCGGATTGGTTACAATGGGAAATTCATTGGGATCGGAAACCTTGATTTCTTTTCCGGATGAAGCCTTGCTGCCGGAAGCTGATTCAGTGGCGGAATTTGGCTTGCCGTTGGAATCCGAGGGCTTCTGTGACTTACCGGAACAGCCTGTGATCAGAATGGCAAGGCACAGAGCTGAAATAAGTGCTGCTGCTTTCTTCTTCTTCATAACTTTCTTATTCATAACTTTCTTATTCATAATTTACCCCCTCTTTTTTGCATATACTTTTGGACTCCGGACATTTATCTGCGCGGCAACGCGTCGCACTCAGCCCTTAACTGCGCCAATCATCACTCCTTTTACAAAATACTTCTGGACAAATGGATAGATTAGCAGGACAGGGAGCGAAGACACAATAATAACGGAATATTTCATCAGATTCTGCCGTTCCTGTAATGCCATGCTGGTATCCAGATCCATAAATTCCAGTTTGGCGGAATTGGTAATCAAAATTTCACGTAAAATAATGGACAGCGGAAACTTTTTACGGTCCGTAAGATAGATCAGGGCTGAGAAATACGAGTTCCAGTTCCCCACCGCGTAAAATAATCCGATTACTGCCAGAATCGCCCCTGAAAGTGGGAGTACAATGGAAAACAGAAACTGTATGTTTCCGCAGCCGTCCAGTTGTGCGGAATCCCAGAGCTCGTCCGGAATTTGCGTCTGAAAGTAAGTCCGCATTACGATCATGTTATAAACGGACATGGATCCCGGAAGAATAATGGCCCACATGCTATTCAGCATTCCCAGTCTGCGGACCGTCAGAAATGTGGGAATCAGCCCACCGCTGAAATACATGGTAATCATGCAAAGCGTCATCATAAAATTGCGCATGGCAAAATCCCTGCGTGATAGGGGATAGGCACAGCAAACAGTTAAGGTAAGGGAAAGCAGAGTGCCTGCCGCCATGTAAATCAGGGAATTGACGTATCCGGTCCAGATATCCTTATATTCAAACACCGCCCGATAGCCGGCCAGGGAAAATTTCCCCGGCAGCAGGGAAAGTCCCATCACCGTGGTATCTGCCGAAAATGAAGCGGATATAATAAATAGAAGCGGATACAGCAGGATAATAAATATCATGATCAATAAAAAACCATTTACAACACAAAAGATTCGATCCCCTGATCCGTAGTTCTGATATTTTTTTGAATTTGTCATCATGGTTTCCCCCTTACCAAAGACTGCTTTCCGTCAATGCCTTTGTTACCCTGTTTACAAGCAACAGCATGACAATATTCAACAGGGAAACGAACAGATCGATAGCTGCACCCATGGAGTATTGAGGCATCGTGCTTGCAATACCCTGCTTGTATACATAGGTACTGATTACCTCAGAAACCTTCAGGTTCAGATTATTCTGCATCAGATATATTTTTTCATAGCCTACATTGAAGATACTCCCACAACCCATGATAAACGTGATGGCCACCGTTGGCAGGATACCGGGCAGGTCAACATGCCAGATTCGCTTCAATATCCCGGCACCATCCACAATAGCAGCCTCATGCAGCTCAGGTGAAACCCCGGAAAGGGCAGAAATATAAATGATGGAGTTGTAGCCAATTCCCTGCCATATGCCGGACCACACGTATATATGAGAAAAATATCCCGGTTTTGACATAAACTCGATGGGGTTCCCTCCAAAAAGCTGAATGACCTGATTGATCACACCAGTCTGTTTATTCAGAAACTGCATGATGATTCCCACCATAACCACAGTGGAAATGAAGTGTGGGATATAGCTTACCACCTGGATTGTTTTCTTAAAAGCCGCTGATCTCATATAATTCAGCATCAGTGCAAAGATAATGGGAATTGGGAATACTGCAAGACTGTATAAATTCAAAACCAGTGTATTTCTCATTATTTCCCAAAAAGAATAGTAGGAAATAAACTTCTTCACATATTTTAATCCAACCCAGGGACTTGCGGTAATGGACCTGGCCGGCGAATAATCCCGAAAAGCAATCTGTACTCCATAAATAGGAATGTATTTGAAGATGATAAGATATACCAACGGTAATATAATCATAATATAAAGTCCGGGATTGGAGCGGATATTGTGTAGATATTTTTGCAGCAAAGCCGGCTGGGCTTCTTTTTTCTGCATGGTAAAACCTCCTTTCAGTATGTCTGCCTGTTTTACTCACATTCATTATAGGTATCCCCTTTGAAAAATCAATCTTCAATTCTTTATAAGACTGCAATATTTTAGATTTTCATAGAAAAGTACAATAGAAAAAACCACCGGACAGAAAGAACATGATCTGACCATAGTGGTTTTCCAATGGTGGCCTGCGCGTCATATCCAGAAAGGCCTGCCATGCAGATGGTGACAGGCTGATCCTTTGAAAACAGCAAATTTATGGTTAATTGAAACAGTCTTTTACTTCCTCAAATGACGGGATGGACGACTGAGCGCCTTTTCTTGTTACTACAATTGCAGCAGCCCTATTTGCAAATTGGATGGAAGATACCAAATCATACCCTTTTGCCAACCCAAGGGCAACTGCAGCTATAAAGCTGCCGCCGGCAGCCGTCGTATCGACTGCCCAGACATCATGCGATGGAAAGCGATAATAAGAGGTGAAGTACAATGAAAACTGCAAACTTATTGCCCCGCTCAAAGAGACAGCCTTTATATTCTTACGATATCCAAAATGGCTTCGATATCAGGCCTCTCGTTGATATCAGGATGCTGATACATGATCTGCACAGTATATCCGATCAAGGTGTGCCAGAATATATCTCCCATCTCCTCCGGATTTCCCGGCCGGAACTCTCCTGCATCCTGTCCTTTTTTTATCAAAGGGCCAAAAAACTTCTGGCCATACTGGTTCAGAAAATAATTCTCCTCCTCATCCATGCCCAGATCCCCATTGATATATCCCATTATCAGAACACGTAACGGGGGTTGATAACCCGTCACTTCATACTCCAAAAGTAGTCTGGCAGCAAATAAGCGCAAAGATTCGACAGCTGTCGGCATTGCATAGACTTCTTTCTCACATTGATGAACAATATCCCGGTAAGCAAGCAGGAGATCTTTTTTTGTATCAAAATATTTATACACCAATCCCTTGCTGATCCCCGCAAGATCAGCAATCTCAGCAATTGTGGTATTGGCATAGCCTTTTTTGTCAAACAGCTTCAGAGAGGCATCCAAGATCTGCTTCTTTCGTAATCGCGCAATTTTTTCTCTTTTTTCAATAGACATGGTCATAGCCGATACCTCACTCCGTTTATTTGCTTTATTTGCTATCAACATTATTTCATAAATATACCGAAAAGTAAATCAACGACGAAAACAGTCCCTTGTCAGGCCTTGATCACAGGGTAAATTCCAACAGCTGGCGAAGGATATAAGGCATAAATAACCAGCGATTCATCATTGACTTGCCGGTCACCTTTTGATATAATTGTTATAAATTTGACAAGCATAAATACATGCTTTCCCTGCTGTGCCTTTGTCAAATGAAAGCAATCAAATTGAAGGAGGAAGTGTCTATGCCATTCAAAACCTTATTGTCCCCAATCAGGATTGGCAGTATGGAGGTAAAGAACCGCTTTGTCGTTCCGCCCATGGGTACCTGCTTTGCCAACCAGGATGCTACGGTATCCCAGCGAATGATCGACTATTATTCCGCACGCGCCAAAGGCGGCTTCGGACTGATTACCATTGAGGTCACCGCCGTCGCTCCGGAAGGAGAAGCAATTAAAACAGAACCTGGTTTATGGGATGATAAATTTATTCCTCAATACAGGAAACTGATTGATGCCTGTCACAAATATGGAGCAAAGGTTTCCGTCCAGCTGCATCATGCAGGAAGACAAACGAATACAGGAATCATGGGCGAACAGCCTGTTTCTTCCTCGCCGTTGCCCTGCCCGATCTGTGCAGAAATCCCCCGGGAATTAACGACGGAGGAAGTTTATACACAGATACAAAACTTCATTGATGCTGCGCAAAGGGCCCGTGAGGCGGGCGCAGATGCCGTTGAAATTCACGGTGCCCACGGCTATCTGGTTGCTCAGTTTATGTCTCCCTATTCCAACAAGCGCACCGATGAGTTTGGCGGCACCTTTATCAACCGAATGCGCTTCCCCACTCTGATCATCAAAGGCATCCGGGAACAGGTGGATGCAAACTTCCCCATTATCTTCCGTATCAGCGGTGATGAAAAAATCACCG
>DAINCI010000049.1:0-12856 GCA_036732425.1 Bacillota bacterium
TGGTCACTTTTTCCTGATCCATGTTAAAGTAGACTTCCATGATATGTGACAGCATATCCGCCGCGCCGCAGGCTGTCTGATATGCGCTGACCGTATAGGTATTGGTGGGGTCGAGGAACGAAACTTGTCAAAATTCAGCTTCATGCAGTTGCTGATTGTACCGCATTCCTGCACGCAAAACAATCTACATTCCGTAGAGTCCAAGGCTCTAATCCATGGCGTGATCCATGCAAATCTGTCCGCCGCTCCAGACTTTGCGGCTGCTCCATTCTTCGCTTTCCCCGCTCCAGAACCCGTCGTCCGCCGGCAGGCCGAGAGGCAGAAACAGGGCAGTACACAGGTACAGGCTTCCGGTATTGATATAACCTTCCGCAAGCTCCGGCTGGCAGCCATATACCCCGGGCCGCAGCCATCCATCCGGATCAAACATATCCGGAGCCTGCATGGTTTTCTCCAGAACGGCTGTAAGGGCACAGCGGACCTGGGCAGGATGCAGGCCCTCCGGCAGCCGATGCTGCAAAGCTGCCTGGGCAAGCATCTGAAAGGCTCCAAAACGATAACAGTTGGATCGGCCGAGGATCGGCCAGGTCCCGTCCGGCGCGATCATTCTCTCCAGAACGGCGGCATACCGGGATGCCCTTTTCAGTACTTTCGGCTGCAATGCCCGAAACTCATCTGA
Source organism: Bacillota bacterium (assembly GCA_036732425.1). Lineage (GTDB taxonomy): Bacteria > Bacillota > Clostridia > Caldicoprobacterales > DTU083 > UBA4874. The sequence continues at coordinate 680 of DAINCI010000049.1, forward strand.
AAGATCCCCAAAAAGGTCCAAAAGGTCCACATACATGGGCTGAATCACAAAACTATTGTAATAATCCCAGTGAAATGCCGCTCCGTCTCCATAGACCCCATCCCCTTTATACCAGCCATCATAGGTACGCAGTGCGTATACGATACGCATTTTATCAAATCCCGTCTCACCCAGCACGGCCAGTCCTGCTTCCACCATGGCAGAAAAAAATATCCAGTTGGATTCCCCGGGAATAAAGTCCCTCGTGCTTTTCAGCGCCCCGATCAGATTCTTTTTTGTCTTATCCGGCAGTGCACCCGCCAGATGCCTGGGCGCCCGGACCAGGGCATGGGACAGAAAAGCCGCATCCACCAGATTCTGTTCCCCTTTTGTAAATCCCATATAATCCGGGGAACCGGGATCGACTGCCCTGTCCATGCAGCGAATGGCAAGCCCGCGGTAGATTTCCTGCAGCCTTTTCTCCTCCCCGCAGATTCCTTCCGCTTCCAGCCACGGCGCAAGGCCCAGCATGCTTCTACCGAAAGCCTCCAGCGGTGCGAACTCTTTCCGATCTTCATGAAAGTCCAGCGGCATCCGTTTCTTCAGTTCGCCCCTGCTCAGGGACTCCATTACCGGAGCAACAATGCGCAGCAAGGCCTTCAGCCATTCCTCCCGGACCTCATTCCCCACCTTCATGATGTCCCCCATCCCCCTTAAAAAACTCTGTCAACGGCTCAGCAATCCATGAACTGCTCCACACTTACTTTATCCTTTTATGCCGGTACTCGCAATCCCTTCCACAAAATATTTCTGGAGAAACAGAAACACAATCAGAACGGGAATCAAAACCACTGCGGAGCCGGCCATGATCAGGCCATACTCTGCTGTATACTGTCCCATAAACATCTTTAATCCAATTTGTACCGTCTTTTTGGTTTCGGTCTTCAGGTAAATCAGAGGACCTAAATAATCGTTCCAGGTGGTAACAAAGGTAAAGATGGTAAGGGTTGAAAGCGCCGGCCTGGAAAGCGGAAGCATGATCTTCGCCCAGATCCGGTATTCACTCATTCCGTCAATCCTGGCAGCTTCGCAAAGGGAGTCCGGTATGCCTTCATAAAACTGCTTCATCATGAATACCCCAAATGCTGAAAATGCCTGCAGACATACCATGGACAGCAGCTTATCGTTCAGGCCCATTTTCCGCATCATAATGAACTGGGGAACCATATATACCTGCCACGGCAGGGCAATCGTCGCCACATACCCCATAAACAGGGCGTTTTTGAACCGAAACTCCAGCTTGGCAAACGCATAGGCCGCAAAACTGCTGGTCAGCAGCTGAAGAAATGTGACCACCACCGTGAGTATCGTTGTGTTTTCAATAAATTTCAATAAGGGAATACGTGTCCATATCTCCTTATAATTGCTCCATCTCGGCACTTCCGGAATCAACCGGAACGGCTCCATCATAAAAACTTCATCACGGGCCTTGATGGAAGCAGACAACATCCATAGAAACGGTATCATCATAAGCAAAGTCATGAGAATCAGTATCAGGTACAGAAAGAATCTGCCTGTTCTTCGCTTTTTTGTGGCACCCAATTTATCTTTCCCCCTATTTTCCCTTACTCCTGTAGTTTCCTCTCGCCCCTGAACTGAATGAGCGTCACAATCAGAACCAGTGCAAACAGAACCATGGCCACCGCGCTGGCGTAGCCAAGATCCCAGTTGACAAATGCCTTCTGGTAGATATAGTAGACAAGCACCGTTGACGACGTCCCCAGTCTGCCATCCCCGCCTCCGGCGATCATGACTGCAATGTCGTATACCTTGAAACAGGTAATGGTAAGCATGATCACAACAAAGAATGTGGTGGAATGCAGCTGCGGCCAGGTGATGTATCGAAACTTCTGCCAGGTGTTGGCGCCGTCCAGACTCCCCGCATCATACAGCTCCCCTGAGATTCCCTGCAGCCCGGCAAGATATATCACCATATAATATCCCGTATACTTCCATACACTGAACAGGATCATCGTCAACAAAATCAGATCCTTGCCAAACCAGTTGGGCGGATTTGCCACCTGGAACACATTCTGAAGGACCCAGTTCACCGGCCCTCTTGTAGGATGAAACAGCATGTTCCACACCGAAGTCACTGCCACAAGGGATGCCACATAGGGAAAAAAGGAAACCGTCCGAAAGAATCCTCTGAACTTTACCTTCTGGTTCAAAATAACCGCCAGTGCCAGAGATGCAACCATTGTCAGGGGAACCGTCCCAATACAGTAAATAATGGTGTTTTTCAGGGCCGCCAGGAACATTCTGTCCTGAAATAATTTTGTAAAATTCTGAAAGCCTACAAATTCCATCGGATTATTCCCATCCCATTTGGTAAACCCCAATACGAAAGCATATATTACAGGGATCAGGGTAAACACTGCAAATCCGATGAAATTGGGGGCAATGAAGGAATAAGCAATCAGATTGCGCTTTCTCTCTTTCCGCCGTATCCCTTTTTGAAGTGTCATTTCAACCATGTCCATCCTCCCGGAACTCTTTTCTCTAAAAAGGGCCGGCATTTCACCGGCCCGACCCCCTTGTCCAACAGGCTAATCCAAAGCGGAAACCTCATCGTCCATCAGCTTGATTCCTTCATCAACAGAGATGTCCCCGTTCATGATGTCCTTGTGATACGTATCCAGAATGGAATTAATATCTGCCACATTTTCGGAATAAGGTGCCTCAAGGTAAATTTCACTTGTCTTCAGCGCTTCCCTGGAAGCCTCATCCTGAGGGAAGCCTTCCACAGACGTAATGATATCAAGCGCTTCATCATTCATGGCTGCAGGGAAATTCCCCGATTCCGCCAGAATCTTTGCTCCTTCCTCTCCGCTGACAAACCTGATAAAGTCCCAGGCCACATCCTGATTCTCTCCGCTGGTGGGTATCGAAAGTCCTGTAATGGTCCCCAGGGTACTTCCTGCTTTCGCCCCTTCCGGGTGCGGATAGGAAGCGATGCCCCAGTTCCCGCATTTTTCCTTGTCATATTCCCCGGACTGAAGGCTGGCTGTCATTGTGCCGATAAACCAGGATCCCATGTTCATCGTGGCCGTATCCCCTTCGGCGAACGCCGCGGAATAGTGCAGCTGGGATGCGTTGATATCGCTGTAGCTTCTGCAGATTCCATCCTCCTGCTGCTTCCATACCATCTCATAATACGGCTTTGTAAATTCATATTTTCCGTCCAGAATGGAGTGCTTCCCATCCAGTATGCCAAACAGCTGCACCGCACTCCTCCATGTATGATAGTGGGATCCGTAAATCCCATCCTTTGCAACGCTTCTTGCCAGTTTGTCATACTCTTCCAGCGTTATATCGTTGCCGGGATATTCCACCTTTGCCTGATCAAACAAATCCTTATTGTAGAACAGCAGCCAGAAATCCGTCCGGAAGGGCAGCTCGTATAACTTGTCGTCCACCGTTACCTGCTCCGTTGTCCCGGCAAACTTGCTCAAGTCGATATTGTCTTCCTTAATCCGGTCATCCAGAGGTTCCAGCACCCCTTTTGAAATCAGCGTGGCATATCCGGGAACATCCTTTATGGTTACAATATCAAAGTCGGAACCGCCGCCGGACAAGTCTGTTCCCAGAACTGTCTGATAATCCTGGGACCCCAGATCCACCAATTCTATTTTTACATCCTTGTTTTTTTCCATATAGGCGTCCGCCAGCTGATCCCAATAAGGCGTTGTCTTTTGATCCCATACAGACCACTTCAGAGTCTTTGTTTCCTTGTTCTCCCCTTTGCCTGTCTCCGCTTCCTTCTCCGTTTTGCCTGTCCCGGTTTTGCCTGTCCCGGTTTTGGAACTGCTGCCTTCCCCATCCTTTCCGCTACTGCAGCCTGCGAAGGCTGTGATAGCCAAAACCAGACACATGAGAACACATAAGAATTTGAACTCTCTTTTCATAATTCCGCTACCTCCCCTAATCGTTCTACATTTATTTTAAATAGAAATCCGTAAAAAAGCCATGGAGATATCCTCTGTTTCCTTTACTTTTTCATTTCCATTGAAACCGGGCATGCAATATTCTTTACTTTCCTGTACTATTTTGATATACTCTTGACGGAATCAGAGGGGACGGGTTTTGTATGAACTATCCAATATATAAGACCATAAAAGGGCGTTTTCTTATCACAGTTTCCGCTTTAATGCTTGTCATAGGCACCGGCGTTGTATTTTTCAGCTTCACCATGAACAACCGGATTCTCCGTTCCAATGAAATTCAGTCCAACGTTACCAACATCCGATTGCTGTCCGACACAATAAACCAACGCCTTTCCAATATTGTCTCCTTCAGCCAGTGGGCACAGCGCACGCATGACATTGCGGATTATCTGATTCATCCGGACAGCAATGTTTCCAGGGCAAAGGATTTACTGGTGGAACGCTACATCAACAACGACACCAGCAATCGTTACATTCAGCGGATTGTCATTGCCAGCCCGGACCGACGGGACTACATCCAGTATATCAACAATCCCAGTTTTTCTGTGGACGTACCTGTTGTAAAAACGATTACCGGCCTCTCCTGTTTCGGGGACATGTTCGCTGACAATCATTTCACTTTCTCTGATGGATTCCAGAACGATCCGTTCCTTCCAAAACAATATCAGTCCCTGATCGCCATTCAGCCGATTTATCATCCATACAGGCAGGAAAAGATAGGCTTTGTATATCTGGGGGTCTCCCCGGAACTCTTTCTGGATACCACAAAAAGCCTGAAAGAGAAAGACAACATGGATATACTGCTTCGTATCGGGACCCATTATTACCGGATGGACGAAAATTCCTATCAAGAAACAGAAAAGCCGGTTCCAAACAAGGAAGCAGTCTTCCCGGAACAGAACGAAAAGGATATTTCCATAAATCGTGCGCTTCTGGATGAAAAGCAGCGGATCCTGTACCAACTGCCCCTGGTCACGGACAACTGCGAGCTGATCCTTTCCACACCGGACAACCTGGTGCAAAAGCAGGTGCAAAGTTACTCCTATATTCTCCTTGGAATCATTGTCTGTGTTCTGCTGGTTGGAATCCTGCTGTATTACAGCCTTACAAAATCGATTACCAGGCCTCTGTCCATGCTGAGCAGCCGGCTGAAAAAGATATCCACCGGAGACTTTTCAACGGATCCCTCCATCGAGTGGAACAATGAGCTGGGATACATGGGAAAGACGGTGAACGCACTGGCTACGGATATTGAGAAACTGATGCAGCAGCAGATTGCCGATGAGCAGCAGAAGCAGGACTACCGCTATCAGATTCTCCAAAGTCAGATCAGGCCCCATTTTATTTACAACACACTGAACACGATCAAGTGGATGGCCACCGTACAGCAGGCGCCCGGGATTTCAGAAATCGTCGTGGCGTTGTCGCATTTACTGAAGAATGTGTCCAAGGGTACACAGATGGTCATCCCAATCCGGGATGAACTCGCCCTTCTGGATGACTACTTCACGATCCAGAAATACAAATACGGCGGAAGCATCACCCTGATCTATGCGCTGGAAGACGAAGCGATAAAGGACAATGTCATCCTTCGCTTTACCCTGCAGCCACTGGTGGAAAATGCCATCCTTCACGGGATCGAACCAACCGGGAAGCAGGGCAGCATCCGGATCTCCATGGAGTATACCGCAGAAAATGATGTCCTGATTTCCGTCACCGACAACGGAATGGGAATGGATGAGGATACCATTCAGAAAGTAATGTCCGAGCGCGGGGAGAACCGTTCCCAGACTTTCCGTGACATGGGGATATTAAGCGTAAATAAACAGATTAAATATGTCTTTGGAGAAAAATATGGCCTCTCCATCGACAGTATCGTAAACCAGTATACAATCATCCGAATTCGATTGCCAAAAATAAGCCATGAGGAATATGAGGGGAAAGAGAATGAGATTACTGATCGTAGAAGATGAACCCCTTGTCCAAGTGGGGATTCAATCCATGATGGACTGGGAGAAATTCGATATCGAAATCTGCGGGGTTGCGGCAAACGGGAAAGCAGGTCTGGACCGGATCGATAAGTTTCATCCGGAAATCGTGATTGCCGATATTCAGATGCCTGTCATGGACGGGCTGACCCTTATGAAAAAGTCTTCTGAGCAATATGGCGAACTTCCTGTGTTTATCCTGCTGACTGGTTACAGGAAATTCGATTACTTAAAAACAGCGATCCAGTATCAGGCAGTTGATTATCTGGTCAAGCTGGATCTGACTCCGGAAAGTCTGGAATCCACCATTGTCAAAGCGCAAAAGAGGGTTCTTTCCCACAGGAAGACTCAATCCGCCATGACACAGGACAACCAAAACCTGTTGTTGCTGCAGGACCGTTTCTTTTCCAAACTGCTGAATAACCGTTTCCTGAAAGATGAAATGCAGGAGGACATCAAATATCTGAATCTGGACATGGAGTACGCCGGTTATGTGGCTGCACGGGCCGAAGTGATTCTGCACAGCCAAAATGGAGGGAAGAAAGATCTGCAGGTTTTCAGCAGTACGCTTCGGTTATTTCAGGAATTGATTCAAAAGTATATCGCTTGCCGGGTAACACTCCTTGACACCCATTATTTTGCAGTCCTCTTTTTCTTTTCGGAAAAGGAATGTGAAAACTGGAGGAAGCAATTGACAGACAGCCTCCGGCAGGTGGACAACATGATTTTCCGCTATTACAATGTGCACCTTTTCTTCTGCGTTGGCCGCATGGTACACAAGGCAGAGGATGTTCACCTGTCCTATGACGATGCAAAGCCGCTGCTGCCGTGTGAAAGAAAGGAACATGGGATTCTTTTTTATGATGATCCGACCGCCGGCAATGTCAGCAGCAACTATCTGATCGGCCAGGTAAAACAGTATATCCACGATAACCGGGAGAAAAAGCTGTTCCTGCAGGAGATCTCCTCCCATTTCGGGGTAAGTGCAAATTATCTGAGCCGGTTGTTCAAAAAAGCAACCGGGGCAGGGATAACGGACTATATCACCAAGCTTAAAATGGAAGAGGCAAAGGATCTCCTTCTGACCGGCAATCAAAAAATCTATGAAATCTCTGATGAAGTAGGGTACGACAGTGCATTCTATTTCAGCAAGGTTTTCAAGAAATATACGGGAATGTCGCCAAAGGAATTCCGCAACAGGCAGTGAATGCGGAGTTCTTATGGCGGCAGCCGGCCACCTTTACATTGGCACTTTGACTTTCATTGTCGTTCCTTTTCCCTTTTCACTGACACATATGATCTTTCCTCCCAGCAAATCAACGATTCTTTTTACAATGGAAAGTCCTAACCCGCTTCCATCCTTCCCGCGGGAGGCATCGCACTGATAGAATTTCTCAAAGACTCTGGATTGCTGTTCCTTACTGATCCCTTCCCCATCGTTTTGTACGGTTACAGTCAAAGAGCCCCCTTCTATCCTGCCGGATATGGTAATCGTGCTGCCATCCGGCGAATATTTGATCGCGTTGTCAATCAGATTCGTCCATACCTGCATCAGCAGATCCGCATCACTTTGTATTTCAAGACTCTCCAGATCCAAGTCATAGTTTCTGGATGAATCCGGCCATTTTTCAGACAGCATGATGATGCACTTGCGGATCTGTTCATCCACACGCACCTTGTCTTTTTTCTGAACAATCTTTTGATAGTCCAGTCGTGACATTCGCAGCATGTTTTCGCATAAATGGGACAGCCTTATGGACTCCTGATTGACAAGCAGCAGATATTCCCGCTGTTCTTCCGGACTCAGGTCGTTCTCCATAAGGATATCCGTAAAACCGGTAATGGCGGCCACCGGGGTCTTGACTTCATGTGATACATTGCTCATGAAATCCTTTCGCATGTAGTCCATGCCGCTTAATTCAGAAGTCATGGTATTGAAGTTTTCAGCCAGCTCATCGATTTCGTCATGGACTTCATGATGACCAAAACGTCTTGCCTTTTGGGCGATATGAACACTGAAATCACCGTTTGCCACTTTCTTTACGGCTTTGCTTACTTCCTCAATCGGCTTTACAAAATGCAGGGATGCAAACCACAACATGATTCCGCCAATCAGGATACACAAACCACAAACAAGAAGACCCATCCCAATAATGAAAGGTTTTGTGATGGGGCCCTCATGAAACAAGGTCACCCCTGCTGAAACAAGGAGAAAAGAGATAATGCACGCCGCACACAAAGAGGAGATGGAAATCAACAGAAAATAAATACGTACAGAGAGATGCAGCCGTCTGCTTTCCTTTTTATCGTTGTGTTTTCGCATAATACCTGCCTTTCATACAGAGGATCCATATCTGGCTTTATAGCCAAGACCTCTCACAGTGATAATTTTAAAATCAGGGTAGTTTTCGAACTTGCGTCTGAGCTTTTTAATATGGGAATCCACTGCACGTTCATCCGCCTCCGTATCCATCCCCCATAGTTCATCCATTAATTCCAGCCGGGTAAAAATTTTATCCGGGTTGCTCAGGAGCTTAAACAACAGGAAGAATTCCTTTGGCGGCATCTCAAAACGGTCATCGCCAATCTGTACCGTCAGAGCATCGGCATCCAGCACCGCCCTGCCGACTGTCAGCTTCCTGTCATTGGCGATCCGGGCACGCCGCAGCAGCGCATTCACCCGAAGAATCATTTCCTTCATCCGGATAGGCTTTACCATATAATCATCCGTTCCTGCCTGAAAGCCCTTCTCCAGATCTTCCATCTGACCCCTGGCGGTAATCATCAGAACCGGAAGTTTATAGGACGCGTCACGCAGCTCCTTTGTCAGCGTATATCCGTCCTTTTTCGGCATCATGATATCGCAGATGATCAGGTCAATATATTCCCTGTCCAGTATCTGCAGCGCTTCTTCTCCGTCAAATGCCGGAACGGGATGAAAATGCTCCTGTCTGAGCTTTGCACATATCATTTTGTTTAACGTGGCGTCATCTTCCACCACCAGTATGGAAAACATCCTTCCGTCTGCCTTTCCATCAAAAGTCAACAATCGAAAAATCAACACTTCAGATTTTGACTGCTTCCTGCTCCGAATGACAAATGTCAGCTCACCTGTCATCTATCCTTATTATATCATCATTGGGTTCTCATTATCGACCCTCCGTCTTTATCGATCCTCTTTCCCGGTCAAAAAAATCAGCATTATGGGATTGCTGCCGGCACACCGGTAATCAGCTGTTTATTCTAACAGCATAATATCCTGGGCCGCATAAAAGTATTATCACACAAAGATGGCCTCAATATGACCCTGATTCCGTTTTGCTTTCCTGTTGGAATCCTTTCCTGTATCCATTATTGAGTATGGACACATTGAGGGCACATACCCTCTTTATACTGTGCTTATGGCATTCGTTTTACCGATACCAGACAATCTTTACCATGAACGAAACGGAGGGATCATCTTGCAGCAGGAAAAAGAAATCAAGCGTAAAAAATACAAGCCGTTAAGCGCTGCCAGCGAAGACTACCTGAAGACTGTATACTATTTCTCACAAATGACAGAGAGCGTACGATCTGCGGATATTGCGGAGTCCCTTGGCGTAACAAAGCCCAGCGTGCATCGCGCTATGGAAACATTACAGGAGGCAGGAATGATCGTTAAGCCCTTATACGGTGAAATATCACTGACGGAATACGGGCGTCAGCGAGCGAAGATGCTTATATGCAAATACAATCTTCTGAAAGAACTGTTGATATCCATTGAAGTGGATGAGGAAACGGCAGAACAGGATGCTTGCCGGATGGAGCACACGATCAGTGATAAAACACTGTCTCATCTGCTGCACCATTTCAATGGAGATCCGTCCCATGAAGGCAATATGCTTTATCCTGCCTGTTGGGATAAAGAGGACAGACGCATGTGTTTTCTTCGGCAGGGAGAAAAATACAGGACATCAGGTTACGTTCTATCCAGTCATGCAAGAGGAGGAAATTGAGGAATCGTGGAAGAAAAACATTTTCATATTGAATTATCCGAGTATATGGGCAGCCGAATCGGAAACATGGTAAAGGGAGCCGTTCAATCCTCCGTTACCAGGCCGAAAGAAGCAGCTATTATCATGAAATATCTGATGGCCGGAAAAAACGCTAAAATAAAACGGGATCGTTATGAGAAAAACGGCGAGCATATCCCGTCGTTTCTGATTGCAAGCATCACCGGCAGTTGTAATCTGCATTGCAAAGGCTGTTATGCATGGGCAAATCATACCTGTGGAGAAGAAAGGACCCGTGATTCGATGTCCGCCGAAAAATGGGATGATATTTTCACACAGGCGGAGGCACTGGGGATCTTGTTTATTTTGCTGGCCGGAGGCGAACCGCTGCTTCGCAGGGATGTTCTAAAAATTGCGGTAAAGCATGACAGGCTCTTATTTCCGGTATTTACTAATGGAACGCTGCTGGACAGTGAATATGGAAAACTATTTGATAAAAACCGCAATTTGGTGCCGGTATTGAGTCTGGAGGGAAACCAGCAGCAGACGAATGACCGCCGCGGTGCGGGTACCTATCAAACCCTTGTTGCCCGTATGGATCGTCTGAAATCGAATGACATTCCATTTGCAGCATCCGTCACCGTGACAACGGAAAACCTGCAGACCGTCACCGGAACCGACTTTGTGGAATGGCTTTCTTCCAAAGGCTGCCGGGTCCTGTTGTTTGTAGAGTATGTGCCGATTGATAAACAAACAGGACATCTTGCGCTCACGGAAGCGGAGCGGACAGTTCTTGAGCGGTCCAGGGAGAATCTGCGGACTGCTTTTGAACAGATGATCTTCCTCTCATTTCCCGGAGATGAGAAATACACGGGAGGCTGCCTTGCCGCCGGCAGAAGTTTCTTTCACATTAACGCAAACGGCAACGCAGAGCCCTGTCCCTTTTCGCCTTATTCTGATATCAACCTGAGGGATCATACCCTGCTGGAGGCCATCCATTCCCACTTCTTTGAAAAATTGAAAGAGAACGGGCTTTTGGATGGAGAACATAAAGGAGGCTGTCTCTTGTTTGAACGGGAGCATGAAGTTGCCCGGCTGCTGGCAGACTGCCGGCAATCATAAATGCGAGGTAACGTGACCAAACGGACATCATAAGAATGCTCTTTGGCGGGAACCGCCTGGCCCACAAGGAGTTTGGGCAGGAAAAGACGGAGAGGTCCGGGTCCGGACACGGATGCCCACCTCTCCGTCTTTGATTTCTTAATACGGTAAGGATGCTTTTAAGCCATGGAGGACTGCCTGGCTTCAATACAGTACACAACAAATTTGGTTTTATCATCCATATACATCATGTCAACTCTTTAATTTTTATTCTTTCTATAGATCCGCTTAAAGCTTTCCAGGCTTTCCACACTGCCCAGTGTGGGATTGTATTCCAATCCACAGGCGCCCTGGTACCCCGCTTTGTCCACTGCATCAAAAATAACATGATAATCGTTTTCGCCGAATTGCAGTTCAATCCGTCCCGGATGCCCTGCAGCATGCAGATGGGCGATACAATCCAGATTGTTGGTTATACTGGGAATGATGTTGCCTTCCATTACCTGCTGATGGTAAATATCATAAACCACCTTCACCAAAGGATGATCCACCTCATGGATGATATCAAAAGCTTCCTTTGCTCTCCACAAATAGTAGCCCGGATGATTGACGAGGGTATTCAGGGGCTCTATCATGATCGTTACCCCCGTATCTTCCAATATGGGACGGGCTGCCCTGAGCGCATCCACAATGCTTTCATGCTGCAGTCCACGTTCCGTACCCGTGTCCCTGCCAACCTGGGTGATCAGATGTTTCGCGCCGGCAAGGCGGGCTGCCCGGCAGCTTTCTTTCAATCCTTCCAGCCATTTTTGGCGCATTTCCGGGTTGGTCATATTGAATTCGGTGGTACACATGCTGATCAGCTCCACATTTGTCTCTTCACAGGCATGGCGCACCGCTTCCAGGTCCAGGCCTTTCCAGTTATAGGTCTCTGCTGCGTCAAATCCAAGTTCCCCTGCTTTACGTATGGCGCTTACAAAATCCATGTCCGGAAAGAAGCAAGGTATGGGAATACAGATCCTCATCATTCATCCTCCTTCAGGCAGACAACTTCGCCGGTTTCCATCGAACGATTGGCTGCAAAGGCAACCTTGAGGGACCGCAGGGCAT
>DAINCI010000050.1:0-12570 GCA_036732425.1 Bacillota bacterium
GCCAGTCCGCCATATCCATAATCCGCTCAATATCCCTTCGGGTAGGGCCGCCGCCGTGATCGCCCACACCATAAACCTTCAGCATGGTGTCCATATGATGTTCGCTGCAGAATCCCGGCACATAATAAGCCATGGAAGGCTCGATATCGCCCATATACCACGTCGGCTCCCGATAAACAATAACCGATTTGCGGGAAGGTGCTTTCCAGCGGTAAAGCCGATAGCCGTCATACCCCCGGCAATGGTAATAATACCGGACTCCCCCTCTTGCGAGAATTTCCGGTACGTTCAGACTGTGACCGAAGGTATCCGGCTCAAAATCCAGATTCAGGCTGTCCGGGCCGATGCCCAGCATTTTGGACAGAGTACGCTTTGTATAAAGGATATGACGGGCCATGCTCTCTCCGCTGGCCATATTCTTGTCATGCTCCACCCATGTGGAAGCCGTGACTTCCCAGCGGCCCTCGTGAATTCTTTCCCGGATTTCCTCCAGCATGGCGGGGTCATATTTTTCCACAATCCGATAAACGGAGGCCTGGGATTGAGAGAATTTAAACCTGGGATACTCTTCCATCAGATCCAGCATGGTGCGGAACGTATTCAGCACAACGGCGACAGTTTCCTCCCACCGCCACATCCAGTTCATATCCATATGGGCATGGGCAACACACAACATCCGGTATTTCTTCGCATCCTCCGACAACAGATCCAGCTTCTTTTCCGCTGCCTTCGCCGCTGTTTCCGTTATGGTGCCTTCCCGGGCAATTTCACCGGATAGAAAATCCAGGGAATCTGTCAGGTCCTCATCATATTTATGCTCCAATACCTTATTCAGCTGAATGGCATATTCCAATTGGGATGTGATCCTCTTCGCCCAATAATGGTCTGCCTTTTCTTCCACAAACCTCAGTTTGTCCATAATATTACTCATCGTTATGTAATCACACTCCTTTGCATGGGATTGTTTTCACTCTATTATATTATTCTTTACGAAAAAAAGAAATCCTTTCTTGCATCCGGAATCGAAAGATGCTAAAAATTGCCGAATCCGCTCTTCCTGTGTTATACTCATTTTGTTCTTATTGTTTTCCTTTATTATCTGATCCATGAAAAGCTGAAAAAGGAAGGTTGGAAGGTATGAATAAGACAGCTCCCCCGGGGATAGGAGATATGTAAAATGTGTAAAAAATTGAAGGACAACAAGAAATATTTCATATTGGATATGGACGGCACTTTTTATCTGGGCAATCAACTGCTGGAAGGCTCCCTTGAATTTCTGGAGAAGGTGAAAGAACATGGAAAGTATTTTCTTTTCTATACGAACAACTCATCCAAAAATCAGGACGTCTATTTGCAAAAGCTTGCGAAAATGGGATGCAACATGACAAAAAGCCAGATCATTACCTCCGGAATGGTGACCGCTTATCACCTGAAAAAGCGATGGGCTCATCCAAAGGTTTATCTGCTGGGGACCCCGCTGCTGGAAGAGGATTTTCAGGACAGTGGCATTCTTTTGACAGCGAAGGATCCGGATGCGGTCGTGGCCGGATTTGATACAACTCTGACCTATGAAAAGCTCTCAAAAGCCTGTACTTTGATTCGAAACGGAGTTCCTTTTCTTGCCACTCATCCGGACAACAACTGTCCGACGGAAGACGGTTTTATCCCGGACTGCGGTGCCATATGCGCCTTTATTACCCAATCCACCGGCATTCTTCCAAAATATTTCGGGAAACCCTATAAGGAAACCATGGACTATATTCTGGATAATCTGAATTGCACAAAGGAGGAAGTGGTCTTCGTGGGAGACCGTCTGTACACCGATATCGCCATCGGCGCAAAAAACGGAGCCACCACTGTCCTGGTCCTGACGGGCGAGACGAAACTTTCAGATGTGGATTCTTCTGATGTGAAACCGGATATCATTGTGAATCGGTTGGTGGATTTAGCGGACTTATTCTAGTTGCAGCAATGATTTCAGACATACGAAAATACAAGGCAGGAATTCCAGGCCAGAAGGATCTGCAGACAAGCAGAATTTGAAGAGAGGCGGCCGGAATCATAGGGGTTCCCGGCCGCCGTCCATCTGAATATCTTACTCCAACTTCTGTATGTCAATCTTTCCTCAGCATACAGCTCCCGATATGGCTTTCAACATCTTACTTCCAACTTCCAACCTCTATTTCAGAAATACCTCAATCACCGGCACGAGAATCGGAGGTTTGATCTGCGGAATCCTAAACACCAGCAAATTTTCCGATTGCGTTCCGCCTTTGCTGAAAGGATCGCTGGCTTTTTCCGTAAAGGTTATTTCGCTTCCATCATGCAGGAACTGGGCATAATCCACTTTGCCTGCCAGCCCCTGCACTTCCAGAGAAGCATAGGGATATTCCATCAAATGGATGTACAGACGCTTCCCATCCCCGCTTTGCGTAAGACGGCAGCCTTTTGGCTCGACAAACTCCGGTTCAGCCATGGTGCACCCGTAAATGGAGCGGCTGTTGACCTTCATCCAGTCCGCATATACCTGCAGTGCCTTTTCCGCCCGGTAATCGATATAGCCTCTGGATGTCGGGCCCACGTTCATCAGCAGATTTCCGCCCCGGGAAACCGTATTGATCAGCATCTGTATCAACACATCCGGCGTCTTCCAGGACATTTCATCCCGATAATATCCCCAGGAACCGGAAAATGTCTGACAGGCCTCCCATGTCACCCGCTCTCCGGTATCCTCATGGCGGATCCATTCCTGCGGCTGATATTGCTCCGGCGTCCAGATATCCTGATCGATCCCGGTACGATTGTTAATGATAATGCCAGGCTGCAGCTTTCTTGCCAGAGCAATCAGTTTGTCCGATTCCCAGTCTTCCCTGCCCTTGCCTTTCATCCATGGCTTATCCTTCATGGTCCGGTCCGGATAGGAGAAATCAAACCACAGAATATCAATTTTCCCATAGTTCGTCAGAAGTTCCTCCACCTGATTACGCATATATTCCGCATATCTGTGCATATTCCGGCCCTTGCTCTGCTCATGGGCATCCCCGTCATCACGCCGCGGATGAATGGGATCGATGGGGAAATCGGGATGATGCCAGTCGATCAGGGAATAATAGAAGCCGACACGCAATCCTTCTGCCCGGAAAGCATCCACAAACTCCCGGACAATGTCCCGGCCGGCAGGAGTATTCGTGCACTTATAGTCCGTATACTTTGAATCGAACATGCAGAAGCCTTCATGATGCTTTGTGGTGAGAACGGCATATTTCATTCCTGCTTCTTTTGCCTTTCGGGCCCAATCCTTCGGGTCAAACAAATCCGGATTGAAATATTTGAAATATTTATCGTACTTTTCTTCCGGTATCTCTTCCCTGGACTTCACCCATTCATGACGGGCCGGCATGGAATACAGCCCCCAGTGAATAAACATACCAAACCGGTCATGAACAAACCATTCCGTGTCTCCAGGTGTTTTTCTTGTCACATAACTTGACATAAATCCATTTGCCCCTTTCCGTTCCTAAATATGTTCCCAGATATTTCTTGCTTATGAACTTTTGCGGATTCCCTTTTCCACTTTATGAACTTTTCGCTGATCTTCTGATCTTCTTTATCTCTTTATCTAATTGATTCGCCCTTTTCCATCCTGTTTCCTGCCATCAATAACGAATATAAAAAACCTGAGGGGGCAAAAAATGAAACGTCCCCTTTGCATCCGTAACTTTGACCCGAACCTCCGTTGCCCGAATGGCAGGAAAAGCAATAATCCTTTTATGTCCGATGGTAGCCCCTATATGGACACAGACAGGGTGCTGAATCAAACCGGATCGGACAGAAACGCGGAACGCCTGTATGTTTTCCCCCGCCGTCAAGTCTTCCTGCAATATCACATGATTGATGAATTGTTCTTCCTCCAGCCTGATGCAAATGCCATCTTCTGTACTCTCCCAGGTAGCTGGAACCGGCTGTGAAAAACGTCTCCTGATTTCCTGACCGAACTCCAGCAGCCGCTCCGAATCCACCCCGGGCAAAAGGCCCCTGCGGTCCGGTCCGATGTTGACAAGGAAATTTGCACCGTTCCCAACGGAATAATAATAAAGGGAAACCAGTTCTTCCACACTTTTCACCGTATGGACATCATATTCGCTGTAAAACCAGTTCCGGCTCCGCATTCTGAAATCGCATTCTGTGGGCAAAAAGCGTTTGGTATCCAGATCCTCCTGAACTTTCGCCAGGACGGAAAAGTCCACAGCGGACACCACATTGCTGTTCCTTCTGTCTGCCACTCCTGCTTCATTGCCAACCCATTTGGTATCGGGATCCCACATATTGAAAATCAGTATTTCAGGTTGAAGGCTGCGGATCGCGTGAATGATGCGTTTTCGGTCATACTCATGCCCTTCCGATCCACAGCCGTCAAACCACAGATAATCAATCTTGCCGTAATTGGTCAGCAACTCACTGATCTGATCAATAAAATAGTCGTCATGCTCCTTCGGAGATCGTTTCTGATATCCTGCCTCGGCAGGGGAATAGTAAAGCCCGACCCGAATGTCGTACTTGCGGCAGGCATTCACAAACTCCCGTACCACATCGCCCCTTCCATCCTTCCAGGGCGTGTTTGCCACAGAATAATCCGTATACTTCGAAGGCCAATTGGCAAATCCGTCGTGATGCTTGCAAACCAGAATGGCATAAGTCATCCCAGCTTTCTTTATCGTACGGATCCAGCTGTCACAGTCCAGTTCGGTCGGGCAAAAGGCACTCAGATCCATTGGCTTTCCATCCCAGTCCTGATGTCCTTCATGGAAAGTCCGGATGCCAAAGTGAAAAAATGCACCCATTTCCCAGTCCAGGAAGGAAAGCTGTTGCTTTGTCGGTAATATCCCTGTCATCATTTCATCCCCAGATTTGATAAAGGCTTTTCCTAAAGTCCCTTTATCGCTCCTCCCTTCAAACGCCTTTCTATCTTTGTTATTTAATTTTCCTCTTTTATTTCACCAAACAGTACGCCCAGACGTCGTCTAAATCCTGAAGCGCTTCCGACGAATAATACACTTTATTTTTCATTCACTTTTGCCTCAAAATGAGCACGCACCTCATTAGCAGAAAGCCAGCCTTTTTCCTCACCGGATTTTTTACCTTTGGCAAGCTCGCTCATCAGTTTGATTGTGGCTTTCATCTCTTCATATTCTTCCATATCGACAATGGCATACCTGCCACGTCCGTTTTTAGTCAGGAATACAGGCTCACCTACGGAAATATCCCGCAAGACTTCGTTATAGTTCCGTAAATCTGAAACAGGTTTAATATTCGGCATTGCTATCCACTCCTTTGCTGTAATTATTATAACATAATATTACGTAAAATATAGCAGCAGTACAATTCTTGGAGCAAATAAATTTACATGCTGCCATAACATTAACATTGATAAAAAATGGAGGACTCCTGTGGTTAAAAGAGTTATGATGTGATCTATGATGACAAATCCCATTACTGTATCAACGGCACTGTCCCGGACAGTGGCTTCATTCCAATGATCAAAGTCAACACAGATACAGATAAATATTACAGAGTTACGGAAGGCCGCGCATGGTTAATTTTTCCATACAGTGAGGAAAACTATTTATGGCCGGCTCTTCGCAGCGGTTGCGCAGAAAGCGTTGCTCAGAACATTTATTCCTTGTTCTGCCCGGATCCCGAATGATTTCCCTGTCCGGACTTATCCTGCCTCCCCGATGATACCGCCTTCCCGGGAAAAGGGATCACCTTCCCTTTGTCATGGTCCAGCAGGGCATGCTTTCGCCGCCTGGCGACAGGCAAATTTTTCCTATGAAACGCAATACTTTTCTTCTCTTTCTTTTTTCTGTTCCTGTTCTTAATGCGGTAAATAAGAAAAGCCGCCAGAGCGAGCAATAAAAGAGAAACTGCCGTATATTGATCCATAGTCTCCCTCCATCCTTAAACTGTTTCCCTGTTTGCCAACACGGAGTTTGCCAACACGGTTAATCCTTATCCTATGCAACCTGGCACCCGGATTATCCTTCCTTCTTTCCTTCTGTTCCATCCTTCTTTTCCTGCCTCTATCATATCACAAAAAGGGCCGGTGAAAAAAGTATCTTCACCGGCTCTGCCTGTCCTTTTTTATTTTTTCAGCGGGACTGCTGTTTCCGTTTCATTTACTCCCCGAACTCCGCAAGCCGGGTCAGCAGCTCATTGCTTCTCTTTACAAACTCCGCCATTTCATCCGGTTCCAACGGCCTCTGGTTCATCATGGCCAGATCATACACATGTTTGCAGATCATTGCCACGTCATCTTTTCGATCCGCCCGATCCTTCATCTTTTCCAGCCGGGCGATCAGGTCATTCTTCCGATTCAAAACCAGAGTCTGCTCCGTCGGGAAGTTCCCCATGTTCAAATCCCCGAATCGTTTCTGCATCTCCTGCATTCTTCTGGTCTGCTCCGAAAGCACGATAACGGCCGGAATGTCCTCTGTCCTCAGAGCTTCCACCCGTACTTTCAGATCCTTGCTGTCCAGGGCTTCCCGAAACAGTTTCTCCAGATCGTCCGAATGGGATTTGTCTTCTTTCTTGTCCTCTTTCCCTTCTTCGGACTTGTCCTTCAGAGCATCGGTGATATCGGCATCAATCCCGATAAACGTGATGGACTCCTTCATCTCCAGGAAGGCAATGAAATTGGTATCAATCATGGTATCCAGATACAGGGCCTCCAGGTCATTGTCCCTGAACATCCGGATATACTGAGCCTGCTGTTTCTCATCCGAAACATAAAATACCTTGTCCTTGTGCTTGTCACTGTTTCGGTTCAGATAATCCTTCAGGACGGTATAGTCTCCGTTGGTGCTCTTATAAATCAGAATATCCTTTACCCGGTCATAGAACTTGTCATCCTTCATGCAGCCATATTTAATGAAGGGATGAATATCCTCCCAGTATTTGTTATAGCTCTCCCGTTCCGTCTTGAACAGGCTGTTCAGCTTGTCCGCCACCTTCTTGGAGATGTGCTCGGATATCTTCCTTACATATCCGTCATTCTGCAGAAAACTCCTGGAAACGTTGAGAGGCAGATCCGGACAGTCAATCACCCCTTTGAGCAGCAGCAGGAATTCCGGAACCACTTCCTTCACGTTATCGGCAACAAACACCTGATTGTTATAGAGCTTGACCTGTCCCTCCATGCCCTGAAAATCGTTGCGTATCTTCGGGAAATACAGGATGCCTTTCAGGTGGAAAGGATAATCCACATTCAGATGGATCCAGAACAGCGGCTCCTGATAATCCATGAATACCTTGCGATAGAATTCCTTGTATTCTTCCTCCGTGCATTCGGATGGCCTTTTCAGCCAAAGCGGATGGATATCGTTGATCGGCTCCGGCTTTGCCGGCTTCTCCGGTTCCCCGGATTCCTCCCCGGCTTTCTTCGGCTCTTCCTTTTCCTCATTTTCTCCGGATGCCTTTTGATCGGATGTTTCTCCTGCTTCCGTCTCCTCCCCGGGCTTCTCTGCTTCTTCCTTCGCCTTTGCTGCCTTCTTTTCGGCAGCCTCTTTCGCCTTTTTGGCAGCTTCCTCTGCCTTCTTTTCCTCTTCCTCTACATCTTCCAGATACACTTCCACCGGCAGAAAGGCACAGTACTTTTCCAGTATCTTGCGCAGTTCATATTTGTCCAGAAACTCCTTGCTGTCTCCGGAAACATGAAGCGTAACCACAGTACCTCTCTTATTCCGTTCGGACGAGGTCATTTCAAAATCCGTTCCGCCGTCACAGATCCACTTTACCGCTTCCGCCCCATCCTGATAAGACAGGGTATCGATCTCCGCCTGGTCTGACACCATAAAAGCGGAGTAAAAGCCCAGGCCGAAATGCCCGATGATCTGATTGGTTTCGTCCTGATCCTTATACTTCTCCAGAAACTCCTGTGCGCCGGAAAAAGCCACCTGGTTGATGTACTTTTTCACCTCTTCGGCCGTCATGCCGATTCCATTGTCCATCACCTGAATGGTTTTCTTTTTCTTGTTCAGCACCACATGGATCGCGTAGTGTTCGTCATCGTCCACTTTCGCATCTCCCATGGAAACAATCCGTTTCAGCTTGGCGATGGCATCGTTCCCGTTGGATACCAGTTCGCGGAGAAAGATATCCTTATCCGAATAAAGCCATTTCTTTATGATCGGAAAGATATCCGCAGTATTGACCGAAATATTTCCACTTTCATGAATCATAATCCGTTCCCTCCATAAAATTCTGTTTTTTATTCAAACAGTGCCATGACTTCCTTTTTCGACATTCTGGATACAAATGTCTCGCCAGGCTTGATCACGGCATCCGTCAGATTCCTCTTTTGTTCCTTCAGGTGCTCGATTTTCTCTTCAATCGTGCCCTTTGTGATCAGCCGCATGACATGAACCGCCTTCTTCTGCCCAATCCGATACGCCCGGTCCGACGCCTGATCCTCCACTGCCGGATTCCACCAGGGATCAAAATGGATGACCGTATCGGCACCAGTCAGATTCAAGCCCGTCCCTCCGGCCTTTAAAGAAACCAGAAACACCTCTCCTTCTCCTTCGTTGAATCTCTTTACCAGTCTGCCGCGTTCCCGCACCTCGGTATTTCCATCCAGATAGAAGGTATGGATCCGATTTGCTTCCAGACGCTCCCGGATCAGTCGCAGCATGCTGGTGAACTGGGAAAACAGCAGCACACGATGTCCGCTTCCCAACGCATCGGACAGGATTTCATCCAGCAGAAGCATCTTGCCGCTTTCTCCCCTGTAGTTTTCCAGAAACATTCCAGGGTGACAGCAAATTTGCCGCAGCCGGGTCAGCGCAGCCAATATCTTGATCTGGCTCCGTTCATAACCCGAACGGTCAATCTCCGCTGTAATCTCCCCCCGGGCCCGGGCCAGATAAGCCAGATAAACCTTCTTTTGCTCCACAGTCAGATCCGCAACCATCCGGCTTTCAATCTTTTCCGGAAGCTCCTTCAGTACATCAGTTTTCAAACGCCGAAGGATAAAGGGCTTGATATGCTTTGCCAGCTCCTCCACCGTATCTGTGTCGCGTTCCTTCACAATGGGCTTTTCATAATCCGACAGGAACTTTGTATGGCTGAACAGATAGCCCGGCATGACAAAGTCAAAGATGGACCAAAGCTCGGAAAGGGAATTCTCCATAGGCGTACCCGTCAGGGCAAACCGTCTCTTTGCATGGATCGACTTGACCGCCTTTGCACCCTGGGAGGCAGGATTTTTAATATGCTGTGCTTCATCGATAATGCAATAACGGAAGGTAAACTTCTGATAGCTTTCCTTATCCCTTCGGATCAAAGGGTAGGAGGTAATCACCAGATCGGCTTCCGAAATTTGTTCCATCAGCTCTCCCCGTTCGCTTCGATTGCCGATCACCAGCAATGTTGACAGATCCGGCACGAATTTCCGGACTTCCTCCTGCCAGTTGCAGACCAGAGAAGTCGGCGCCACCACCAGGGACGGTTCCCCACACCCTTCCTCCCTGTCTGAAAGAAGCAGTGTCAGTACCTGCAGGGTCTTTCCCAGGCCCATGTCATCTGCCAGAATCCCACCCATCCCGTATCGGGACAGGGTTTTCAGCCATTTGAATCCCAGCTGCTGATAATCCCGCAAGGTCCCTTTCAGGGACTCCGGTATATCCGCATGTATCGCTCCGGGCTTCCGGATATCCCTTACCATATCACGAAAGGCATCATCCTCCTGAACGTCCTGTATCCCGGACTCCTGCAGCTGGCGGTCCAGATACAATGCACGGTATTTCGGCATCTCCAGCGTCCCGTTCCGCAAATCCCTGTCACGAATGCCAAGATGTTCCGTCAATTCTGCCAGCCCATCCAGCTCCCTGTTGTCCAGAGGCAAAAAGCTTCCATCCTTCAGCCGGTAATACCGTTTCTTTTCCCGCATTGCTTCAAAAATCCGATCGAGCTCGGAAGAATGGATCCCGCCGATGTCAAAAGTAAACTCCAGCAAATCGGTATCCGCACTCAGACGGATTCCGGCAGAATAGGTCAGTTTGTTGTGGACAATCACCCGAAAGTCCTCGGAATAGTATACCTCTGCCACCTGCTGCAGCTGAAACAGTCCGGTATGGAAAAAGGAAAAAATCTTTTCTTCCTCTTCCAGATACACACCATGGGGGCAGACCAGAAAGGAGTACTTTTCAAAAAGGCCCAGTACCTTTCGTTCGGTATCCATATCCCGGATCAGGATTTTACCGCTCTTTTCCGATGCCGGACTGTGGCGCTCCGGATCAAAGGGATCAATCTTTCTTTCACCATATTGGAACAGGACACGTGCCCGGATGCCTTCCCCCTCCCGGTCAAAATAGATCCTGGCCTCCAGGGGTTCCCTTTCCACCATCTGATCCACAAGATCACTGGCCTGAACACTGCCGACCCGCTCCGCATGGGGCAGCACCTCCGAAACAAAACGCTCCCTGTCTGCTCCGGTAAAAAGCAGCTTTCTGCTTCCCGTGTGGTTCATGATGCGGACAAAGGGCATGATGTTTCGGATCTGATCGGCCGGTGGCCGGTAAATCCGGTCCCCCACCAGGATATAGGTCCCGTCCGCTGTCAGGTTGTGGATGGAATCCGCCAGCTCGATATTCATGGCAAGATCCTCTTCCTCCTTGTCCACCAAAAACTGGACCGGGATAGTCTCCTGCAGGATCCGCACATCGTCACAGGCCTTGCCATGAAGTACAGCCCGGAAGGATTGATCGCCCATGATGGAGAAAAACCGTTTGACAAGGGCATCCGTCAGACAAATGTATTTATCGTGAAACAAACCGGAGCTGTAATGATACCCTTTGTCCAATCCGTTCACCTGGTACAATTCATGGAGAAAATCGATCAGCGGATCCTGCTCCTCCGGAAACGTATGCCAATCGGGATCATAGGTAAATTGCTTGCCAAAATAGATGGAATTCCGGTTTTCCAAGTCCTCCAGAAATTTTCGCATATTGCGTACCACGTACATCCGGTTCTCTCCGATCCGAAAAGACAGAAGGGAGGATACGCCATAATCCTCTTCTCCATCCGGCCGGAATTCATAGATCGGCTCCAGAGTAACCGGAGTTTGCCCGGCAGATGTCGAATATTGAAAATAATGAAAAATCTCCCTGGCGGTTCTTTTTGCCGCAATCATCCGGAACCCATCGTGCTCTTTCAGCCACTTCAAATGAAGCAGAACCGCCACAATATGCTTGCAGTGCCCCCAGAACTTTTGGCTTGCCGGACAGGTACATTCCGCAGACTGAAAAATCCCGTCATCATCAAACTCAATACGCACATTATAGTCCTGGCGGCCCCTTACCACGCTGTATATAATTTCCTTGTCTTCCTGAATCCGGATACTTTTGATTCTCCCGCTGCGATAATAGGCCATGCCCCGCTTATAAACCTGCGGCGACGCACTATAGTTCACGATCAGGGAGTCCGGTATCTGAAGCATTGGCAAAATCCTTCCTTTTAGATGTCCTATCCAAACATTATAACATTTTTAAAGGTGTTATGGAAGGGGCTCAAATTTTCGCTTTTTGCCTGGTGCCGGTACTCCTTTCGCTTTATATTTTCCATCCTGTCGCTTCCCCACTTTCCTCCAGGCTGCTTTTATTCCGGTAAACTCCCGGCGGCATACCATATGCTTTTCGAAATTGCCGGGAGAAATTGGGCAGATCATTGAATCCGCAGGAATACATGACCTCCTTTATTGTCATATCGGTGGTTTCGATCAGGTTTTCCGCCCGTTTCAGGCGAAAGGACAGCAGATATTCCTGTACCGACAATCCCAGCTTTTCCTTGAAAACACGAAAAAGATGGCTTCTGCTGATGCCCAGATGGGAAGCAATCTGGCCAACTGTGATCCCGTAAGAATAATTCTTGCCGATGTAATCCAGAGCCGGTTCCACAATGCCGGTACGCCTGCCTGCCGGCGCTTCCTCCCGTTGAATCATGGAAAAGAATTCATACAAACGGGACAGGGTCAGAAATTCATTGCTTCCGGAATCACAGATCTCACGCAGCTCCCGCATACAGGTCTCCATCCGGCACGGGTCGGCATAGGAAAATGCCGGATGCTCCGGACCGATACCGCACTGACTGCAGATTTTCGCAGCTTCGGTTCCGTTGAAGCCAACCCAGCAGTATTTCCATGGATGGTTCCGGTCTGCCTGATAATAGGTCACCGCACCGGGCACAATCAAAAATCCCTCTCCCCGGTTCAGCCGGTATTCCTTTTTCCCTGCGGAAAAGGTCCCTTCCCCTTCCAGAATACAGTGGATCAGGAAATGATCCCTCACTGCCGGACCAAAGCTGTGCCCCTTCTCGCAGGTTTCCCATCCAACCTGGTGGATATAAACAACACCGGAACAGGTATCTCCTTTGGGTTCGATCCATTCACGAGTCATAGCATCCTCCTGGTTCCCAATTTGCCTCCTGCTTAAATTACATGATACGGAAATTATATCATACAGATTATGTAATGCAACATTAAAACAATAATTTGCAACAATGTTCCATATCAATTTC
>DAINCI010000051.1:0-12570 GCA_036732425.1 Bacillota bacterium
CACACCAACAACAGGCAGCCACATATCAATCACCTTCCTGAACCGCTTGCGCATATTTATAGTCCATATCCCCAAGATAACGGGGAATTTTAATTTTATCCATCTTTCGGATCTGAACCTCCAGACCCCAGGCAGTCAGATTCTGATAAATACTGTCGTCCCTTTGAAAGTTGGCCATCAGGGCATCCGGATCCCCGATGGCATGGATCACAAAAGGCGGGGCAAACCGTCCATACTTTCCCACGTTTATGGTAGGCCCGCCGCAGCTGATTCTGGAATTTCCCATGATCCGGGTATCGTTTACTGCGATGGCTTCCGCTCCTGCTTCCCGCAATTCATTGATCACATTCAGCATATCACTGTCGTGGACAACATAATACCCCAAATAGGGATTGTCGGTCAGAATCGTATCCCGCTTCCGGTCATTCAGGATAATTTCCACCCCTGGCCCTTCCACGGGAAGCAGTCCGGCCATCCATCTGGCATCCTGAGTCTCTTTTTTTATATGCTCGAGCTGATCATCGGTTTTTGCTGCAGAATCTTCATATACCGCCAGTTTTTTTTCCTTCTGCGCAATCGTCTCATCCATCTCAAGCTTTTTCTCCGTCAATCCTTCCTCTTGCCGCAGCATTTTTTCAACAGTCTGCAGAGATGTCACCCCTCCAATTTCCACATCCGGGCCCGGTTTTTGGAAAACCTGAACCGCACAGCAGCCAAACAGGATACAGACGCATGTAATCAGCAGTATATTTTTATCCAATTTGATTTTCATACCATCGCCTCATCTGTTTACTGTACCGGTTCGGCATAATCATATTGAAATACACCGTTGTATTTTGGAATCCGGATTTTCTCTTCCCTGTGTATTTTGATGTCCAGTTCTTCCCCCAAAGTATCCGTCACCCCTCCCAAAAGCTTCAGGGAGGCTTCCAGCGTATCAGGGTTGCCAATGGCCCGGATCTCAAAGGGAGCGGAATATCGATTGGTGTTGATCACAATATAATCCCCGGCGTTGCGAATCTCCGTTGTGGAAAGAATCCTTTCCCCATTGACGGACAATGCCTCTGCTCCGGCTGCATTCAATTCGTTGATCAGCATCAGCAGATCCTCATGGTAAATATTCCGCACGATACCGGATTCTCCTCCGTCTTCCACCGGAATGACGTTTACGGTTACTGCAACACCTGCGCCTTCCAAATCCACCAGGCCGGCAAGGATACGGGACCGCTCCAGTTCCTTGTACATGGTATCATTGATCTTTCCTTCATCCTTGGCAGCGTTTTCATATTCCGCAATTCTTTTTTCCAGGTCCTCTATATATTTCCGCTGATCCACGATATCCTGATTCAGCTTTTGAACCTGGCTGGTAAGCTCCTGTGTCCTTTGAAGGGATACATCCCCTCCGACGTTCTGAACATTTTTAAACTGCGTTGCCAACATCAGGCCAAGAATGATACTGACCAGCATAATCGCTATTTTTCCGCCCAGTGTTTTCGTTTCCTCCACCTCACTTATCCTCTGTCTGCTCCTCATTTCGTCGCATCCTGTCCGTCCTTCGGACGATATACAGCTTTGTCCGGCACACGGACATCCAGTGTTCCTCCCTTCCCATTTTTCAGAACACTCTGATATGCTTCCGATTTCAGCCATCCGAATTTCTTATCCAACTCCACGGCCTGACCAATTTGAACCTGAATTCCATCTTTGGTGGTCAGCAGAATATCATCCGGATTCTCCAGTCCGATCCCTTTCAGCATATCGCTGACTTTCCATTTATCGATCTCTCCCAGCAGACGCAGAAGGATCTTCTCTTTGTAGCTCTCATGCTCTCCCGTCGAGAGCAAACTTCCCTTGGTAAGGCTGGTGAGAGGAACTCCTTCCACCACCGGATAGGGCTCATCATCCTGCTGCTTTACAATATCCAGAACGAAGCCGCTTCCATCTATGATAATATGAGAGCTTAAATAAGGAATAACCGCAACCGGGACCCGTTCCCGAACCACAAGGACCACCTCGGCAGGAAGTCGGAAAGAGACGGACTTCACCACAGGAAAGGGAGGATTGTTCTCAATCCGGTTCTTTACCTTTGCCTTGCTGATTTTAAAGATATTATCTCCGCGGGATATTCCGGACAGGTTTATGATAACATCTTCGCTGAGGGTACCGCCGGATATTACCGTGATCTTTTTCACCTGGAACACCCCGGCACCCAAAAGAACGATCGCTGTCAGGCAAAGAAGCAAAACCAGAAAGAGTATAATTCCTTTGCTTGTCCCATTCCATCCCATAAACAATCCCTCACAACAGAAAACTGTTTCTTTCTTTTTGGATTCCTTCCACAGGGTTGATTCTACTGCAAAAAGTGGCGGAGGGCTTTTGCAGTGGAATCAAAACTTTTCCTCAGATCCGCTCGATATCCGCACCGATATCCCGAAGGCATCCATCCAGATTTTCATATCCGCGTTCGATATGGTGGATTTGATCCACGACGGTTTCCCCATTCGCCCTCAGCCCGGCCATGACCAGTGCCGCACCTCCACGGAGATCTCCGGCACGGACTTCTGCGCCCTTCAGTGTGGGTACTCCCTGAACAACGGCAACATTGCCTTCTGTCCGGATATTGGCTCCCATTCGGATCAGCTCGGGAACATGCCGGAACCGGTTTTCAAAGATATTTTCCTTGATAATGCTGGTCCCTCTGGCAACGGACAGGACACTCATCAGCAGAGCCTGCATATCCGTCGGAAATCCCGGATAAGGATAGGTTTTGGTGTTCTCGATGGCGCAAAGGCGCTGGGGAGCCACTATCTTTACAGAATCCTGGAAGGAGGTAATCCTGCACCCGGTTTCCCTCAGCTTTGTCAGAATGGATTGGATATGTTCCACGTTTACATTACGGACAACGAGTTCACTTCCCGTGATGGCAGCTGCCACCAGATAAGTCCCCGCCACGATTCGGTCCGGAATGACGGTATATTCCGTTTCGTGAAAATGCTCCACACCTTCAACTGTAATGGTATTGCTCCCTGCTCCGCATATTTTGCCTCCCATACTGTTTATAAAATTCGCAAGGTCCATGATCTCGGGTTCCTTGGCGGCATTTCGTATCACAGTCTGTCCCTTTGCGCGGGTAGCAGCCAGCATAATATTCTCCGTCGCTCCTACACTGGGATAGTCCAGATGGATATCGGCCCCTGTCAGATTCGTCGCTTCACATATCAGATAGCCGTGTTCTTCCCGGATCACGACGCCCAACTGTTTCAGGCCATGCAGATGCAGGTTGATCGGACGCTGCCCGATGTCGCATCCTCCCGGATAAGTGATCACCGCCTTTTTCATTCTGGCAAGTACTGCGCCCAGCATCACGATGGAGGAACGGATTTCCCTGACATACCGGTCCGGAATCGTCCAGCTGTCCACTTCGGAAGGGTCCACAATCAATGTATTGCCTTCCCTTTTTATCCGGCATCCTATGGAGCTTAATATCAGCAGCATGGTTTCCACATCCACAAGGCTGGGAAAATCATGCAGGATAACAGGTTGATCCGTCAATATGACCGCTGCCAGAATCGGAAGAATGGCATTCTTTGCGCCGATCACCCGGATTTCTCCCTCCAGCTTTTTTCCGCCTCGAATTCTGTATTGATCCATTCAAGTTCCACCTCTTTCTTGGTTCTCATCCATATCGCACTGGGATTTCAAAACAAATCCTGGTTCAATACCATGATATGCATGGAAAATTGAGGTGTTACAATCCCGGTCTCCCGCGCCAGCAGAGAGAGTCATGCAGCACTGCAATGCCTGGAAATATTCAGGAGTACGCCAATGCTGGTCATGAACATCGCCAGGGAAGATCCGCCGTAGCTGATAAACGGAAGAGGCAACCCGGTCGGAGGCATGGATGCGGTTACCACTGCGATATTAATGACCACCTGTATGGTGATCATGGAAATAATGCCAGCTGCCACCATGCTTCCAAACATATCCGGAGCGGTCAGGGCAACCCGGATTCCCCGCCAGATCAGAATCAGGAACAGCAGGATCAGTACGACGGCCCCCAGAAAGCCCAGCTCTTCTCCATAGATCGCAAAGATAAAGTCTGTCTCCGGGTAAGGAAGATACAGAAGTTTTTGACGGCTCTTGGCAAGTCCCAGCCCGAACAAACCGCCGGAACCAAGGGAGTACAGGGATTGAATCAGCTGCCATCCGTTTCCCAGCGGATCGCCCCACGGGTCACGAAAGGCAAGCAGACGGTTTTTCCGATATCCTTTCGACATGGTCAGTACCATGGCGCCTGCCACTCCTGCAGCCAACAGTCCGCCCATGTGCCACAGATTTGCCCCGCTGACAAACAGCATGACAAAAGTCAGAAGCAGGATGCTGCCTGCCGTACTCAGGTTTGGCTGAAGCAGGATCAGCACAAATACCACAGCGGCGACGATAAGAATGGGAAACATTCCCTTGAAAAAGCGCTTCATTTTGCCTTTGCGCCTGGAAACGGCATCCGCAATATAAAATATCATGGCAAACTTGGTAACTTCCGCCGGCTGAATGGTAAAGCTTCCAATTCCCAGCCATCTCTTCGCATGATTCCTCTCCTGTCCAACGAGCAAAACAGCAACCAAAAGGAGAATGCTGATGATCAGAAACACTTTGGAGTATTTCTGCAGTCTGGAGTAGTCGATCCGGGAAGCAAGGAACATCCCCGCAAATCCGATCGCTGCCCACAGGCACTGGCGCTTGAAAAAATAAAAGCTGTCGCCCCATCTCTGGGTAGCATAATAAAAGCTTGCACTGAACACCATGACAATCCCTATGGCAACCAATATGACAGTTGTTAAAAGAATCGGAAAATCAATGGGCTTTTTGCTCATCCTGTTACCTCCCCAATGTTCGGACAGCCTCCTTGAAGATCCTGCCTCTCTCTTCGTAATCCCGGAACATGTCCCAGCTGGCGCATGCCGGGGATAACAGTACATTGTATCCGGAAGAGGAAAGTGCAAAGGATTTCTCCACTGCTTCCTGAATGGAATCCACTCTGTAAATATCCTGAAATCCTTTTTTTCTGGCAGTCTCTGATATCATGCCCGCTGTTTCTCCCAGTAAAACCAAAGCTTTTATCTTATCCCCGAAGGCGTCCACAAAATCGGAAAAACCGCTTTTCTTGTCCATGCCCCCGGCAATGAGAACCGTGGGACCGGACATGGCTTCCATGGCCTTGATGGAAGAATCCGGATTGGTCCCCTTGGAATCGTTGTAAAAAGTAATCCCCCGAATGGTGGCCACTTTTTCAATCCGGTGCTCCACCCCCGGAAATCTCTTCAGAACCCCGGCCAGAACTGCAGACTCCACCCCTGCAATGCCTGCAGCCAAAACAGCTGCCAGCGCATTTTCCAGATTGTGGGTGCCCGGAATGGCAAGTTCCTCTGTCCGGCAGATCCGCACCGGTCCTTTTCCAATGTCCATCGTGATTTGACCATCCTCCACCCATGCCCCTTTGGGCAGGATCCTTTTCCGGCTGAAACGGAAAACCTGTGCTTCGGTATCCGGTTCCAGGCGAGACAGGATGTCATTATCCCTGTTTAAAATCACAGTTCCCCGGCTGTCCTGATTTTCAAAAATACGCGATTTTGCAGCAATATAATTTTCCATCGTTTTATGTCGGTTCAAATGATCTTCCGTTATATTCAGCAGGACAGATATTGCCGGTTTGAACCGATCAATGGTTTCCAGCTGAAAGCTGCTGATTTCGGCCACAACCACATCGTCCGCTTTTGTTTTTCCTGCCACTTCCGTAAAGGGAACTCCGATATTGCCAACCACATAGGTGCTTTTCCCGGCTGCCTTCAGCATCTCCCCCAACAGCGTGGTTGTCGTGGTTTTCCCATTGGTACCGGTTATTGCGATAATCGGAGCCTTATTGTATCGATATGCAAGCTCCACCTCGCTTATGACCGGAACTCCCAGATCGAGCGCCTTTTTCACAAAGGAAGAATCCACCGGAATCCCCGGGCTGAGTATGATACCATCCACCTGACGGACCAGATCATCCGGATTTTTCCCCAAAAAGAACTGGCAATCGGTTTCCTGCCGGAGCTCCTTCACCGCTTCGGGAATTTCCTGTTGCGTTTTGGTGTCGCTGACAAGAACCCTGACACCCGACCGATCCAGCAGCTTTGCTGCAGATACGCCGCTCCGGGCCAGTCCTGCAACCAATATTGTCTTTCCTTTCACGTTATCCGCGAAATCCATACTACCTCTCCTTCCAGATACCCGCTTCAAACAGGCATGGCTCCTCCTGCTGCGAACCTTATCCCGTTCCCCTAAAGACTCATTAAGGCAACCAGACACAGGATTACCGTCGCAATCATAAACAGGGCAACCACCCTGGTTTCCGGCATACCCGACAGTTCAAAATGATGATGCAGGGGTGCCATTTTGAAAACCCGTTTTCCTCTCAGCTTGAAGGAAACCACCTGAATGATATCGGAAAGGGCTTCCACCATATAAATCCCGCCGATTACGGGAAGCCAGAGAGGAATCCGAAGCAGAACGGAAAGAGCCGCGACAGCGCCTCCCAGTGCAAGGGATCCCGTATCCCCCATAAAAACCTGTGCAGGATGGGTATTATAACGCAAAAATCCCAGGCAACTGCCGGTCAGCGCTGCAGAGAAGATCAGCAGCTCCCCGCAGTTTTCGGCCAGATAGGCGATATGCTGACTCTGTGCCATCTGACAGACGGAAAACAAAATAATATTCAGCGTGGCAGAAACAATCAGCGTTACGCCGGAACACAGGCCGTCCAAGCCATCGGTCAGATTGACGCTGTTTACCGTACCGATGATAATAAATACGGTGACGGGAATATAAAAGATTCCAAGATCCCATTCCTTACCTACAAATGGCAGAATGACACTGCTGCCAATATACTCATTGGTATAGGCATAATACGCCAGTGCCACAGCCAGAATCAGCTGTCCAATGATTTTCTGATAGGCGCGCAGTCCAAGGGAACGGCCTTTTGCAATTCCGATATAATCATCCAAAAAACCAATCAGCCCGAAACCGGCCGTGGACAGAACAGCAAAGAGAACAAAGGCCCGGTTTCCCCTGGTCAGAATCAGACTGATGACAATCAACGGAATCAGGAACAGTAATCCCCCCATGGTAGGCGTTCCCGTTTTGGATAAGTGACTTTTCGGCCCGTCCTCCCGCACCGTTTGTCGGAATTTCAGTTTCTTCAGCCAGGGGATCAGAAGCATGCCCATCAAAAGCGTGGCAAGAAAGGCAAGTATCACAACCATCGCAAAATACTTCATCCGGAAAAATCTCCTCCTTTCAGATATGCCACGATCTCCTCCATTTTCATGGCCCGGGACCCCTTGATCAGAATGCGGTCCCCATCGGACAGTCCATCCTTCATCCACTGGATGACTCCCTGGTTCTCCGGAAAATGATAAATGGACTGCGCCGGCATTCCTGCTTCTTTTGCACCGTCCGCAATCCAGGAACTGTAGTTTCCCTTCGTAATCAGAATATCCGTTCCATATTCGGCCACCATTTCACCGACCTGCCGATGCGCCCTTTCCGAATAATCTCCCAGCTCCATCATATCCCCCAGAACAGCAATTTTCCGTCCTCCCGCCATATTCCGCAGCAATTCCATGGCGGCATGGACTGAATCCGGACTCGCGTTATAAACATCATCTATTATTTTAATATCGGTATCTCCTCCGATATTCTCTATATGCAAACGCATTTGTCCCCCGGCATAGTTCAAAAGGCCGCTGCATATTTGCTCCATATCGATGCCGAAAGTTCTCCCCACTGCAATTGCCGCAAGGCTGTTGAAAACATTATGCTTTCCGGGTACCCTCAGCCGGACCGGAAACCTTGTCCTGTCTGCAACCAGGGTATATTCCATACCGGATTCCCCCGCCGGACGCAGGTCCTCCGCCCGATAGTCCACACCCGGTCCTGTTCCAAACCGCACCAATGAAAACGGTACCTTCTTTTCTTCCATCCGATTCCCTTCCTGATGCAGCAAATCGTTGTCATCGTTGAGCACGGCAGTGCAGTCTGCCTGGAATTGTTCCAAAATTTCCAGCTTTGCTTTCAGTATATTCTCCCGGCTCCCAAGTTTTTCAATGTGGGAAATGCCGATATTGGTCAGAACCGCGATCTTTGGAGGAGCAATGCCGGCCAGACGCCGGATTTCACCGAATCCGCTCATTCCCATCTCCAGTACGGCAACCTGATGGCAGGGCTCCAGGCGAAACAGGGTCAGGGGCAGTCCAATGGCATTGTTGAAGTTCTCATGCGTACTCAGAACACAATACTGTTCGGACAGGACACAGGCAATCATATCCCTGGTACTGGTCTTCCCGGTACTTCCAGTGACTGCCACAACGGGGATATGCATGGATTTCAGATACCATGCAGCCAGTTCCTGCAGGGAAGCCAGGGTATCCTCACAATATATGATGGATATGCCATCGGGTAAAGGATTGCGAAGATTCCGGGTCAAAACCGCGGCAGCACCCTTTTGAACCGCCTGCGGCAGGAATTTATGCCCGTCAAACCGTTCCCCGATCAGGGGAACAAACAGATCACCGGGCCGTATGGTCCGTGTATCCGTGGATACACCGGTAATCTCAGGCATCATCCCTTTCCGTATCAGCTTTCCATGCGCCGCATCTGCTGTCTTCTCAATGGACAAAGGCCTCATCAGACTTTCTCCCTTCCAAGGAACTCTGCAACGATTTCCTTTTCATCAAAATGGTAGGTCCGGCCTTTGATCAACTGATAGGTCTCATGACCTTTTCCGGCCAGGAGGATGACATCATTCTTCTTTGCGGTTTTCAGCGCATATTGAATGGCTTCCCTGCGGTTCTCAATCACTTCAAAGGGGCAGTCTGTCTTTCGCAGGCCGGGAAGAATTTCGTTGATGATTGCCATAGGCTCCTCATCCCGTGGATTATCCGTCGTTACGATACAAAAGTCGGAATATTTGCCTGCAATTTCTCCCATCATCGGCCGCTTTGCCCGTTCCCGGTCCCCGCCGCAGCCAAATAAGGTGATAATTCTTCCTTTTGTCAGATCCCCGGCTGTCTCCAGTATATTTTCCAGACCATCCGGAGTATGGGCATAATCCAGAATAACGGAATAATCGGTGCCGGTATCCAGAAGCTCAAACCTGCCTGGAACTCCCTGTATGGATTCCAGGCCGCTGCGGATATCGGAAAGGGAAATTCCCGCTGCATAGCAGGCAGAAGCTGCGGCAAGGGCATTGTATACACTGAACAATCCGGGAATATGCAGGTTGATTCCGATGCTGGCGCCCAGAATATGCAGATGGAAGGATACCCCCTCCGCTGTGATTTCAATATCCCTCGCAAAAATATCAGCAGGCTGATGAATGCCGTAGGTAAACACCTTGCCTTTCAGACCTTCCAGAATCATCCGTCCGCTCTCATCATCCACATTGATCGCAGCAAGACGGCTCTGTTGAAATAGTTTTGCCTTCGCGTTGCGGTAATTTTCCATTGTGCCATGAAAGTCCAGGTGATCTTCGGTAAGATTGGTGAACACTCCAACTTCATAATCACAACCTGCCACCCGTTCCAAAGCCAGGGAATGTGAAGAAACTTCCATAACGGCTGCTTCCACCCCTTCCCGGGACATATCGCCCAACAATTTCTGCAAATCCGGCGACTCCGGCGTCGTCCGCTGCGCCGGGATCTTCCTGTTTCCAATAATGTTGGTGATGGTCCCGATCAGCCCCACCTTTTTCCCGGATTCCTCCAGTATGGATTTGATCATATAGGTTGTGGTTGTTTTTCCGTTGGTACCCGTTACGCCGAACAATATCATATCCTTTGACGGGTTTCCGTGGAAGACAGCGGAAATCAGGCCCATGGCCCTGCGGGTATCTTCCACAAATACCTTGGTGATTCCCTCCGGAAGCGGAACATCCCTGTGGAGCAGCACCGCCGCGGCCCCTTTTTCGACTGCCGCTGCGGCATATTTATGCCCGTCTGTCCGATAACCTTCTATACAAAAAAACAAGGACCCGGAGGTCGCCTGTCTCGAATCGTAAGTAATTGCATTGATATCAATGTCCAGGGATCCTTCTGTATGAAGAACTTCTGTATCTCTCAACATTTCCCTCAGTTGCATTCCAATTCCTCCCAGCCGCCACCCTTATTCAGGCGGCCTGTTTCTTTTGTAAGTATATACGAAAATATTACCATTTATACCCTCTCTGCTCTTTTCTGCATCCCCGGAGCCCCCCGCATCCTCCGCAACGGAAGGCCCCTGCACCGGATGGCCGGATACCGGCAGAATTCCGGCCGGCATCCGCTTATTTCGGTGGCTCAAAGGACACCGTAACCACCGTATCCGGTGCAACCATGGTATCCGCTGGCGGATCCTGACGGACCGATATGCCGGAGCCCTCAATCTGAAGCCGGAGACCAGCTGAAGTCAGGATATTGTTCACTTCCCGGACAGATTTTTTGGTGACATCCGGAACAGCAACCTGTTCCCCTTCTCCTTCCGCGGATCCGGATCCGTTTCCGGTATACAGCAGCACTGTGGTATCGACCAGTACTTCCGCTTCCGGCAGCGGCATCTGTTTCGTAACTTCCGTGCCGGTGGACTCCGCCAGATAATCCAGTCCGGCTTCATGCAGCTCCCGGGCCGCTTCTGTCAGGGACTTGCCGGTTACATCCGGTACGGTGACTTTCCTGATTTCCTTCTTGGTATCTTCATCAAATACCGGCTTCACTCCAAGATATTTCAAAGTATCTTCCAGGATGGATTTCACATAAGGCGCAGCCACCACACTGCCAAAATCCACTGCAACCTTCGGCTCATCCACCATGAAAAGGACAATTACCTGGGGATCCTCCGCCGGTGCGAATCCGATAAAGGAAGAAATCACCGCACCCTGCTTGATCCCGCCGCCGGAGCTGTATTTCTGAGCCGTTCCGGTTTTGCCTCCGACCCGATAACCCGGAATATACGCTTTCTTGCCGCTGCCCTCGCTCACCACGCTCTGCAGCACTTCCCGCATGATCTCCGATGTTTCGGGGGAAATCACCTGACGAACTTTTACGGGATCGATTTCCTTGTAGGATTTTTTGTTTCCGTCATCAAAGTCCAGTGCCCTGACCAGTCTTGGCTGCATCAGGGAACCGCCGTTGATTACCGCCGATACCGCATTGATCAGCTGAAGCGGCGTTACCGCAATGGCCTGGCCGAAACCCATACGTGCCAGGTCCACATTCTTGACCGATGCCTGGTTCATAATCACGCCGCTTTCCTCACCGGCAATGTCCACACCGGTCCGGCTGCCAAAACCAAAAGCATGGATATAATCATAGAATCGATCCACTCCCAGCCCAAGAGCCATATCCATAAAAGCCGGATTGCAGGAATGCTGCACGACCTCAAAAAAAGTCTGCTGCCCATGGCCCCCCGCCTTCCAGCATTTGATCCTCTGACCATCCACAATCCGGTACCCGGGATCAAAAAAAGTGGAATTTTTTGTTACGACTCCTTCCTCCAAAGCGGAAGCTGCTGTAACAATCTTAAATGTCGAGCCAGGATCCATATTGTCCTTGACGGCAATATTCTTTACATAATCTTCCATAGCTTCATAGCCGAGCTTCCGTGGCGGATCGTTGGAATCGAAATTCGGGCGGTTGGCCATGGCAAGAATGTCTCCCGTTTTGGGGTCCATTACAATGGCATAGATCTTGCTGGCCTGATAATTATCCATCGCATCCGAAACAGCCTTCTCGG
This sequence comes from Bacillota bacterium, assembly GCA_036732425.1. Lineage (GTDB taxonomy): Bacteria > Bacillota > Clostridia > Caldicoprobacterales > DTU083 > UBA4874. Next base: position 11,809 of record DAINCI010000051.1, read on the forward strand.
TAAAATACTGAATGGTCTGATCGATGGTAAGTACCACATTCCATCCGTCTATGGGAGGAACGAGCCTCTCCACATTGTCCGAAGTTTCCCTTCCTTTTGCATCCGTTTCCATCACGATCCGGCCGGGAACCCCTTTCAGGTATTTATCATAATACAATTCCAGACCTTCCTGTCCCTTCAGCCCTTCGCCCGGATCCGCATATTTCATGGTAAATCCCAGAACATGGGAAGCCAGGTCCCCATTGGGATAATACCGTTTCGGTTCCTCCGTGAAGTAAACACCCTTGATATTCAGTTTACGGATCTTCACCGATTCTTCCCGGCTCAGCTGACGCTTGACCCAAACTTCAGACTTCTTTTTGTCTGCAAGCTTTTTATAGAGCTTCTCCTCATCCAGCTGCAAAATGGCAGCCAGCTTCTCCGAAGCATCCTTCGGATCCTCCAGCTGACCGGGACGCACCGCAATGCTGTCCGCACTGGCACTCTGTGCCAGAACGACCTTATTCCGGTCATATATAATGCCTCTTTTGGGATAAACGTCCAGTGTCCTGGTCCATTGATCCATCGCTTTTTCCTGAAGTTCATTCCCCCAAACCAACTGAATATAGCCGGTTCGGAGTATCAGTGCAAAAAGGATCAGGATAATCACCAGCAAAAATATCAGAAGCCTTTTCCGACTTGTAACAGCAGGCGCTGACATCATTCACTCCCCCTTCCGGAAAGCAGGAAACAAGTGCTAGTTGGATAATCCCAGAAGACGAT
>DAINCI010000052.1:0-12541 GCA_036732425.1 Bacillota bacterium
ATTATCTGTCCTCGGATGGCTACGAAATATTTGTAGGCAAAAACAATATGCAGAACGATCATCTTACCCTGAAAACAGCCGCCGGAAACGATCTCTGGCTGCATACCAAGGTCCTGCCCGGATCCCATGTCATTGTCAGGACAGCAGGGCGTCCGGTTCCGGATATCACTCTGGAGGAAGCTGCCAACCTGGCAGCCTATTACAGCAAGGGCAGGACTTCTGCCAATGTACCCGTGGATTACTGTCCCAGAAAGCATGTCAAAAAGCCGGGGGGAGCAAAGCCAGGGATGGTGATCTATGAGCAGTATCAAACCATTTATATCACTCCGTCGGAAGAAAAAGTGCAGAGGATGAAGAAGCTCTGAGAAGCCATCATGGTTTGCGGCTGCCGGGCTGTACAAGCGGGGAATGATTCCTGCACATCGGGCATTTCTCCGGTGGCCAGGACTTGATTCCCAACGACACAACAGACGCAAATGGAACCCCGAAATCCACTTTTCCATTGCTTCGGTCCACAAGTGCACCGATGCCCGCAACGAAAGCGCCATGCTTTTTGATCAGATCCATTACTTCCATTACAGAGCCCCCGGTCGTAACCACGTCCTCTGTAATAAGGGCCCTGGCCCCTGCAGGAAGGACAAACCCACGTCGAAGAGTCATGGCTCCGTTTTCCCTCTCCGTGAAAATGGACTTTGCCCGGAGCTGCCGTCCCATTTCGTAAGCGGGAAGAATGCCCCCTATGGCGGGGCCAATTACAACATCCACTTTTGGTACAGACATTTTATCCGCCAGATCCCTGAAAAGTTCCTCCGCCAGCCATGGATACTGAAATATCCTTGCACACTGCATATAGCGGTCACTGTGTCTTCCGGATGTCAGCAAAAAGTGGCCATTCATCAGTGCCTCACTTTCTCTGAAAATCTTTCTTATTCTTTCATTGGTTAACATGATCATTCCTCCTTGTTGTCTTCCAGTATGAGTCCACCTGTCCATTCCGTAATGCTGTGACTGTCATTTTCCTTCATGTACCGGGCAAGGCCATCCAGAATATGCATGCAGGTGAGGGGATCCATCAGATTGCCGGTGCCTACACCGACGCAGGTGGCTCCGGCCAGCAGGAATTCCACTGCATCTTCCCAGGTCGTAATTCCTCCCATTCCAATCACCGGTACCCGAACGCTCCGGACTACCTCCCAAACCAGTTTCAGTGCGATCGGCTTTATGGCAGGACCGGATAACCCTCCCGCTGTGCTGCCCAGCACAGGCCTTCGGGTTCGGATATCAATGGCCATTCCGGGTATGGTATTGATCAGGGAAATTGCATCGCATCCACCGGCCTCCGCTGCTTTGGCAGTTTGTCGGATATCCGCCGTATTGGGTGTCAGCTTTACAATAAGAGGCTGAGCGGATACCGATCGGACCGCTTTGGTCACTTTGTATACCATATCCGGATCTGCTCCAAAGGAAGCCCCACCTTTTTTTACATTGGGACAGGATATGTTCAGCTCCAGAAAATCAATTTTCTGAGTTTGAAATTTTTCTGCAACTTTACAGTATTCCTCAATGGTACTTCCGTTGATGTTGATCAGGATACGTGTGTCATAGTCCTGCAGCAAGGGCAGCTCCTTTTTGATAAAAACATCTGCTCCGGGATTTTGAAGGCCAACACTGTTCAGAATCCCGGAGGGTGTTTCCGCAATACGCGGAGGTGGATTCCCCTTTCGTGGCTCCAGTGTGACTCCCTTGACAGCAACTCCACCCAGGCGATTGATATCGATAAATTGATGATATTCCTTGCTGTTTCCAAACGTACCGGAAGCGGCGATAATCGGATTTTTAAACTCCACGCCGCAAAGTTTCATGGATAAAGTTGATCTCGTCATCCCATATCACCTCCTTACTGTCAAAAACCGGTCCATCCGTACAGACCCGCTTATATTGCCATCCATCCTTTTCCGCAATGGAACAGACACACGTCAGGCATCCGCCAATACCGCATCCCATTCTTTCCTCCAGGGATAACTGGCAGGAAACCCGATATTTTTCTGCAAGCCGCTGTACTTTTTTCAACATGGGAATGGGACCGCAGGCCAGGATCCGGTCCGGCTTTTCCCTTTTTATCATATCTTCCGCCAAATCCGTTACCATCCCTTTGCTTCCCAGGCTTCCGTCTTCTGTGGCAACCCGGATTTCCTCCGAAAATAAAGAGAATTCCGGAACCTGATAAGCAGAAGACCGGTTTTGAAATCCCAGGGCAGAGCAGTATTTCCGATTTGGCCATTTTTCGGAAGGAAAGCGCAGCGGTGCCACGCCGCAGCCCCCTCCTATCAGGAGAATACGGTCGGCTCCCGAAACATCAAACCCCTTGCCGAGAGGTCCGAGCAAATTGATCCTCTCCCCCTGTTTTCGATTGGACAATTGTTTCGTTCCCATTCCGGCAATGCGATAAACCAATTGAATCCATCCCGGTTTGCCATCCGAATAATTGATACTGATGGGTCTTCGAAGGATCCGGGAAGAATCTCCCGGTATTCGAATATGCACAAATTGTCCGGGGGCCGATGCTCTGGCAATATCCGGAGCAAAAACGGTCATCTGGTATATTTGATCCGCTATTTTTTCATTCTTTACAATACGATAATCCCGGCTTTTTTTCATACAATCTCCTCCATTGACAGAACCGGGATGGAATCGGTCTTTGAACCGGACTTTATCTCCTGTTTCATTCCGGCAAGAAAAGCAGCCGCTGTGTCAAGTGAAGTCATACAGGGGATTCCGCTTTCCACTGCTTTTCTTCTGATTTGAAAACCCATTCGTCGTGGGACCCGCCCTTTTGTCGGTATGTTTATGACAATATCCATTCTGCCTTGTCCGATCTGATTCAGAATGCCGGATTCCCCTTTTCCTGACTTGCAGGCCACGCTGGTGGGAATACCATGGGAATTCAATGCCCGGGCCGTACCGGCCGTCGCATAAATCTGGAATCCCAGCTTATAGAACTCATATGCCAGGGGAATGATATCCTGTTTTTGGGAATCGCTTACCGAAAACAAGATCTTTCCATTATGGGGAAATCGATAACCTGCAGCGACCCATCCCTTCCAGAGCGCTTCAGAAAAGGTCCGGCCAATGCCCAGAGCTTCTCCTGTGGATTTCATTTCCGGACCAAGACTGATTTCCGCCCTGGACAGTTTTTCAAAGGAAAACACGGGGATTTTGACTGCTATAATGTCTCGATGGGGATACAAACCTACTCCATATCCCATGCCCTTCAGCTTTTCACCCAAAATGCACCGGGTTGCCAGTTCAATGATGGGAACTCCGGTCACTTTGGTGAGATAAGGAATCGTACGGCTGGATCTGGGATTGGCTTCAATGACATACAGATTTCCCTGATATTCGATATATTGAATATTGATCAAACCTGTAATGGAAAGGGAAAGTGCCAGCATCCGGGTTATCTCTGCAATCCGTTCAAGAAGGGACGGACTCAGGTTCTGAGGGGGATAAACCGATATGCTGTCTCCTGAATGAATGCCGGCGCGTTCCACATGCTCCATGACTCCAGGGATCAGGATATCTCTGCCATCACAGATCGCATCCACTTCGATTTCCTTTCCTTCCAGATACTTGTCGATCAAAACCGGGTGTTTCTGCTTGACCTTTCCAATGGCAGCCATGTACTCCATGATATTTTCCCTGTCATAGGCGATCTCCATTCCCTGACCGCCCAGAACATAGGATGGACGCACCAATACCGGATATCCCAGTTCTGCAGCAGCCTCCATGGCTTTCTCCGCAGAAAAGACCGTTTTCCCCTTTGGATGAGCTATGCCCAGATCGATAAGCAAATTTTCAAAAACTTCCCTGTCCTCTGCTGCATTGATGGACTCCGGACTGGTTCCCAATATTCGATAACCGGCCTGTTGAATGGGTTCCGCCAGCTGAATGGCAGTTTGCCCTCCAAATTGAACAATCACACCATCCGGCTTTTCCAGCTCCAGAATGTTTAAAATATCTTCTTCCGTCAAAGGTTCGAAATATAACCGATCGGACATATCAAAATCCGTGCTTACGGTTTCCGGATTATTATTGACAATAATGGTTTCATATCCGGCTTTTTTTAAAGCCCGGATACAATGAACCGAGCAATAATCAAATTCAATTCCCTGACCAATTCGAATTGGCCCGGATCCCAGGACAACTATTTTGGGTGTATTATGAAAGGTAAATTCGTTTTGATCCAGATAAGTGGAATAATAATAAGGACTGACGGCCTCAAACTCTGCTGCACAGGTATCCACCATCTTGTAGGTTGGCTGAACTGCCCAGGCGTTTCGCAGTTTCCTCATCTGATGAGCGTCACATCCTGTAAAACGGGCAATTGCCTGATCGGCAAAACCCATCTTTTTTGCCTGCAGAAGAGTTTCCCGATCCGGTATGTTTCCGGCCTGACACCTGAGCTTTTCTTCCATCCATATGATATGAAGCAGTTTATGCAGAAAAAAAGTATCCACGCCGGTTTCTTCGGTGATCTTTTCCACAGGAATTCCTCTTCTCAGTGCTTCTGCTATAATAAAAAGGCGTTTATCGGTTTGCCCCGCCAGCTTTTCCATCAAATCCTGCCGGGAACTTCCTGATAAAGAAGGAATTTCAAGGGAATCCATGCCGCATTCCAGGGAACGAATTGCCTTCAGCAACGCTTCTTCAAAATTGGAACCGATTGCCATAACTTCACCGATGGATTTCATTTTTGTGCCCAGACGATGATCCGCAGATGCAAATTTTTCAAAAGACCATTTTGGCATCTTTACCGTTACATAATCCAAAGCAGGTTCAAAGCAGGCGCAGGTTTTGCCGGTGACAGGATTCCGGATTTCATCCATATTGTAGCCTGCTGCAATTTTCGTTGCCACCCTGGCGATAGGATATCCTGTCGCTTTGGAAGCAAGCGCGCTGGAACGACTGACTCTCGGATTGACTTCAATCACATAATATTGCATCCTTTCGGGGTTCAATGCAAACTGGACATTGCAGCCTCCTTCTATGCCCAGGGCGTTGATGATACGAATGGAGGAACTCCGCAGCAGCTGGTGCTCCCTGTCCCGCAATGTCTGGGAAGGCGCTGTCACAATGCTGTCTCCCGTATGGATACCAACCGGGTCAAGATTCTCCATGTTGCAGACGGAGATGCAGTTTCCCTGCCTGTCTCTCAGAATTTCATATTCAATTTCCTTCCAGCCTGTCAGGGATTTCTCAATCAGTACCTGCTGCACCCGGCTGCGCTTCAATCCGTCTGCAACAATGATTTTCAGCTGTTCCGGGGTTTCAGCGATACCCCCTCCGGTTCCGCCAAGGGTATAGGCGGGCCGGACTATAATTGGATAACCGATCTGATTGGAAAAGCATAATGCGGATTCCGCATCATTGACCACAACGCTGTCAACAACCGGCTCGCCAATTGTTTCCATAAGTTTCTTGAAAGCCTGCCGATCCTCCGCTTTCCTTATGGATTCCGCGGATGTTCCCAACAACCGGATTCCCAACTCTTTCAGGATCCCGTCCTCTTCCAGCTCCATGGCCAGATTCAATGCGGTTTGCCCTCCCAGGGTAGGGAGAATACTATCCGGTTTTTCCCGTATCAAAATCTTTTTTATGGTATCCACCGTGCAAGGTTCCATATAGACGGCGTCCGCAGCATCACGGTCTGTCATGATTGTAGCAGGATTGCTGTTGACCAGGACAACTTTGATTTTTTCCTCCCGCAGCGCTTTGCAGGCCTGCGTACCGGCGTAATCAAATTCTGCTGCCTGTCCGATGATAATCGGCCCGGAGCCGATTACCAATACTTTTTTTATGGATGTTTCTCTGGGCATATTCCAACTCCTCCAGATAAAGAATAAATGATCTTAAAATTTGTTCATAAGCGAAAGCAATTCATCAAACAGATAAGCGGTGTCCCGGGGGCCAGGGCATGCTTCCGGGTGAAACTGCACACCGAATGCCGGCTTATTTTTCAGCCGGATTCCTTCCACGGATCCATCGTTCAGATTACGATAAGTGACTTCAGCCTGATCGGATCGGAGCGATTCTTCCACAACGGTATAGCCATGATTCTGAGATGTCATGTACACTCTGTTTTGCTTCAGATCCACAACCGGATGGTTGCACCCTCTGTGACCATATTTCAATTTTTCAGTATCTGCACCATATGCAAGAGCCAATAATTGATGCCCAAGGCAAATTCCCATAATCGGAACCCGATCCGCCAAAACACGTATGGTTTTCACTGCATCCCAACTGTCCTTCGGATTCCCGGGTCCATTGCTCAGCACAACGCCATCGGGCCGGCTCTTCCAAATGGTTTCCGCATCGGTACGGGCCGGGTATACCAGAACGGTACAATCCCTGTCAACAAGGGACTGAAGAATACTGTATTTGACCCCGAAGTCCAGCACAGCAATTCGTTTTGCTCCACCGGGTATCCGATAAGGCTTTTTTGTTGTGACCAATTCGACCGGATTGGATATCTGTTTTGTTTTTATGGAGTTCATTTCCTTTTTCGTTGGCATCCCGTCTGAAATCATTCCCATCATGGAACCCTGTTCCCGAATCTTTTTGGTCAGGGCTCTTGTATCCGCCCCGTAAAGCGCTTTCAAATGATGAGTTATCAGATAAGACCTCAGATCTTCTTCGGCTTTCCAGTTGCCCGGATAGTCGCAATATTCTCTTACAATAAAGCCCCGGACCTGCGGACCGGATGACTCACAGTCCAGGCTGTTTACTCCATAATTTCCGATCATGGGATACGTCATCGTCACGATCTGTCCATAATAGGAAGGATCGGTCAGTAACTCCTGATATCCGGTCATTCCGGTGTGGAATACAACTTCCCCTGTTACGGTTCCTTTTGCGCCAAACGACTTTCCATGAAAAATCGTTCCGTCTTCCAAAGCCAATACAGCCAATGTTGTTCCCCCTTTTTCTTACCGCAGTTCCTTCCTTACACCGTTACACTATTGCATGGTCTCTTCACCAGGGCTTTTTTCCGCTTAGCAACAAAGTGTTTTCGATATCCTCCGCCATTCGCAGCACCTCCTCCCTTGCCGCAGCTGCAAAATACTTTGATGACGGACACCCGTGGGGACTGCTCCTGTATGCACAAAGGATACTGCGGGAGGCATGAACCACTGCACCCATTCCATTTTTGTCAAAGCACCCTGCAATATCATCGGCATCGCCACCCTGTACGCCATAACCCGGTACCAGAAAAAAGGTGTGTGGCATGCGCTGTCGGAGTCTGGCAGCCTGGCGCGGCCAGGTAGCCCCGACTACCGCTCCCACCTTGCTGAAACCAAATTTCCCGATGGTATCCCTTCCCCATTGTGATACCTGATCCGCTACAACTTCATAGATTCGTTTGCCTTCTGTCATCCGATCCTGAAGTTCGCCGGCGGAAGGGTTGGATGTCTTTACCAGAACAAAAATATCCTTGTCATAGTTTCTGCAGTCTTCGATGAATGGTGTTATCCCATCCGATCCCAGATAGGGATTGACCGTCATTGCATCCATTTCAAATGCCCGGTCCCCTGCGGCAAGCAGCGATGTCTGACCCAGATAAGCACTGGAATAGGCCTTTGCTGTGTCTCCAATGTCGTTCCGTTTCCCATCACCAATCACCGTCAATCCATTCTGCTTTGCATACCGTATCGTATCGGAGAGAGCTTTTATTCCTTCCACACCATACAGCTCATAGCAGGCCAGCTGTATTTTTACTGCAGGGATCAGATCGGAAACCGCATCAATGATCCGCATATTGAACTCCAGTATGGCCTTTGCCGCTTCACAAAAATTTAAGTGGCCATGCGTCCCGTATTTCTGAATCAGAAAATGAGGGAGATATTCCAGCCGTGTATCCAGACCAACAACAATCGGATTCTTTTTTCTCAGGATTTTTTCAATCAGCTGATCCATTCCGTCGGTTCCTCCCCGTTTAAAATTCCATTGGCAACAATAACTTTGCCATTCACAATGGTATATTTGATTTTTCCTTTCAAAGGAATATCGAGGAAGGGAGAATTCTTTCCCTTTGAAACCATAGCATCCTTTGTTAATTGAAATGCGGCAGACGGATCCGCCATTACGATGTCCGCCGGCTTTCCCTTTTCTATGGTGCCACCTTGCAGTCCCAGTATTTCCGCCGGCCGGGCTGTCATTTTTTGTACCAGCTCTTCCATCGTCAGGTATCCCGGAAGGACCAGCCTGGTTACCCCAAGCGCAAAAGCGGTCTCAAATCCGGAAATCCCATTTGCCGCCAGATCAAATTCCACTTCCTTATCATCCCTGTGATGCGGTGCGTGATCTGTTGCAATGATATCAATTGTTCCATCCCGCAATCCTTGTATAACGGCCTGGACGTCTTCTTCTGTCCTCAAAGGCGGGTTGACCTTTGCATTGGTGTTATAACCAGTGACCCAGGCATCTGTTGCAGAAAAATAATGAGGCGCTGTTTCACAGGTCACTTTTACTCCTCTTATTTTTGCTCTTCTTACCAGTTCGACCGACCCCCTGGTGCTGACATGCGCAATGTGAAGAGGAGCTCCGACCGTTTCGGCAAGGATGATGTCTCTGGATACCATTACCTCTTCTGCCGCCCGACTGATTCCCCGTAAACCCAGAATGGTGGATTGGTATCCATCGTTCATAACTCCGTTCTTTGACAGGCTGGTATCCTCACAATGGGAAATAAGAAGCAGATGGAAGGTCTTCGCATATTCCAGGGCCCGTTTCATCAGATCTGCATTGCCAACTGCCCTGCCATCATCAGACAGTGCCACTACTCCGGCTTCCTTCAGTTCTCCCATTTCTGATAATTCCTGCCCCAGCAGACCCTTTGTAATGGAACCGATCACCTGGACTTTTACTGCGCCTTCCATTTCCGCCTTTTGTCGGACAAACCGGACCAGAGGACCGTTATCCAGCACCGGATTTGTATTCGGCATACAGGCGATTTGCGTAAATCCCCCTTTGGCTGCACTGCGTGTACCGCTTGAAATATCCTCCTTATATTCAAATCCTGGTTCCCTCAGATGACAATGGGCGTCAATGAGCCCTGGTATCACCCAACATCCGTTTGCAGGAAGGACCCTGCATCCGCCGGGTGCCAGGTTTCTTCCTATTTTATATATGGTTCCGCCATCGATCAGGATATCCATCTTTTTCTGCACAGGGTGGATTCCATCCAGTAATGTGGCATTTTTTATACATATCATATCTTCTTCTCCTTTCCTTTCTTCCTTCTTTCAGCAAGAAGGAAGAGCAGGGCCATTCGTACCGCCACTCCATTGGTTACCTGTTCCTCCACTACTGCATTTTTCGAAGCAAGGACTTCGGAGGTCAGCTCCGTTCCCCGGTTCAGCGGGCCTGGATGCATGATAATTGCATCTGGTTTGGCATATTTCAGATTTCTTTCATTGATCCCGAAGTATCTGGAATATTCCCTTAAACCGGGTAGGAATCCACTTGCCTGCCTTTCTCTCTGCAGTCTCAGGCCCATGACCACATCTGCATTCTTCAGTGCTTCTTCCACCTGAAACGTAACTTTTGCACCGGTTCGTTCCATTTCCAATGGAATCAGGGAAGGTGGGCCGGACAGCCAAACCTCGGCACCAAGAGACATCAGCCCCCATATATTGCTCCTTGCCACACGGCTGTGAGCAATATCTCCTATTATGGCCACTTTCCGTCCCTTGATCTTTCCCTTCTTTTCCCTCATCGTGAAAATATCCAGAAGTGCCTGAGTCGGATGCTCATTCATACCGTCCCCGGCGTTGATTACGGAAGCCTGAACATGTTTTGCAATCAGATGAGGGGCACCGGCCATGGGATGACGCAATATAATAAAATCAACTCCCATCCGATCGATTGTTCTTGCCGTGTCCACCAATGTCTCTCCTTTTTGCACGCTGCTGGAGGAAGCAGATACATGGGAAGAATTTGCACTCATGTACTTACCTGCCAGTTCAAAGGATAAACGGGTACGGGTACTGTCTTCATAAAACAGTGTTACCATGGACTTTCCCTGCAGACAGGAAATCCTTTTGTTGCCCTGCAGCAGAGTGGATTTCATTTTCCCGGCGGTATCCAGGATATCTTTTATCTCTTCTTTCTTCATATTGCTGAGGCCAAGCAAATCCTTATTTTTGTAAGCCAATATCTTCACTATCCTTTTCCATCTGGTTTCATCGCAGGATCTCCGGCGAAACTGGAATCCTTTAAACTTCTGCCGTAAATACAAAAATGCCCCGGCAGTCTATCTGCCAAGGCATGAGAAAAAATATATGGAGCCGCAGGAGCAGCAAAATGCCGCTTATACCATATATATTCTTACCCTTGACAGCCTCACAGGACTGCACTTAAAGGGAATGAATCCATCTGTTCAATGGATTTTATGCATTCTGTATTTTTTCTTTGTTGCTTCCGATGTTCAGAATACAGTTCATCAGGATGCCGAATATGGAAGCACCGGCGACACAGGGAATCTCCATTCCAAAGATCGGTATGTTGCCGCCAAATGCATATTGGCCGCCAATGCCGATTACCATAATGACAGCGATCACTGCAATATTCCGGGAGCAGAACAGATCGACCTTTTTTTCCACCATAATGGCCACTCCCTGCGCTGCAATGGTGCCAAACAGGTAGATTTCCAGGCCGCCAATCACTGCGGTGGGAATGGAATAAATCGCATTGATCAATGGGGTAAAGCAGGAAATAATCATGGCCAGAACCGATGCAGCAATCAGAACCGGGACGGAAAACACCTTGCTGATGGCCATGGTGCTGATATTCTCGCCATAGTTTGTTCCGGCCGGTCCTCCTATGAAGCCGGAAACAATATCACCGATTCCATCCCCGATCAGGTTCCGCCCCAGCATATCTGCCAGATTGTATTTCTTATTGCTATGCTTTTCCCTGGCCAGGTTGTTTACATAAATATCAAGCTGATAAATATGAGCCGTGGATTCCGGTATGGTGGCAATGGCAATGGGCATAATGGCTGCGACCGCCATCCAGTTTGGTTTCGGCAGAGTGAAAATGGGCAGGGAAAAGACTCCTTTTCCAATTTCTTCAGCCGGCAGGGTTTTAAATAAATTGATACCAGTGGTCCACTGAATGATGCCTGCAATCAGACATCCCAGTGCCGGACCAAGAATCAGGGGAAGCTGACCCCATATTCCTTTCAGATAGACGGAAAACATAATGGTTGAAATCAATGTCACAAGGGAAACGATCCATGCCATGTTGGTGGCAGTGGCGATTTGGGACTTTGCCACCCGGACCGTACCCAGAGCATCCACGGAAATGGAGGCGGCGTCTGACATGGCATTCCCTGCCAGTGTTAAACCAATAATCATTGCAATGGGACCGGTTACTGTGGCAGGAAGGATCTTTTCGATGGAATCCCTTCCGAATCGATTGACAATCAGACCTGCCGCTATGGAAACGAAGCCCGACATAACAATGCCAAACTGGGCCACTGCAATTTTTTCATCCAGTACATAGCCGGAGAGAGCTTTTGAGCTCATCAGACCGCTGATGGCAGCAACATAGGAAAAGCTGGATCCGTAATAAAGAGGAATCTTCCTTCCGGTTATCAGCAGGAAGCATATGGTTGCCAGCCCGCTGGCGAAAATAGTGGTGGAAATATGAAAGCCGGTAATGATCGCTACGGCTGCAGTTGCCGGAAACATGACGATGACCTGCTGCAGCGCATAGAGAAGCAATTTCCAGAATGGGGGTCGTTCGTCCGGTAAATAACTGATGGTTTCTGAATGATTACTCATAAAAAGCCTCCTGATAATATAATCTTTCCTGCCTGGCCATTCCAGCCTGTGAAATGGCCATAAAAAATGCCTTGACGTCCACTGTCAAGGCACAATGGTTCACTTGAACCGTTTTGTCCTTGTCAGCCTCGCAGGACTGCCTTTAAAGGGACTCACTTTTCTTATTTTATTTTAATGGAATAATGGAATTTATTCCGTGATGACCACACGGTTGTCGCCATCAACCTCTGCAACGTGCACCTGCACAATTTCGTTTCTGGAGGTAGGCACATTTTTTCCTACATAATCCGCACGGATGGGAAGCTCACGATGGCCTCTGTCGATGAATGCAGCAAATTGAATTGCAGTCGGCCTGCCCAGATCAATCAGTGCATCCATGGCTGCCCTGGCGGTCCGGCCGGTGTACAGGACATCATCCACCATTACCACAATCTTACCGGTAATGGAAAACGGAACATCCGTACCGTTGATGACAGGCTGCTCGGACAAGGCAGACAGATCATCCCGGTACAGCGTAATGTCCAGAATCCCCACCGGCACGTCCTGTCTTTCAAACTCCCGGATCCGGTCTGCCAGCTGATGAGCCAGCGGAACTCCCCTGCGTCGTATTCCAATCAGGACGACACCCGCAATGCCCTTGTTCTTTTCCACGATCTCATGGGCAATTCGGGACAAAGCTCTGTTCATAGCTGTTT
>DAINCI010000053.1:0-12399 GCA_036732425.1 Bacillota bacterium
TGTTCAATCATGAATCTCCCAGAAGAGGGCTGGAGTTTGTGACCCGCAAGGTAACGGATGCAGCAGTCCGGATCAAGCTGGGACTGCAGAAGGAACTGCGTATGGGCAATCTGGATTCCAAGCGGGACTGGGGATTTGCCGGGGACTATGTCGGCGCCATGTGGCTTATGCTGCAGCAGGAGAAACCGGACGATTATGTGGTGGCAACCGGAGAAACCAGGACGGTCCGGGAACTGCTGGATACCGCATTTCAGTGTGTCGGTCTGAACTATGAGGATTATGTCGTGATCGATCCCAGATTTATCCGCCCTGCAGAGGTACAGCTGCTTTTAGGAGATTCTTCCAAAGCGAGGAAAAAGCTGAGCTGGAAACCAAAAGTCAGCTTTCAGGAAATGATTGGAATGATGGTGGAAGAGGACATGCGCCGGGTGAAGGCGGAGCAGAATCAGAAGGAATTCCTGAGCTGCCCGGATACGGCGAATGTATAATGAAAATATTGATTACCGGTATATGCGGATTTGTCGGCGGCTATCTGAGCCGCTGCCTGGTCCGGGCGGGCCATGTGGTCTGCGGAACCCGGCTGGAAGGGGAAAGGGTACCTGATTTTCTGAGGGATACGGAAATCCATGTACTGGATCTGACCCAAAAGGATGCGGTGGGGGATGTGCTTCGGGAATCCGAACCGGATGCCGTCTGCCATCTGGCTGCCCAAAGCTCGGTGGCCCTGTCCTGGCGGGATCCGGCCCAAACCTGGGAGGTCAATGTGATCGGCCTGATTCATTTGCTGGAGGGCATCCGGGCCATGGATTCGAATCCCCGCATCCTGCTGATCGGATCCAGTGAAGAATACGGAAAAGTGACGCCGGAGGAAATCCCTCTCCGTGAGGATCATTCCCTGAGACCGGGAAATCCCTATGCCGCCGGCAAGGCTGCTCAGGAAATGCTGGGCCGCCTCTACGCAGAGGCATACGGTATGGACATCATCATGGTCCGGGCCTTCAACCATACCGGGCCGGGCCAGGCGCCCACCTTTGTCATTCCCGATTTTGCAAAACGGATTGCCGCCATGGAAAAAGGGCAGATGCCAAAAGAACTTCTGGTCGGGAATCTGGAGGTGGTACGGGACTTTTCCGATGTCCGGGATATCGTCCGGGGATATGCCATGCTTTTGGAACAGGGCCGGGCAGGGGAAGTCTATAACATCGGATCCGGGCAGGGATATTCCATCCGGGATCTTTTGCAGCGTCTTTTGGCAATGACGGTGGAAGCCATTGCCGTTTCCCGGGATCCTGCGCGGATGCGGCCCTCGGACGTACCGGTCCTGATTGGCGACATCCGTAAGATAACGGATCATACCGGATGGAAACCGGAAATTCCCATGGACACAACCCTGCGGGATGTTCTGGAGGACTGGAGACAAAACGATGGACTGCCCGGTCGGAAATAGCAACTTTGAGGTGATATTACATGAAAACAATCGGACTGATCCTGGCGGGAGGCTGTGGGACGCGGTTCTGGCCGCTGTCCCGGGCGAAGAGACCCAAACAGGTGCTGAAGCTGGATGGAGATAAGGAAATGATCAATTTTACCATTGACCGGTGTTCCCCGTTGATTCCAAAGGAGGATATCTATCTGGTTACAAACCGGGACCAGGCGGAGCTGCTGCAGGAAGTTACCGGCAGCCGGATGGAACCCGGCCGGATCTTTGTTGAGCCGTCCGCCCGAAATACCGCTCCCTGCATTCTTTATTCGGCGCTGAGGCTGCGGAAAAAGTATGGAGATGCAGTGCTCTGCGTCCTGTCATCCGATCAGAGTGTGAAGAAGGAAGAAGAATTTCGCAGGGTCCTGTCGGAAGCTTCCGATTATGCACAAAGCCATGATGACATTGTAACCGTCGGGATTACCCCGACCTTTCCCAGTACCGGCTATGGCTATATCAAAACCGGCTCCATGGTGTCCGGATCCGATACGGTTCATCATGTGGACCGGTTTGTGGAGAAGCCGGATTTGGAAACTGCTTCGGAATATCTTCATTCCGGCGGATATCTGTGGAACAGCGGGATGTTTATTTCCCGCATCAGTACCATTGTGGACCGGTTCCGGCAGCATCTGCCGGAAATGTTCCAGGCGCTTTCGCCGCTGGAGCATTTGTCCGATGAGGAAGCCGGCCCCTTTCTCCGGAAGGTGTATCCCACTCTGGAGAAGATATCCATTGACTATGGCATTATGGAAAAGGAGAGCCATATTGCAGTGATTCCGGGAGATTTTGGATGGAGTGATATCGGTGCATGGGACACGCTGGGGGATGTGATCCCTCCGGATGCCGGCGGGAATGTCATAAAGGGAGATCATGTCGGCCTGGATACCAGGGATTGTGTGGTCTTTTCAGGAGATAAAACGGTGGCAACCATCGGCCTGTCCAATGTGGTGGTCGTCAACACTCCGGACAGTGTGCTGGTCTGCAGCAAGGACAACGTGCAGGAGATCCGGCAGCTGACCGATGAGCTGAAAAGGATGGGGCGGGAAGATCTGCTGTGAGAACAAAAAAGAGAGCTGCTGCAATTCGGTTTGCACAGCTCTCTTTTTTGTCTGTTTCTTTCAGGCTTTACTTCTTCTGTTTGCTTTGAAGTTGCTTTTGCCGTTTACTATCTGCTATCTGTCATCATTGTTGTCGTCTGCTATTCGCCCTCTGCCAGTCAGCGGCTCTTATCCTCAGTATTTTCCGATGCATATGCGGACTTGGATCCGTAAATAAACTCATGAAGCGCATCGGTGTTCTTTTCAAGATCCGGCACAAGAACCATCATTTTGCCTACCTTTTCGTCCTCGAATCCGTCGTCCGTCGGAATGCGGAACTGCTCCATGTCCGAGTTTCCAAATCCCACTATGGTGGCGGCCAATCCGATGATTTCCTTTTTGGTGAGGCTGGTCTCCACATTGGGCAGGACCGTACTTACCAGCCCCGGGATCTTGGTGACGCTGATATTCATTCCCTTTCGAAGCAGCTCACTCATGACCCTTCTCTGCCGTTCGGTGCGTTCGAAATCATCCCGCCCCACCGAACGGACCCTGGCATAGGCCACTGCCTGACGCCCGTTCAGTGTCTGCAGCCCGGGTGAGGTCAGGTGTTTTGCCCTGGGGCCCTTGTTGATCTTGTTCAGTTCATCAATGTAGGGACTGACCGCATTGACTTCATTTTTCTTGATGTCAATGTCGACGCCGCCCACCAGATTGATAATGTCCTCCAGCGCCTTGAAGTTCACTGTGACATAATCCTCGATGTTCATATTGAAGTTCGTATTGACCGTCTTGATGGCAAGAGACGGTCCGCCGCTGAAATAGGCCGTATTGATCCGGTCTTTTTCCCTTCCGGGAATCTTCACATACATATCCCGCATCAGGGACGTCAGCTTGATCCTTTTGCTTTTTCGGTCCACGGATGCGATCAGGATGGCGTCGGAGTGGCCTTTTTCAGTTTCAGAGCGGTTATCCAGTCCGAACAGGAGGATATTCGTAACGCCGGTGTCCTTTTGGGACAGAACGTCATCTCCGATCCCCAGGGCTTCCTGTTTGTTGAGCCCTTCGCCGATCTTTTCCCCGGTGTCCGGATCCTTCAGGCTGGCTTTCGGTATCCGGTCCAGCAGATTTAATATATAACCACCTGTGCCGATCAGAGCCACAAGCAAAATAATTAAAATGGTTATCAGTACTTTTTTCATCTTTTCAACCCCCAAATTCTTTTCCTGGTCCTGTTTATCGTCCCTCCAATAGTCTTTCCAAAATAGCAAGCTTCATGCTTTATCCATTTCAAATTTATTATATATACTTTCTCTATTATATAGAAGGACGGAATATAGTCAAGAAAAGTTTTGGAATCGGAAATAATTTTCCGAAAAATGGACAGGGTTGGACAGGAAAAGGCAGGATTTTCCGCATATTTGTCGAATGGAATAAGGAAGAAAGCAAAATGCTTTCGGAAATAAAAATACAGAAGGAGTGAAAAACTTGATCAGGAAACATGTCATATTCTTGGTTGTATTTGCGCTTCTGTTCCCTGTGCTTTTTTGCAGGCCGGCATCCGCAGCTTCCGGGGAATGGGTGATCGCTCAGGACATTACCATCAAGGCTAATTTTCATGTACAGTCCTATGGGGATCTTGCGACGGAAGGAAAGGGATCCCTTGCCTTCGGAACCAGCGGAGAGGCAAAAAGGCTGGAAGGATTCCGGCTGGAGCTGAAAGGTGCCCCCAGTGATATGGAGATCCGTTATGGCGTTCATGCCAAGACATACGGGGATCTTCCCAAAGACGGTCTGGCTGTGGGCCCGGAGTTTGCAGGGACCATCGGCGAAGCAAAAAGGCTGGAAGGAGTCCGGATCGGCCTTTATAAAAAAGGCACCAACACTCTGTACCCCGGATACCAGATATCCTATCAGGTACATATGCAGGGATACGGATGGGGAGCCGATGCGAACCACAATGCATACCATGGGAATGAATATGCCTACAAGGCAGACGGTGAATTTGCCGGGACAAAAGGCGAGGCCCGGAGGATCGAAGCGGTTTCCCTTATTATTGAAAAGAAAGCACAGTAACCAAAAAACAGATAATATTTTTTATTCCATTAACGATACTCCGGTCGGAGGATCGTTTTTTTTGTTGCTTCTGGAAGTTTTTTGGCTTGACTTAGCAACATATGAAAATTATACTATACATGTACCATATTCCGGCATCCATGTACTTCCAATAAGGAAAAATACATAATTAAATATTTATTTCAGCGTAGGACACGGACCAGTTTCACTATTACAGAAGGAGTGACATTTTTGCAAGCAAAATTTCGCAAACTGACTATGGTTTTTTTGGATATTTTCTTTATTTCCCTTGCCCTGTACATGGCTTTTTTGACCCGGCACGGCACTCTGCCCAGCCATTCGTTATATGAATGGTTTTCCATATGGTCCTGCCTGGTGGTCATCAGCCTGTCCAGCAATCTTCTTTTCAACCTATACCGAAGTCTCTGGCAATATGCCGGGATCAATGAGATGCTGTACATATTGTGTGCCGGCACACTGACCTGTTCTCTGTATTTTGTAGCCATACATCTCCTGCATATTCATATTGCCTATAGTATTTATTTTCTCATCTGGGTATTTGACATTGTTTTTCTTGGAATCAGCCGTATCGGTTCCCGTATTATCCGTTCCATGCTGAAAAAGAGCAGCAGTTCTCCGGAGGGCAACTGTAAAATGGTTTTGGTCGTGGGTGCCGGGGAAGCCGGAGCTATGGTGATAAAGGAATTACGGGGCCATGATGAACTGGGTTTAAGGCCCATTGCCCTGATCGATGATGACCGGTATAAACAGGGTACGCTGATTCAGGGGATCAAGGTATACGGGGATCACAGCCGGATTGGGGATGTCGTCCGCCAGCTGGGAATTGATGAAATCATCATAGCCATGCCATCCGTTCCCAGGGAGGCGCAGGCAGATATCCTGAACGAATGCAAAAAGACCAAATGCAGGCTGAAGACCCTTCCCGGCGTATATGAGCTGATCAGTGGGAATGTATCCATTCAGCAGATCCGGGATGTAGAGATTGAAGATCTGCTGGGACGGGATCCCATTGATTTAAATGTGGAAAATATCTGCGGCTATATTCAGGGCAAGGTGGTTCTGGTCACAGGAGGCGGTGGTTCCATCGGATCGGAGCTGTGCCGGCAGATCGCACGCTTTGACCCGAAGCAGCTTCTGATTCTGGATATTTATGAAAACAATGCCTATGACCTGGAACAGGAGCTGAAGTGGGATTTTCCGGAGCTGAATTATAAAGTCATCATCGGATCGGTTCGGGACAAGGCAAGGATGGAATGGATTTTCCGCACGTATCGGCCGGATGTCGTTTTTCATGCTGCCGCTCACAAGCATGTTCCGCTGATGGAAAACAATCCGGCGGAGGCCATCAAGAACAATGTGTTCGGTACCTGGAATGTGGCGGAATGTGCCGACCGGTACGGCACCGGGAGATTTGTCATGATTTCGACGGACAAGGCCGTCAATCCCACCAATATCATGGGGGCCACCAAAAGGATTGCGGAAATGATCATCCAGGGCATGGACCGGATCAGCAGGACGGAATATGTGGCCGTTCGTTTCGGCAATGTTCTGGGCAGCAACGGCAGTGTTATTCCCCTGTTCAAGAAGCAGATTGCGGCCGGGGGGCCGGTAACGGTCACCCACCCGGACATCAACCGGTTCTTCATGACCATTCCTGAGGCGGTGCAGCTGGTTTTGGAAGCGGGCTCCATGGCACAGGGAGGGGAGATCTTTATTCTGGATATGGGGAAACCGATGAAGATTGCGGATCTGGCCAGGGATTTGATCCGGCTTTCCGGGCTGGAGCCTGGTGTGGATATCAAAATCCAGTATACGGGATTGCGGCCAGGCGAGAAGCTGTATGAAGAGCTTTTAATGAAAGAAGAAGGGCTGACAGCCACCCGGCACAAAAAGATATTTGTCGGAAAGCCGGGTACCATTGATATCGGGACTCTGAAGGGGGAGCTGGAGAAGCTGAAGTTTGTCATGTCCGGTCCGGCAGATGCCCTGAAGGAATATGTGAAGGAGATGGTCCCCACTTACCACACCGCTGTACCTGCTTCTGTCCACACACCCGTTCTTTCTGCGGTGGACGAAGTTGCCACCGGTAAGGAGGAATATCCGAAATGATAAGGCAATTGGAAGACACAAAGCGGGCACAGCCTTATGCGAAAATTTCCGGGAGGTAAAAAAATGAGTGAAGTTCAGACAGACCCACAGAAGTATGAGGATGAGATCGATCTCCGCGAGCTTTTCCAGGTCCTGTGGGAAAACAAATACAGGATTCTTGCAGGGACTCTTCTTGTCGCTCTGTTGACGGGGTTGGTCAGCATTTTTCTTTTAACTCCGGTATATCAGACAAAGCTGGATCTGGTGATCAGTATGCCGGAGCAGTACCATACCCGATATGGCGACTATAAGCTGCCGATTTCCACGAATGATCAGTACATCAGCCTTCTGACCAATCATACCGTTTTGGCTAATACTATAAGGGATATGAAGTATGACCCGGAGAAAGTCCGTCCGGAGAAACTGAAGAAACAGATTGAGATAGACAACAAGGATGCCGCAGGGAGCGGAAAGAAAAACATTTTTCATATTACGGTTTCGGCAGACAGTCCGCAAAAGTCCCTGAAGCTTGCCAGGACATTATATGCGAATTATATTGAATTCGTTGACATTCTGACCAGGGAGGAAGCGGTCACCTATTACACCAATTATTTCAACACGGAGCTGCAGTCGCTGGAGCTTTCCCTGAAGGAGAATCAGGCGCTCCTGAAGGAAAATGAGAAACTGCTGGATGGAACACCCCAGACAATTTCCCAGAGTGACCTGATGGAAGCCATACAGGAGGGCAGGAAGGACTCACAGGATTATATTGTGGTGGAGAATATCATCAATGACAGTTATACCAAGATACAGAACGATGTTGTCAGTATCCGGCAGACCATCTATTCGATTGAAAATTCCATCCGCTCCGATCAGGAAAAATTAAAGGAGATTGAAAAAGAAAAAAAGAAGATCTCAGAATATCACGAGACAGACGGCAAAGCACCGGTTGTGTCGGATTTTATCCGCGTGGTGGAAACCGGTATCCATATGCCGTCTGAGCCGGTGGCCCCGACACAGAAGACAGGTCCGGCCAATGGCAGGAATGTTCTGATCGGTATGGTGACAGGTTTTCTGCTGAGTGCCATGGTGGTTTTTATCCGGGAATTCTGGATGGGAAAGCCTCCGGCCGGGGAAGCTGGAAAGGCGGAGGCCAGGAGTACCGTTTGCCGAACCGGATGAAAGCTGCTACAATAGGTTCAGGAAAAGTCGTCCGGGGAGCGTGGAAGCGAATAATGGGAAAGGAAAATACGATAAAGGTGATGGCATGATTCGAAAAGCTGTGATTCCTGCAGCAGGCCTGGGGACCAGGATGCTGCCGCTGACCAAGTCCCAGCCGAAGGAAATGCTTCCGCTGGGGAGAAAGCCATGTATTCAATATATTGTGGAAGAGCTGGCGGATGCCGGGATTACTCAGATCCTGTTCATTACCGGGCAGAAGAAACGGGCCATCGAGGACCATTTTGACAAGGATACCGGGCTGGAAAAAATGCTGTCCATGAGCGGCCAGCAGGATATCCTGGAGGAACTGAAGTTTCATGACCTGGATGTTTCCTATTTTTATACCCGGCAGAGTGTGCCCCAGGGACTGGGCCATGCCGTCGGCTGTGCCCGGGATTTTATCTGCGGGGAGCCCTTTGTCATTGCGTTGGGGGATTCCATTATTCATTCCGATGAAGATCGGTCCCTGCTGAAGCGTATGATGGATCAGTCGGAAGCGGACTCCGGATCCTTTGTGATTGGTACGCAATCCGTTCCATTGGGGGACGTGCACAAATACGGCATGATAAAGCCCGGGAAACAAGGCACGGACAAATGCGGCGGGACGGTGGAAATAGAGGATCTGATTGAAAAACCTTCCGCCGGACAGACGCCTTCCACCTTGGCCATTGCCGCCAGATATGTGATGCCCTATCGCATATTTGATGCCCTGGAGCGGACAAGCCCGGGGAAGGGCGGGGAAATTCAGCTGACCGATGCCATTCGGCTGCTGCTGAGGGAAGGGACGAAGGGATATTCCGTTTCCCTGACCGGGAGGGAGAAGCGGTACGATATTGGAAATATCCGTTCCTATTATGAGGCCTTTGTGGATTTTGCACTGGAAGATGAGAAGTACGGATATCAGCTGAAGCAATATCTGATTCAAAAGTTCCATTTGTGAACGGCTTCCGACCGGGAGGTCTGCTCACTGCCTGCAGAGATGGGAGAATTCTCAGTTCTTGTTAAAATACGAGTGGGGGAAAGCAAATGATTCGAGTAACGGCTCCCGGCAGGGCGGGGGTTATCGGTAATCCAACCGATGGATATGGCGGCACCATGATTGCCTGTGCCATTTCAAACCGGGCATGGGTGGAGATGGAGGAAAGCGATCGGCTGACCGTGGAAAATGACGGGGAGAAGCAGACCCTGATGTGGCGGAACGATTTTGACAATCGAAAGGATCGCTTTGATATCGTTCGTTCGGTGCTCCGCTATTACCACCTGTATGATCTGAAGGCGGACATCCGATTTGGAAGCGATATCCCTGTGCAGGCCGGACTGGCAGGCTCCACGGCCCTGTTGTCCGCGATTCAGTCCGCTGTGCTGTCCTATATCGGAGAGAAGCATTCCCCGTATCAGCTTGCAGAGCTGAACCGGATCATCGAGCTGAATTACATGAAATGCCAGTGCGGTTATCAGGATGCCTACATGACGACGTTTGGCGGTCTGAATTATCTGGATTTCCGTGGCAAGGAATACTATAAGGACCTGGACAGGGAGATCTATGCCACGGTGGAGCCTCTTCATCCTTTTGTGGATCAGCTGCCCTTTGTGATAGCCCATACCGGGATCCGGCACGATTCCGGTGAATTTCACAGGCCTCTGCGGGAGCGATGGCTGGAGGGCGATCCGGAATTGATCCGGGGCTATCGGGAGATTGCCCATATTGCAAGGGAAGGAAAAAAGGCCCTGCTGTCGGAGGACTGGGAGAAACTTGGATTTCTGATGAACAAGAACCATGGGATTCAGGACAGCTTGTGCGATTCCGGAGGGCGGAACAATGCCATGATCCGGATTGCAAAGCGGAGCGGCGCTTTGGGCGCCAAGCTGGCAGGAGCCGGTGGCGGCGGTACTATTATTGCCCTGACACCGGATCCGGAAAGGACCCGGAATGCGCTTGCAGAAGCCGGAGCAAGGCAGTTTATAGAGCTGGATCCGGCCGGAGCGGGGATCCTCGTGGAACGGCGGGAAGCGGTAAATCCGCTGGGCCGGCAGGAAAAGGAAAGATAGCCGCAGGCGGATACCTTTTTGTATATCGTCGAAAAAATCTTTTTTGGATATCTTTCATGATATACAGGACAGAGTTCCTTTTTTATGCTATAATAGAAACATACTTGATCATCTTAGGTATTAAAGCCTTCGACTTTTTACCGATAAGAGCAAACCATTGGAAACGGTGGGACGCAAAGCTGCAGGGTCTGTCTTCCGCAAGGAAGTGATTGCCTGGCTGCCGAAGAGAAAGTTTTCTGTGCCCGGATCAAAGATGGTGGTAAAAGTTGAACCGTTTAATTCTGAACGATGATTTAAGATAGACCCCCTTTATGAGGCACTTTGGATCTTTTATCCGAAGTGCTTTCATTTTTGCGTGCCTGCTGCCGGATCCTGTTATTTTTTGGACTGGACAGGTTCCGCATTGTTCGATACAATCAGGATGATTTTTCTGCTCCGGGGAAAGAAAGGTCTGGATTCAAACAGTATGATGGAAGAAAACAAATGTCCGGCCTGCGGGGATTGCCGGGTTCCCCTGGGGGAGTTTGAGCGGCTGGATGACCTGCAGTATAAAGGACTCCGGATCATTCAGGATACCCGGAAGTTCTGTTTTGGGGTGGATGCGGTTCTGTTGTCCCATTTTGCGGATATCAAAAAGGGAGACAGAGCGGTGGATCTGGGGACAGGCACCGGGGTCCTTCCAATTTTGCTGGCCGGAAGAATGCCGGATGCGGAGATTTATGGGATGGAGATTCAGCCGGATATGGTGGAAATGGCAAATCGAAGTATCCGGCTGAATGGTTTGGAGTCCCATGTCCGGATTCTGACCGGGGATTTGAAGAAAGCCCCGGATGTGCTGGG
Organism: Bacillota bacterium; assembly: GCA_036732425.1. Taxonomy (GTDB): domain Bacteria; phylum Bacillota; class Clostridia; order Caldicoprobacterales; family DTU083; genus UBA4874. Next base: position 10,813 of record DAINCI010000053.1, read on the forward strand.
CAAAAACCGGTTTACCCTGGTCGTGTCCAACCCCCCCTACCGGAAGGCAGGCAGCGGGGCGGTGAATCCCCGGGATGCCAAAGCCATTGCAAGACATGAGATATTGTGTACGCTGGATGACGTATTGGCTGCTGCCTCCGGGCTCCTGGCCCCGGGAGGACGTCTGGTCATGATCCATAGGGCCGATCGTCTGACGGATATTCTGACCGGAATGCGGCAGCACCGGCTGGAGCCGAAACGAATCCGTACGGTTCATCCGCAGTCCGGCAAAGCGCCGAACCGGATTCTGGTGGAGGCGGAGCGTTTTGGCAAGTCTCCTTTGTGCTGGCTTCCTCCGTTGTTTATCTACCAGGAAAACGGGCAATATACAAAGGAATTGATGGAAATATACCATATACCTGTTACGGAAGAGAAGAAAGCTGTTGTGGAAGAGAAAGGAAAGATGGAACAGGGGATGAACAGGAACAAAACAGACTGTCACGGCAAGGGTCCAATGGGCCCGGGAATGCTCTATCTTTGCGGGACGCCCATTGGGAATCTGGAGGATATCACTCTGCGGGCACTTCGGATATTGAAGGAAGCGGACTGTATTGCGGCAGAGGACACCCGTCATACCCTGAAGCTTCTGAATCACTATGGAATCTCCAAACCCCTGATCTCCTATCACGAGCATAACCGGCGGGAAAAGGGGCCGGAGATCATTCGCAGGGTACAGCAGGGACAGAAGGTTGTGGTGGTTTCCGATGCCGGCATGCCCGGGATATCCGATCCGGGGGCGGATCTTTCTGTTCTGGCACAGGAAGCCGATGTTCCGGTTTCGATTCTGCCCGGTCCGTCTGCTTCCCTGTCTGCTCTGGTATTGTCCGGACTTTCGGCAGAACGCTTTGTGTTTGAAGGGTTTCTGCCCAGGGAAGGAAAGGAGCGTCGGACGCGGATTCAGCTGCTCCGGGAGGAGGAACGCACTGTGATCCTCTATGAGGCGCCCCATCGGCTGATTTCCCTTCTGAATGATTTGCTGGCGGGACTGGGGGATCGCCGGATCACCATTGTAAGGGAGCTGACCAAGATCCATGAGGAAGTTTTGCCCATGACCCTGGCAAAGGCGGTGGATTACTATAAGGGAAGGGTGCCGAAAGGTGAGTTTGTCGTGATCCTGGAGGGAGTGCGCAGGGACAGCCGGATGGATTTCAGCCGGATCAGCATAGAGGATCACCTGAAGGAGTATCTCCGGATCGGAATGGATAAAAAAGAAGCCGTGAAGCAGGTGGCACGGGACAGACATATCCCGAAAAGCGAAGTATACCCGTTCAGCATCGGGCTGTAAACTGCCCATGAAGGAAAAGGGAGAAAATAAAAAAGCAGCATAAAGCTGCTCTATACAGGAAGGATACCTTTGCATATATCCTTCCTGACGAAATACCTGGTGAGCGTATTCGTGTTTCCAATTGTTTTCATGATGTTCGATGCCGGATGAAGCTTATTTCCCGAGGCTTCCATTGTTCACACTGTTGGCCATTTCCGCCAGGCAGTTCTTGCAGATGTTTTTCCCCCGGTATTGGATGACATCCCGTGCATCATCGCAGAAAA
>DAINCI010000054.1:0-12381 GCA_036732425.1 Bacillota bacterium
ATTTTGGATGAATGTTTGGCTTCATTGTCCTCACCTCTTTCGTGACAAAGCTTATCCTGTTTCCTGTCAAAACTGCCTGTTTTCCATTTCATACAGCTTCCATAACCATTTCAGTATAACACAACCATCTGCTGCAATGCAACAATGATTTTTTGATTTAACGGTAGCTTGAATAGCCATCCCTGTCATGATAAGAGCCATTTTTGTCATGATCGCTCGTATAGCCGTCTTTCTCCACAGAGGCAAAATGATTCATCATGAGATCAATGAACTGATCGTTGGAATCCGTCCGCATCAGGTCATTGATAATGATCTCCATAATGCGGTCCGGCCGACCCTCGCTGAGATTCTTGCGGATGGCCCAGACCCCTTCCAGCTCTTTTTGTGTCATGAGCAGCTCCTCCCGCCTGGTACCGGATTTGTAAAGGTCCACGGCAGGGAAAATCCTCTTTTCGGAAAGCTTGCGGTCCAGATGGATTTCCATATTGCCCGTGCCCTTGAATTCTTCGTAAATGACATCGTCCATACGGCTGCCGGTCTCCACCAGGGCGGTGGCGATTATGGTCAGGCTTCCGCCTTCCTCGATATTGCGGGCGCTGCCGAAAAATCGTTTGGGTTTATGAAGGGCAGAGGAATCCAGACCGCCGGACAATATTCTGCCGGTGGACGGCACCGTCTGATTGTATGCCCTGGCAAGGCGGGTAATGCTGTCCAGCAGAACAACCACATCCTGGCCCTGCTCCACCAGACGCTGCGAACGCTCCAGCACCATTTCCGCCACCTTGGTGTGATGCTCCGGCAGCTCATCAAATGTGGAATAAACAATATCTCCGTCGATGGACCGCTGCATGTCCGTCACTTCCTCGGGGCGCTCATCAATCAGCAGTACAATCAGATAAATATCCGGAAAATTGAGGGAAATGCTGTTTGCAATCTTTTTCAGCAAAGTCGTTTTGCCTGCCTTGGGGGGAGAAACAATCAGACCCCTCTGGCCCATGCCAATGGGGGAAACAAGATCGATGATCCGGGTCGCCAGATCCTTGGAATTCTTCTTGTTTTCCAGTGTGATTCTTTTGTTTGGATAAATCGGTGTCAGATCCTCAAACGGCCTCCGCCGGGGAGCTGTCTCCGGGTCCTGTCCGTTGACCGCCGTAACATACAGCAGGGCCTTGAATTTATCTCCCTCTTTGGTGCGCCTGGTCTTTCCGCGGACCATATCCCCGGTTTTCAGGCTGAAACGGCGGATCTGGGACTGGGAAATATAAATGTCCTTGTTGCCCGGCATATAATTTTCCGTCCGGAGAAATCCATATCCGTCGGGAAGTACCTCAAGCACCCCTTCCGCGTCCCCTACGTCTCCGTTGTTCAAAAGGCCCGGAATGGCAGGATTGGATGTGTTATAGTATTTTCTCGCATAAGCAACCTTTTTTTCGTATTCTTCCGTGCCTTCCTGTTCGTTTGCTGTATCCGCCGATGTGCTTTCCCCGGGATCTTCATGATTTTTATTTTCCTGATATCTGCCGCCTGCTTCGTGGGAATCCGAAAGATGTGGGGTATGACTTCCGTTGAAGGAATGCCCGTTCCGGGAAATCCGATGAGGTCCCGGCCGGGTGGAGGTATGGGCGTTCCGGACGCCATGGATGCCGGTTTCCTGTGTATCCCTTTGGGAGGATCGCTTATCCACCATTCCTGCGGCTTCCCCATCTGTACCCTCTGTCTCCTTCGGCGCCGGGGTTTTTGCAGCTTCTTCCGGGGCTTCGTCCTTTTCCGTTTCCTGCTTTTCCCCCGTTTCCTTTGCCGCCTCTTCCGCTGCTTTCCTTGCGGCGGCCTCTGCCTTGGTGGGACGGCCCCTCCTTCGTTTCACCGGAGTCTGGGGGACAGCCTCTGCCTTCCGGGCATCTTCCTCCATCTGATCCTCAATCAATTGCTTCCTCTCTGTCTGAGGCAATCCGGTCAGCTTCTCCTCAACGATGCCTATCAGCTGCTCTTTTCGATATCTGGTCACGCTTTTAATTCCAAGCTTCTTCCCAAAATCCCTCAATTCCAGAATTGTGTTATTCCTTAGATTATTCAGATCCAAAACATCTTTCCTCTCTTTCTCTTATTACTGTTCTCTCATGAGACAATGTGTAATTGGTAATGATCGCTTTCTGTAAGGTTTGCAGACAGGATAAAAATGGAATACAATCAAAGGCAAGCCTGTAGCAATACATAAAAGAGAACCGGTCAGATATATAAACGTTTCCCGTATTGCTTCGATTTACTATTTTACTTTATCAATATTATTGCCATTACTTTCATCCGTAATTCATCCGTTGATGCATATAAGCCCTGAAAAATCATCAAAAGAAAAGTAAATATGGCGATAAAACAAAAATTCAAATCAACGCCATAATAAGCGCCCGGTATTCCTACCAGGGCACATGCCCATCGTCCTCAATTATCATAATATATAATTTGCAATTCGTCAACTAAAAATGCAAAAATTATAAAATCTGTATAAATTCGAATGTCATTATCAGGAGAATCTGCTAGCTGTAAAACAGCTCCAGTTCACCGGTCCCCGTATGTCTTCCGCCGATATCCAGCTGATATTTCAAATCCACCTGCCCCTGATTCTCACCCATCTCATGGGTCACCTCAATTGGATAAATCCCCATTTGCAACGCGCCGCAGGAAGTCTGATAGCTGTTCATGTATTTTTTCCCCTGTTCAAACAGAAAATGATCCGGCCGGGAGCCGGAACGCTGCATGGACACCTTGTCCTCCCGGACCGAAATCAGGTTCTTCACGCCTTCCATGCCGGATATCCGGCTTTCTTCATATTCAATATAATAAATCCCGTCTTTTTCAGACAGATGTCCTTCCGTAATAAGCTCCATGGTATTGCTCTTCCCATCCCTGTCCAGACGGCTCCCCCGGATTCTCAACAGTATTTTCCTGCCCATTCCAAACTCCTCCTCCAATGACCTGAGAGCTCAATATTTTTCTATATTGACACATTCCGCGGCAATTTCCCGATTTAAAAAATGACTGCCGATCTGCTGAAAGCCCTGCCCGAAGTCGCTGACATAAAAACTCAGGGCCGGATCCGGACCGGATCCCCGCAGCATGTCCCTCCCCTTCAGCACTTCCCTGGCTTCACGGGCTGCGCCAAGAGCCGGATTGATCAGCGTCACCCCGGACCCCATCACGCCTGAAATGACCGATCCCAGCAGGGGATAATGCGTACATCCCAGGACCACGGTATCCACCTTCTGCCTTTTCAGGCCCTTCAGATACCGTTCCGCCGTAAGCCGTGCCATCTCCGTATTGCTCCATCCCTCCTCCACGATGGGCACAAAAAGGGAACAGGCTTCCTCCAGGACCAGAAGATCCGGATTGATTTCCCGGATGGCATTCGGATAGGCTTTGCTGCGGATCGTGCCCAATGTCCCAATGACACCGATTCTGCCGTTCCGGGTGGCGGCTGCAGCCGCCCTGGCGCCGGGAGCAATGACGCCCAGAATGGGGATGTCAAACTGCGCCTTCAATGCTTCCAGACTGTTGGAACTGACGGTATTGCAGGCAATGACCACCATCTTGATTCCCTTGCTCAGCAAAAACCGGACACATTGTGCAGAATACTTTGTAACGATTTCCCTGGAGCGGGTCCCGTACGGAATCCGCGCCGTATCTCCAAAATAAACAATACTTTCATCTGGAAGCTCCGTCAGGAGCTCCTTTACCACAGTCAGGCCTCCCAGACCCGAATCAAAAACCCCGATGGGACGCTCGTCCATACCTAAAAAAACCTCCTCATTTGTCAGCTCTATTCTACTATGATGATTTCATGAAAACAACCTCCAAAAAGAAGAAAAGCGGAGAATATTCTCCGCTTTTCCGGTTGTGAAATATCGATTTCAGGCTACTTCTGAGCTCCGGCCATGGATTTCTCCGCATATTCAATTGCTTTTTGAACAATTCTGCCGCAGTCCCTGGAAGATACACTTCCCCAGCCTTCCCTCTTCACGGTGTCATACACTCCAAGTTCCTTTGCTATTTCCGTCTTCAGATTATCCGACATCATTCCATTTCGTCTCGCCATAATCGATACCTCCCTGGTTTTGCAGTCCGGATTCCCGGCATTCCTTTTTTCATCCCTGCAGAACTAGTTTGCCCGGCTGTTTTTTCACTATGCCCGACAAATAATGGGGTTTCTGCCGCAAAATTTTTTTACATGGTCAGGGAACCGTTTTCCGTATCGATGATCTGAAGAATATCCGCCTCTTCCCCTGTATTGGCATCCAGATACACAATGAACCGGTTTCCTCCGTATTCCCCCTTGAATTCATAACAAAAACGTTCGCTTCTGCTTTCCGTGGGGATAATGGCCGTCCGGGAGGAAGTAATTTTCAGATTGGGATGGATCCGCTTCCGCGCTTCTTCCATGCTCAGCTTCGGCTGTCCCGGATTTCGCTCCTTGTGGGCGGTCAGATAGTTCCCTGCTTCAAAACCAAAGATTTTTCCGTCATCCAATCCTATTTTCACCTTGATCAGGTCGGGATATACGATGGTGCCTTTTTCCGCATAGGCAAAATTGATGGTGGACGTGCCGTCAAAATTCTGTTGATAAGTCGGAACCATGCCAGGGTATCCGCTTTCGTCCAGAAACTTTTTGGCCCGTTTTGTGGCTTCCCCGATGGAAAGCCCGGCACTGCCGGATGTATGGCTGCTGATCATCGTTACCACCTTTCCGCCTTTTTTGCTGACGGCTACATAAGCCGGCGATTTCGGATCCTCTTTGGTCCAGATGTTCACTCCCCAGGTGTCCAGAGGCCCATTGGAACTGTCCGACGTATTTTTCACCTTTGATACCCTTCCCTTCCCCACAAAGCTTACGGCAATGGCTTTTGCCTGCTCCTGAGTGATTGCGGATCCCTTCAGGGCGGTGCCTCCTGCCCGCTCCGATATCTCGGTAAACGGGCCGTCATAAATCAGTCTCGGATAATTGATTCCGGTTTTCTGTATCTCGGTAAATTGTTTGGTATAAAGATCATCTGACACCTTGTAAAAATCCGAATTCCCGTTTTTGATAAATTGTCCCCATCCGGATTTCTTTTCCATGGCCTCCCGGTTCAGATCCCTCAGGTCCTGACTCAGCCGGACTGCGTTCTCACGAAGCGTCTTCAGATTTTTCATTTCCTCCGCGCTGATGGACGTTCCATCGGAAACCTTTCGATTCAGATAATAAGAATAATCCGATAACTGATTGAGATACTTTGACGTTTTGTCCAGGGCGACATGGGACACCGGCAATTGCCCCAGATCCATCTGGGCAGCATCCGCCTGACGGCTGATTTCCGAGAGAAGCTTCCCATGCTGGTTCTCATCGCCGCTGACCATAAGCTTGACCAGGGAGGATTCCACACTTCCGACATTCCCCACCAGCTCATAAAAGGACTTTTGATAGATGTTTTCCATATGAATCCGATACTGCTGATTGATCCGATATTGACTGAATCCCCAAGCCCCCGTCACGATCAGGACGACTGCCAGTATAACAGGCAGGACCCATTTTGCTTTTATTGATACCGTCATGATTTTTCCTCCGTTTCCATCAGGTTGCAAACCTGTGCTTGCCGATGGTGATATGAGTGGTTCGGCTCCATATCCAGGCGCTGGTGGACGTTGCAGGGTTGTAGTAATAAATGGCTCCATAGGAAGGATCCCATCCATTCATGGCATCCCTCGCAGCCCGGATGGATTCGCTGTCCGGCGTCAGGTTGATCTGCCCGTCCGTCACGCAGGTAAAGGCATGGGGCTGGTAAACCACGCCGGCGATGGTATTGGGAAATTTGGGGCTCCTGACCCGGTTCAGTATCACGGCAGCCACAGCGACTTTGCCGATATAGGGCTCGCCTCTTGCTTCACCATGCACGACCTGGGCCAGAAGATACACATCATTGGAATTGTCACCTTTGCCCGAAGCTGCCGGCTTTCCTTCCCGGACGGATTCCAGAATCATTCCGGCACAGATCAACAGGGACAGCAGCAGGGAACCTGCCGCAAGCTTTTGTTTCTGATTCATATTATTCTTCCTTTCTCTGCAAAGCTTCGGTATTATTTTCCGTTAACCAAAATAGGATATACAAGTTAAAAGTTTCCTTTTATTCCAATCGCAGTACTGCGCTGCTATACCTTGCCGAAAAAAAAAGAACCGCCGGAAAAACAAATTTCTCCGGCGGTTCGGGGATTCATTTTATGAAAAAAGATGCGCGGCCCATGCCCGGACACTCTTCCACCATTCCACCACCTTAAACGTATAGACAACCTTTGTCTCGGACGCCTGCTCCTGTCCGGACAAGTCCGGTTTCCCGGCGGCCTTCCCGGGCTCCTGCCGGCTTTCGTCAGGAGCAGATTTCGGCCGAACTTCGTCCGAAGCGGCTTCCTGTACATCCTTCGCAGGGCGCTTTGCCTCCTCGGCGGGTCTCTTTGCCACACCACCGGACACATCCACAAAACAAAGGGGAGGAAACATCACACACCACCAATTCGCGCCGGTTCCTTTTCCGATTACAATACGAAGGGCCTCATAGCTTCCCGCGGGATACACCACATCCCCGTATGCCTTCGTTGGAAACGGAAATATTCCAAGCTGTGCCCGGACCGGGTAATCGTATCCGGATCTTTGGATCTCTGCCCGGGCGATGGACTCCACTTCGTCCAGGTTCTCCCGGATCACTTCCCTGGCCTGACTCATGGAATGCGTTTTCTGAAACGTGCTCCCCAAAGACAGAAGCAGCTGGTCCCGTATCCGCAGCTTCAGGGCCTGATCCTCCGGCGAATCGCTGTTGGCAATCACATGCAGCCGGATCAGGTCATCCCTTTCCGGTGTCTGGTCCCTGCCGGACCAGGTAAAGGAAAAGGCAATCAGAACCGCCATCGCCAGAGAGATCCAAACGCGCTTCTTCATATCAACCATACCCCCGTAATCAAATCATTTCCATTTAGGAGTATTGACGGATTACAGAAGTTTATACCTATACAGATGGGATAATTTCTACCCCCTGCCCCAAAGTTTCCACCAGATATACCTGGGATGTTTTCGCAAAGTGCTCCTTCAGCTTTTCCGACGCCCTCTGCGCCTGTCTGTAATCCGGAAAGACACCAAAGACCGCAGGACCGCTTCCGGTCATACTGACGGCGACAGCGCCTGCTTTCCGGAGTGCCTGACGGATCTCACGGATCTCCGGATGCTGAGCCCGGGTAACCGGCTCCAGAACATTGGCCGTTTCCTGGGGAAAGCCGGCAAAATCCGCCGCCTGCAGACTGTCATATGCCTTTTTCCAGTTGGGATGTCCGGTCGTTCTCTCCATGGACAATGCCCCATAAACCGAAGCAGTGGATACCCCAAAGGGCGGCTTGACCAGAACCAGCCAGATCCCTTCCAACGGAGGCAAAGGCGTCAGCTTGTCCCCAATCCCCCGGGCCACCGCCGTTCCTCCCGGAATGCAGAACGGGACATCCGCACCCAGCCTGCTTCCAAGCTGCCACAGCCTTTCCCCCGGCAAGTCAAGATCCCAGAGGGCATTCAATCCAATCAGTACCGCTGCCGCATCCGAGCTGCCACCTGCCAGACCGGCGGCAACCGGAATCTTCTTGTAAATTGCAATGTCCACACCGGCGTCCGCCCCGCAGCTTTGCCGGATCTGCTCTGCCGCCTTTACCGCCAGATTGTCCCCGTTCCGGGGAATGCCCTGCAAATCGCCGACAATCCGGATGTCTTTCCTTCTTTCGGTCAGAATGATTTCATCCCAGAGTCCGATGGACTGCAGGAGCATCTCCACTTCATGATATCCGTCGGGCCGCCGGCCGGTTACATCCAGAGTCCAGTTGATTTTCCCGGGGGCTCTGAGCCTGATCTTCCGCATCAATCCCGTATCTTCCTTTCTTCCCTTTGTTCCTCATTCCTTTTTTCACCTTGTTTCTCATTATACCGCAAAGCGCTCCTTCTACAAAGAGATCATCAGGGAATTGTTTTCCATGGGAAAAGAAAAAACTGCGTGAATAGAAAAACTGTGGAAAAACGGTTGCCGGTTTTTCCACAGTGTTCAGGCATAAAAAGTCCAGGATTCCGATACCATCAGACCACGGAGCTTTCCAGCTTTTTGAAGATCATCAACTTTGTCCCCGGAACCAGTTCGGATTCCTCCTCTGCCGTTTCATTGTACTTCAGGATATCGGAAATGGTGGTATTGTATTTCTTTGCAACATTCCAGAGATTATCGCCTGGCTGAACAAAATAGATATAGATTCCCGGCGCCCCGGCGGACAAGTTTTCCGATTCTTCGGCTCCGATGATGATCTCCTTTTCTATGGTACGCGTTACACTGGTTTTCAGGAGAACGGCAGCCTTCAGCTCCACCTCGTCCTGTGCCAGCAAGGTTGCGTCCGTATGCTCCGTGACCGCTTCACTCCGGCATTCCATGCCGCTGTCGATATCCTCCATGGTAAGGGTGTGCTGAAAAGGAACGTCCTCACGGAAGCTTCCGATCAGCAGAGCGGATTCATTGGTCTGATACACCACCTGGACGGACAGAATCCCTTCCAGCAGGACCTTTCCGTCCCCGGCCCTTTCCTCAGCTATGGACGGTGTGGCATCCACATACAAAATCTTTCTGGCTTTTGGCACTCCTTCGGGAAAGGTGATGCTTTCCTTTACCACCGTCTGTTCCTGGGTTTCTCCCGCAAATTGCTGAAGTTTGATCTTCCGTTTCTTCAGTTCCATGGGAACAGAAGGGCTGTAGGCATCTATAAGAATCTCATCTTCCTGCGTTTCAAATACCTGCACCTCCAGATTGAGAATCAGTTCCGCATCGACGATCCGCAGCTCGTTGTTGATGTTCTCCCGCGGGTCCGTATAAAACTCAGAAACCGTTACCTCCGCCGTGCAGTCCATACCCTGATACGCACCCGGAATGTCCACGGAATGACTGAATGGAATGCTCTGCTCCAGGAACTGGACCGGATCCTCCTCATCGTCACAAAGATAGAGAAGATTCAGATCCACATCACCATGTACCACGACCTTGTTGTCCACTGCCTTTTTTTCCTGAATCTGAACCCTTGCCTCCTTCCGCAAAATTTTCAGAATGGACGGCATGGAATCGGAAAGCTCCAGGTCTTCCCGCACCATGGTCTGCGCATTCCCGGCTTCCCCGCTTACTGAGGTGCGGATATGATCTGTCAGGGCTTCCACATCCGTTAGACCGGTAAAATCCTGAACGGCTTCCAGTTCCATGACCTGGCTGACCCGGCCGTATAGATTCAGAACAGCTTTTACATTGATCCTCCTTCCCGAAACCAGCTCGTAATCGATATGCTCCACATCCAGTTGGAGCCGTGAAGTCATCCCGGGCTGAACGCCGGGCATTTCAAGATACTGGGTAAACCCGATTTCAGCATCCACGGCATCCACTGCGGCGTCCTCCCCTTCCGGGATATACAGGGCGTCATAGCGCAGAATCCCTTCCACCATGATCTTATCCTGAATGACTTCATGACTGTTGATGATTGCATCACAGCTTATATCCAATATCCGCACCACCGGTTCCCTGGAATCCGGTACATTTATTTCGCCCTCAACCAGCGCCTGGGATGATTCCTCACCAACTACCTGGTTCAGTTTCATCAAATTCCTACTGCATTCGATTGCCAATGTTGCTCCCCCTCCTCTGATCCTTATTTGTCCATAAAAATTTCATACTATATCATATAAGGGGGAAACGATAATTATGCGATAATTATGATAAAAAAAGAAGGCTTGAACGCCTTCATTTTTTAAGCTGCCCGTTTGCGTCAGCTGACACAAATTTTTTTATTGCTGCTGCATACCGTGAGCTCCACATTGGAGGTCAGAATGTCGGAATAAGTATAGGAAAGGGTTTGCACGGACTTTTTGTTGACATCCACTTCCACTGTGAAAATATTGCCATAGGTATCCACAATAACGCCTTCCCTGATATATGTTCTTTTTCGTCCCCGGTTTGCCTTCAGCCTGACCTTTTGTCCTATATTGGATTCCACTGCTTCCCGGACCCTGGACAAAGCTTCCGCATTGATCACATCTTCACATCCCATCCGCTTATCAATCACCTGCATTAGTTTGTCCGTCCGCCGCAAAATTATTCTTCAGGCTCCGGATCCTCCTCCAGGTCCGGATCCTCCTCTTCAAAAATCCGATCCTCTTCCTCTTCGGAAAAATCATCCCAGTCGCCCCGGGACTCCTCTGCGTCCGGATCTTCCTTTTCCTTCTCTTTTCTGCATTGATAACACATTTCTTCTCCGGCTTTTATAATATGTTCGCCGCACTCCGGACAAATATCATATTCCTCTTCCTCCCTGTTCCGAAGCGCTTTGCCCACTTCCTTCCGGCAGATCCCGCACAATACATCGGTATCCCGGATATAATTCAGATTACAGCGCGGACATTTCTTATAAGCCATCCCGTCATCCCTCCAAAACGGCATCGATTTTATTTTATCAGATATTATATACCCAATTTCATAAAATAAAACCGTTCCGGTAAAGATTTCAGGCGGATTGTTCCATGGACAGTTTATCGGCAATCAATGCGATGAATTCCCCATTGGTTGGCTTGTCATTCTTATCATAGACCTTATAACCAAAGAGCTGGTTGATATTCTCCACCCGGCCGCGGTTCCAGGCAACGTCAATGGAATGACGGATGGCGCGTTCCACCTTGCTGGGGGTGGTATTGAACTTTCTGGCAATGCCCGGATACAGTTCCTTGGTGATCCGGTTGATGACATCGTTGTCCTCCACAACCATTTTGATTGCTTCCCTCAGAAAATGGTATCCTTTGATATGGGCAGGAATCCCAATGGTCAGAAAGATGTCCGTGATTTTCTCTTCAATGTTTTTCCGGGGAGACTGCGGTGCAGACGGAAATACCTTCCGGCTCTGCTGAGACGGCTCCCCGGACAATGCCCGGATGCGGTTCAGAATCATTTCAAAATCAAATGGCTTGATCATGTAATATCTGGCACCCAGCTCAATGGCTTTCCGGATCAGGTCCTCCTGCCCCACGGCGGACAGGCAGATGATGGCAGGCAGATGTTCCGGATCACTTTGGTTAAGATGCTCCAATACCCCAAGGCCATCCATCTTCGGCATAATCATATCCAACAATACGACGTCCGGCAAAGTGTTTCGAATCATCTCTTCCCCTTTGATTCCATCCCCTGCCATTCCTGCCACTTCCATGTCTTCCTGCATGCCGATATAGGATGCCATGATTTCCCTGATGTGGGGATTGTCATCGACCACTACCACTCTCGTCTTTGTTGACATTTCTTCTCCTCCTCATTCGTTGATTGCACCGCAAAACAGATTACGTCCGCAGTAAAGGACCGCGACAAGCCCGGCTGCACGGAATGGCCGGTTCCGGTATCCTGTGATGCAGGCGATGTCGTTATGCAGCATTGCAGTTCCGTAGAATTTTCCTTTGATAACAACATTCTTCAACATTTGACTGGTTTCTCATGGAATCGTCCTTTATTGTCGAACGCTGTAAAAACTAGTAATATATGTTAATTCTACTTCTCTCATTTTACCACATCCCTGCCCATTATGAAAGGGAATATTTCATAAAATTTTTGTTTCTACCCTTTTTCCGGTTTTTCTTTTTTGCTTTTTCCTCCTTTAATAAGGATACGCAACATTTCCGCTGATTGCGTCGATATAAAGCAGCCAGTACCCTGCGCCGTATCCGTTTTTCACAGGGAGCCATCTGGAATAGCCCTGCATGGACCGGGGAGGCACCATACTGTAAATCCCCGGCACGCCATATATCACATACCGGACCTTTTCCCTGTGACGGGCCAGGCCGACCAGATAATGATCTGTATCTCCACTGCCGCCGTAGTTGCCCATCCCATAGCAGGAATACGGCGACGGATTCGGATCCTCCACCCGGACCCATTCCGTTTCGGGAGTATAGTCAAAGGGACAGACACTTGTGTTGTTCTGAAACAGCTGGCTGAAGTAATCCTTTGTCTGATCCCAATAGGACATTCCCTTCGGATAGGATCCGGCAGGATTCATTGGCGGCACAGGTTCCCCCATTGCATTGTTATACGCCAGGCCTTCCGCATATCCGGTTTCCTCTGTCCCGTTCGTATCCAAAGAACTTATGTCCTCATCCCTGTTGCAAAAGGAATTTTCATCCGGGGCGTCTTTGGAAGAGTCTTCGTCAAACGTATCTTCCTCCAACATATCTTCGCCCGGCACGTTTTCTTCCGGCAGGTCTGTTTCGGTCTCCCGTTCTTCCTTCCTGTCGTATATATAACTGATGTCCGGCGGATCAAAGTTCGGCAA
>DAINCI010000055.1:0-11721 GCA_036732425.1 Bacillota bacterium
CTGGTAGCTTCCGGTTCGATCACATCATCAATGTATCCTCTGGCAGCTGCCTTATAGGGAGTGGAAAACTGATCCCGGTACTCCTGGATTTTTTCCTGCCGTTTTTCCATTGGATTGTCCGCAGCCTGGATCTCTTTATGGAAGATGATATTGGCAGCCCCCTCCGGACCCATAACGGCAATCTCGGCAGTAGGCCATGCAAATACCAGATCTGTCCCCAGATGCTTGCTGCTCATGGCAATATACGCGCCTCCGTATGCTTTCCGCAGGATTACATTGACCTTTGGTACGGTAGCTTCGGAATAAGCATAAAGGAGTTTTGCCCCATGACGGATAATCCCGCCATGCTCCTGGTCCACACCGGGCAGGAATGCAGGGACATCCGTCAAGGTAACAATGGGGATATTGAAGCAGTCGCAGAATCGGATAAACCTGGCCGCCTTGTCCGAAGAATCAATATCCAGAGATCCTGCTTTTACTTTCGGCTGGTTGGCAACGATTCCAATGGACTTTCCGTTGAGCCGGGCAAAACCGATGACAATATTCCGGGCAAACAAGGATTGGATTTCAAAAAATTCTCCGTTATCCGTTATTTGTTTGATGACATCCTTGATATCATAAGCCTGACTGGAATTGTCCGGAAGGATGGTATTCAGCTCCGGCGACAATCGGTTGATATCATCATTGGAAGAAACCACCGGAGCATCCTCCAGATTGTTTTGAGGGAGATAGGACAGAAGAGTACGAATGGCTGTAAAACATTCCTCTTCGGAACTGCATTCAAAGTGGGCCACTCCACTTACCTCATTGTGTGTTTTGGCACCCCCCAGCTCTTCGGCGGTTACCTTTTCACCGGTGGCAGCCTGAACAACCTGTGGGCCGGTGATGAACATCTTGCTGACATCATCCACCATAAATATGAAATCCGTCAATGCCGGGGAATAAACTGCACCGCCTGCGCAGGGGCCAAGAATAACGGAAATTTGCGGAATGACACCGGATGCCATGGTGTTGTGGAGAAAGATATCACCATATCCGCTGAGTCCGTCAATGCCCTCCTGAATCCGGGCGCCGCCGGAATCATTGAGACACAGGACAGGGCAACCCATTTTCATGGCCATATCCATGACTTTCGTGATTTTTTTGGCATGCATCTCTCCAAGGGATCCCCCCAGTACGGTAAAGTCCTGGGAATACAAATAAACGGGTCGATTGTCAACTGTGGCATATCCTGCCACTACCCCGTCTGCCGGAGCATCCACCTGGTCCATGTCAAAATCTGTACACCGATGGGTTACAAAAGCATCCAGTTCCACAAAGCTGCCTGGATCCACCAGTTTCCTGATTCTTTCCCGGGCGGTCAGCTTGCCTTTTTCATGCTGCTTGTTGATTTTATCCTGGCCTCCGCCCAATTGCAAAGACCGTTTTTTATCCTGCATTTCTGTTCGCTTTTTTTCTGTAGACATTCAAAAACCTCCAGACGTAATTAACAATATATAGATAAAACAGTTTGCAACTGTTCAATTAAAATAACAGCAAAAATCCTTCCAATTCTAATATTCTATATAAAGTCTTTTATTCCTGCTTCCTTTCCAATTCCTTTTGTTAAATAATAAGCTATTTTTATGCATAAAAGTTCCTCCTGTATCATGTCTTTTTCAACAACCCTGCTGGGACGATTCCTCAAAAAAATCTTTCAGATTCAGCCAAAGAATATCACCCTTTTGAAGCGCATCCGGAATTTCTGCGCTTTGTTTCCTGATTTCCGCCCGAATGGGCTGAAAGCCAATCTTCCGGTACAGGGCTTCATCCTTTTCTCTCCGGACAAATAAATATTCTGCACCGTCCAGGTCCAGAAAATGAATCAAAGAACGAATCAGACCATCCTGATACACATCTTTCTGCTTCATGTCCTTCAGAATAACGCATTGTATATAAGCCGCCTTATCTTTCAGATATCCGCTTACTCCTCCGAGAATCTGTTCTTCCTCATCCACAACGGCTGCAAACCTGCGGCCTTTTGGCTTGCCTGTAATGAGTGGACGAAGTTCATCATCCTGATAAACTTCGTCCAGATCTCCGACTCTCAACTTTCTGAAACGAATCATTCTTTGGTGTTCCCCCTTGCTAAAGATTTTAGATAGGTTGCCTCTCGATCTGTCAGGTAACGCCATTCCCCCGGACGCAGGTTCCCCAGACAGACATTACCCATCCTTTCCCGCCTGAGAAAAACAACCGGACATCCGATGGCGTCAAACATTCTCCTTACCTGACGGTTTTTGCCTTCCCTGATTACGATCCGCAGACGGGCACAGCCCTGCTTCCTGCCCAGGTATTTTACTTTAGCAGGAGAAGTTATGAATCCGCCTATGTCCACTCCTGCTCTCAGCCTGTCCAGCTGATCAGGGCTTGGATTTCCCTTTACGATGCAAAAGTATTCCTTCTCTATCTGATGGCTTGGATGTGTCATTTCAAAAGTCAGCTCTCCGTCATTGGTCAACAGCAGAAGCCCTTCCGTGTCATAATCCAGTCTGCCTACCGGATAAATGCGGGCCCCTTTCCAATCGATCCGATCCAACACAGTTTCCCGGTTAAATTGATCATGAACAGACGTAATGGTACCCCTGGGCTTGTTGAGGAGGATATAAGCCCTGGCTTCGCAGGGCATCTGAATCCGCTTTCCATCCACCGCAATCCTGTCTTTCTCCGGGTCCACCATGACTCCCATCCGGTCCACTTTTTTGCCGTTCTGACAGACTCTGCCTTCTTCTATGATTTTTTCACACTTTCTTCTTGAGCCAACGCCGCAGTGTGCCATATATTTCTGTAACCGCATCAACGGGACTTACCTCCAAATGTTCACCATTCTGCGAAACAGATCCCAAAAATTCTGCTTTTCCACGTTTTTTGCCGCAACAACAGGAATGCTGCCCATCAAATGGTCTCCCAAAAATATCTTTACCGTCCCTGCCTTTTTCCCCGCAATCAAAGGAGCTTTCACTGATTCCGGCAGTACAGTTTCCATATGAAGTTTCTCTTTTTCTCCCGGCTTCAGGGCAATTGCGTAGCCTTTCCCGGCAACCAAAGAGACTTCACTGCATTTTCCCTTGTCGACGGATACCGTGCGGATCCGATCACCCTTATTATATATATCATATTTTTTATAGTTTTCAAACCCATAATCCAACAATGCAGCACTTTCTTCAAACATGGGTCCGCAATTCAAAACGACGGCAATTAATTGCAGCTGATCCCGCTTCGCAGAACCGACGAAGCATCTTCCGGCTTTTTTGGTGTACCCGGTTTTTACTCCATTGGCTCCTTCATAGTTCCAGAGAAGCTTGTTCTCGTTTTTCATCGCCCGGTCCCATTCATGCCCTTCCCATGGTATTGTATGGTATTTCGTTGACACAATTTCCCGGAATCCCGGACTCTTCAATCCATACGCCGTAATCCGGGCCAGGTCGTATGCCGTGGTGTAATGATTGTCGTCCGGCAATCCGTGCGGATTTAAAAAGCTGCTGTCCACTGCACCAATCTTTCGGGCCAGAGCGTTCATCATATCGGCAAAATTTTCAACAGAGCCTCCAATATGGAGAGCGATCGCAGTGGCAGCATCGTTTCCGGACCGCAGCATCAGTCCATACAAAAGATCCTTCAGGGTCTGATGCTCCCCTGGAGACAGCCAGATGGAGGATCCTTCCACGCCGGAAGCTTCCGGCGGTATGACGACGATGTCTTCCGGTTTTCCGTATTCCAATGCGGTAATCGCTGTCATGATTTTGGTCGTGCTGGCCATGGGAAGCTTCCGATGGCTGTCTTTCTCATACAGGACGCGCCCGCTGGATCCATCCATCAGAACAGCTGCCTCCCCGGTACATTCCGGACAATCCGGAATCTCTGCAAAAGCAGCGGGGTTTGCACAAAAAAAGAACAAAACAGCAGCCAGTATGACTTTACCCGTTTTCAAAAGCCCGGCTCCTTTCCTTGTAAATGTAACAAACAAAAGCGGCTTGCCAGCCGCCTTATTGTGGTTCATTTGTTATGATGGTTTCTGTTTTCTTTTCCTTTTGCCTGGTTGGTTTCTTCTCTTTCCCCATCCTGTTCTGTAGTTCCTCCACAACGGTAGGGATAAGATCTATCATTCGATCTGCAGCGGAGTGGAACTGTACCGGCAGCAATTTGATGCGATCCTCCCCGACAACCAAAAACGCAATGGGGTTCACAGAGACTCCGGCACCGCTTCCTCCTGCAAAAGGCATTTCTCCTTCTGTATCCTCTGCTGTGCTCTTTTTTGCTCCAGCCTTGTCCTCTTTATATTCCCCGCCTCCTGCTGCAAAACCAAACGAGACTTTGGAAATAGGAATGATGACCGTACCTTCCGATGTTTCCACTGCATCTCCTACAATGGTATTGACATCAATCATTTCCTTCAGATTTTCCATAGTGGTCTTCATGATATTATCAATTGGATGTTCGACCATTTTTTCACCGCCCTGCTCTTTTTTGAAATTCCTGTTTCAGCATTTTGAAGCCTGCAATAATAATATGGCTTATTTTAAATTGTATTATGCAGTCAAGATCCAGATCAAACATCCGGCCCTGATAACAGGGTACAATTTGAAGCTTTTGCTTTTTCAGGTGGTAATTGTTTTTGAGATATGGAATAATAAGGGCAAAAACGGAATACAGGCCACCGCTGAGCCATGCAGTGACCGCAGCATCGCCCGTACCAAATCGGGTACAAACTGTTAGATTATCCACTTCTATTCCGGACTTTATATAATTGAGCGGCAGTTTTGCTTCTTTTCGCAAGCGCGCCAGCTTTTTTATCTTCTTCAGCCGATTCTCCGAAGAGGACTTTTTTTTCCTGTCAGAATCTGTTCTGTGCAGAAACGTTCCTTCCCCGGCCTTCTTACCTTTCTGTACCGGCAAATTGACACGGATTCTGATAAATTTCAGCATACGAAGGATAAGAAAAGAAAAATTTTTTCCGTTCTTAATGATAATGTTTATCTCCAGCTGCGTCTTCCTCATCAGCAGTAAAAGTAAAAATCCCAGAAATATGGCAAGAAAAAGAAGCAGGTACAATCCATCACCACCCCAACGCTTTTTTCTATTTTTTCTCAATTCAGAAATAAAATACGCTGGGAAGGACGGGTCCGGTCAGGAAGTGCCGGGTTCCGGCTGTACCGGGTCCAGGGGGGGGAGATTTTCTATGCTGGAGAGCCCAAAACTACGCAGAAAAAGGTCTGTCGTTCCATAGAGGTACGGGCGCCCCGGCGTATCCAGCCTGTCCACCTCCTGAATGAAGCCACGGCTTTGAAGAATGGTCACGGTATGATCGCACTTTACTCCGCGAATGGCTTCCATATCGCTCTTCGTAACCGGCTGACGGTAAGCAATGACAGCGAGGGTTTCCAGACAGGCCTGAGACAGGCCCTGCATGGATTGCTGACCAATATATTTTTCGACATAGGAGCTGAACTCCGGCCGGGTCGCCAGCTGATACATATCATTTATCCGGATGATCTGAAGGCCACGGCGCTCAAAGTTGTGGCAGTCTGTCATTTTTTTCATGAGTTTACGGACCGGACGCAGATCCATGTCCAATATTTTTGCAATGTCCCGGACATCCACGGGATCGCCGGATACAAAAAGGATGGATTCCACGATGGCCATCCTTTCTCTTTCATCCATATACGACTCCTTTCCTTTTGATCCGAATATCCTCAAAAGGATATTCCTGTTGCAGGACGATATCATTCTCTTTCAGCAATACCAGCAAAGCAAGGAAGGTGACAATAATTTCATCCTTCGTATTGTCCCGATCTTCACTTTGAAGCATTTTAAAAAAGGTGGTCTGAGCACACTGGTCAAAATATTCTCTCAGCTGGGTAACCCGTTCCTTTAACAGGACGGGATCCCGTTTGATTTCATGGACCACTGGAACGACTTTTCCTCTCCTTTTCTCCATGTCATTTACATGATCCAGAAGCTCCATGAAGGTTTGGCACAAAAGTGCAGGTGAAACATCGGGAGGAAGAAATTCCTTTCTCTTCTCAACAGGAACCTCCTCAGGAAGCTTATAGAATACCCTCGAATAATACACTTCCCTTTCCCTTAGCCAGTTTCCCGCCTCCTTGTATTTACGGTACTCCCGGAGTCTGGTAATCAGCTCCTGCTTTGGATCGATTTCCTCCTCTTCCTCCGGACCCGGCTTGCTTTTGGGAATCAGAAGACAGGATTTGATATACAGGAGGGTGGATGCCATAACAAGAAACTCACTGGCAATCTCAATGTCAAATTGCTTCATTTTATGTAAGGTTTCCAGATACTGTTCCGTGATTTCCGTAATGGACACATCTTCTATCTGAACTTTTGATTTGGAGATCAGATGAAGGAGCAAGTCCAGAGGGCCTTCAAATTGATCCAGTTTTACAAGATACGACATATTGCATCCCCCCGCAATCTTATCGGAACAAGGATAATAAGGCAAGCCCGGAAGAGACCAGCCGTTGATAGACCAGGGAAGCTGGCTTCCGGAGGATGAGATCGAATATTCCAAGCAAAACAAAGGCAAAGAGAACAAAAATGCTGTATTGCTCAAATTTTGCAAAAAATCGGACGTTTTTTCGGAACAAAAGATCCTTCAACACGTGATAACCATCAAAAGGCGGAATAGGAATCAGGTTCAGCAGAAAAAGCAGAACATTCAGGTAAATAATGTTGTCCACAATGCCAAGTATCACATTCATATACCGGAAAGACGCATAAAAGTCCATCAACACAGCATAAACGACAGCAGCAAGGACCGCCAGCAGGAAGTTGGCCAGAGGCCCGGCCAGGGATACGAGAATATCGCCCCATTTTTTGCTCCGGAAATTGGAGGGATTTATCGTTACAGGCCTGGCCCAACCATACCCGAAAAAAGCGAACAGAAGAAGACCGACCCAATCCACATGGACCAACGGGTCCAGGGTAAGGCGGCCACTCCTGCGCGGTGTAGGATCTCCCAGGCGGTCCGCAGTCCATGCATGAGCAAATTCATGGAAGGACATAGCTAAAAACACAGCCGGAAGACGTATCAGAATTTCCTTGGGATTTGGGAACATATGTCTTCCTCCAAAAAATACAATTAAATTTATTATAACATAAAAAAGTGTGCCACGGCACACTTTTTTAATAAAACCTGTTTTCTCCACCTGTTCGGTTCTTGCTTTTCTCCTGTCCGGCTGCTTTCTTTCCGGACCGAACTTTTTTCAAGGGCGCTGTTTCCTTACCCATTTGTTAAAAATTTTGATAAAGTAATCCCCGAAACCTGCTTTTTCCATCTTCTGATCGGAAACAATATCCACGGACTGTACAACTTTTTCTCCCTGTTTGATCTTCAATGTACCTATTTTCTGTCCTTTGCCTATGGGTGCCCTCAGTTCTTTCTTCAGCAGTATCTCCTTTTCAAACTTTTTGGAATCACCGGATTTGATCAGGAGCCCCATGGCTTTCGGCGCAATTCCGCGAATCGTTTCCCCTTTGCCGCCGGATATGGGAATTTTGTCCTGTATGACCTGATTCTTTTTCAGGACAGGCACGGTTTCATAACCGGCAAATCCATAATCCAGCAGTTTTGTTGCTTCGGAAAAACGGGCCTGAGTCGTTGGTGCATCCAATATCACAGACAACAGCCTCATATTTCCCTTTTTTGTTGTGGCAGACAGGCAATAACCGGCGTCCTGAGTGGATCCGGTCTTAATGCCATCAGCACCTTCATAAAAACGGATCAAACGGTTCGTATTGGCTAATTCCGTTTTATTCCGGCTTTCCTCCAGGGTATCCACCCAGATGGTGCTCCAACGGAAAAACAGGGGATGCTTCAAAAGTTCTTTGGACATCAAAGCGACATCATATGCGGTGGAATAGCCGTTCTCCGCAGGCAGACCTGTGGCATTCACAAAATGGGTGTCGGTCATACCCAGTTCCCCGGCCCTTTCATTCATGCGGCCGACAAAGGTTTCATGAGCACCGGCTATTTTTTCTGCCATGGCAACACTGGCATCATTGGCTGAAGCCACAACAATTGCTTTCATCAGTGCATCCACCGTCAGCTTTTCCCCGGGATGCAGGAATACCTGAGAGCCCCCCATGGACGCAGCGTTTTCGCTGATACTCACGGGTTCGTCCAGCTTCAGTCTGTCCCCGTCAATCTCTTCCAGTGCAAGCAATATGGTCATGATTTTGGTTACACTTGCTATCTGCAACTTTTCATGGGAATTCTTCTCATACAGGACCGTACCGGTTCCATCATCCATCAATACTGCAGATTTTGACTCGATATCCAGGGGTTGCTCCGCACAGGCTATGGGCACGCCTGACATTGCCAGTAAAAAAGTAAGAAACCATATAAGACAGCGGTATCGGAATCTCTTCATTCTATCCCTCCTTGTTTGCTTCCTGTCAATAGGTTTCCCACAAGGAAGGTAGTTATACTTTTGTCAAAGTGCCGCAATCACGCCATTGATCAGCTGGAGAAATTTATCTTTTGACTGATTTGCCGTCTCCAGAACCTCCTGATGCGTCAGTGATTTCTTTAAAATACCAGCAGCCATATTGGTAATGCAGGAAATTCCAAGAACTTTCATTTGCGCATGGACAGCTGCCAGAACTTCCGGAACGGTGGACATCCCGACAGCATCCGCACCCAGCATGCGAAGCATTCGGATCTCTGCAGGAGTTTCGTAACTGGGTCCCTGCATCATGGCATAAATGCCGGTTCGGATTGGAATCCCAAGCCGTTTTGAGGCATCCCGTGCGATTTGCCTCATCCCAGGGTCATATGCATTGCTCATATCCGGAAATCTTGGACCAAATTCTTCGTAATTTTTGCCGCGAAGAGGATTCCCCCCGCTTAAGTTGATATGGTCCGTAATCAGCATGATGTCGCCCGGCCGGAAATCCATATTGATGCCGCCGGCAGCATTGGTAAGAATCAGAGTCCCTATACCAAGATCTCTCATTACCCGTATCGGAAAGACAACCTCCTCCATTTCCTTCCCTTCGTAATAATGGAAGCGCCCCTGCATCATCAGAACCGGTTTTCCCTGATAATCTCCGATGACAAATCGACCTTTGTGTCCTTCCACCGTGGATTGTGGAAAGCCCGGGACCGATCCATAATCCACAATGATCGGGTTTTCCATGGAGTCTGCCAGACTGCCGAGCCCGGAGCCGAGTACCAGTCCCATTTCCGGTGACATACCCTGGGGCAGTTGCTTACGGATAAAGTCTGTTGCTTCCCTGTACATTCGATTCCTCTCTCTCTGTCCGTGATCCTTTTTCCTATGAAATCCGAATCTGATCCTGAAAGCTGGATCCCTGAAGACAGGGCTCCACCCCCAGCAGATCCAGAACGGTGGCGCCGATATCACTGTATGTATCCCGCGTCCCCAGATTTACTCCATGCTTTATGGATTTACCGTATATCAGAATTGGAACGTATTCCCTGGTATGATCCGTGCCCGGCGCCGTCGGGTCACAGCCGTGGTCTGCCGTCAGGATCAGGACATCGTCTGCGTTCATTGTCCCGATCAGATCCGGAATTTTCCGATCCAATGCTTCCAGGGCTCCCGCATATCCGGGGACATCATTCCGATGACCATAAAGCATGTCAAAGTCCACGAGATTGGTAAAAACAAGACCGGACTGCTGCGCCTTTATCTGCTGAAGGGTGGTACGGATACCGTCCTCGTTGTCACTGGTATGAAGGGATGTGGCAATTCCTCTTCCTGCAAAGATATCACTGATCTTTCCGATACCGGTCGTGGGAATATCATGATCGGAAAGGACATCGAGAATTGTCTTTCCGACGGGAGGCAGGGAAAAGTCCCTTCTGTTCTTTGTCCGGGAAAAATGACCGGGTGTTCCGGTAAAAGGCCGGGCAATCACTCTGCCCACCGCGTGCTCTCCCTGCAGTATTTTCCTGGCGGCTCTGCAGTATCCGTACAAGGTTTCCACTGGGACAATGTCTTCATGGGCAGCGATCTGAAACACGCTGTCTGCGGAAGTATAAACGATCAGCTTCCCTGTATTCAGATGCTCCTCCCCCAGGCGCTGAATGATTTCCGTCCCGGATGCCGGTTTATTCCACATGGAGGATACACCGGTGGCTTTCTGAAAAGCTTCCATGACTTCCGGCGGAAATCCGTCCGGATAAACCGGAAAAGGACGGTCGAGATGAATCCCCGCAATTTCCCAGTGGCCGGTAGTGGTATCTTTCCCTCTGGAAGCCTCCCGGGCTTTTCCATAGCAGCCGATGGGAGACGGATCAAAATAAGGAATCCCCGTTCCCTGGATGTTTCCGATTCCAAGTTTGATAAGATTCGGAATATCCAATCCGTTTCTTTCCCGGATGATATGGCCAAGGGTGTTGCTCCCGGTATCGCCATATTCCGCTGCATCGGGCAGCTCTCCCACTCCAACGCTGTCCATCACAATCAAAATCACTTTTCCTGCAAATCTTTTCTTTTCTATGTTCATTTTTCCCTTTCTGTTCCTTTCTGTTCCTTTCCTCTTCTTATCTTAACCAATAAAAGCAGTTCAAACAATAAAAACAATCCGGAACCATCCGGAATTTATTTCCTGGATTCCGAGCCGGCAAGATGGGTTTCGGAAGAACCGGAAGAAACCGTTTTCCTGTTTTCCCTCTGCAAATGGCAATAAATCTGCGTTGTGGAAATATCAGAATGGCCAAGCATTTTCTGTACGGACCGGATATCCGTTCCATTTTCGATCAAATGAATGGCAAAGGAATGACGCAGGGTATGAGGAGTGATGTCCTTATCAATCTGTGCTGTTTCCTTGTAATGCTTGACGATTTTCCAGAATCCCTGCCGGGTCATTCGTCTCCCGTGGACATTGACAAACAGCGCCGGTTCCCCGTCGTTTTGAACCAGCTGACTTCTGGCATGATTCAGATAATTTTCCAGGTGCTGCATTGCAGAAGGAGTGATGGGAATGTTTCGCTTTCTGGCAGAACTGCCGCAGGTAATGGCTCCGGCCTTTGTATCGAGATCCTTTTCATCTAGGGAGATCAGCTCAGAAACACGCATGCCCGTTGCATATAAAAGCTCCAGCATTGCCTTGTCCCGCAGGGACTTGGGGTCGCTCCCGCCTGGTTGATCCAACAGCCGGGTTGCTTCTTCAAAGGTCAGAACACTGGGAACTTTCCGTTCACTTTTCGGCGTCTTCAGGTGCATCATCGGATCCTTTTTGATCCACTGCTGTGCCATAAGATAATGATAATAATTCCTTA
This sequence comes from Bacillota bacterium, assembly GCA_036732425.1. Lineage (GTDB taxonomy): Bacteria > Bacillota > Clostridia > Caldicoprobacterales > DTU083 > UBA4874. The sequence continues at coordinate 11,309 of DAINCI010000055.1, forward strand.
AAGAGGACATTTTGCGGAGGATGGTGGAGGAGGCATTGTTTTTCTCCTCCAGAAACAGCATATAGGAAACAACCACGGCGTCGGAAGTATGCCGGATATCCGTAATATCCCTTGCAATCAGAAAATCTATGTATTGTTGAACATCCCCGGAATACGATTCCATGGTATTGGCAGATAAATCCTTTTCTGTCTTCAGATAGGCATGGTACTCATTCAAATAAAATCCCATTGATAAAAACTCCTTATGGTCCTCAATCGGTGACATCCCGGATCGACGGGCAGGCGGTTCCTCACAGCAGTGACGGTAATAGGGTATGGTATAGTATTCAATAAGAAACAGGAAAATCCTTCTTTTTCCCGCAATCCCTGCAAGCTTAATCAAAAACCCAGCGAAACAATTTGAAAAAAAGCGG
>DAINCI010000056.1:0-11512 GCA_036732425.1 Bacillota bacterium
GGGGCCGGTACAATCAGCATATTTCCACCAACAGCATTCTGATTGAAGTGGGGAGTAATCTTACGACATTGGCGGAAGCAGACCGGTCGAGCAAATATCTGGCGGAAGCCATCAGCCAAATTATAGAATGAGGTGGAGTATTTTGACCCGTACGGAACGGAGTCGGCTCCGACGCAGGAGAAAAAGAATAATTGATTTGTCCCTTTTGGGCTGTATGATATTCTTTCTGACCGGAATCGGGATTACATACGATACCATGCGGAAGACCCTGGGCTTGCCGAACACAGGCAGCCTTCTTTCTTTTCGGAGCATGGGACAGGCTCTGCAGGATGTTGCAAAAGACATGCCGGCTCTGTCGCCTGCCAGAATCGTGGACCACGTTTGTATGTTTGCAGAAAAAGTTTTGGGAAAGATTCTGGATGTCCTCTGGACAATTGTAAAAAGCTGAAAACAGAAGGATTCGAGTATTGCATTTTTCTTCACAATTCTTTATGATATAGTATGATGCAGAAAGAGAAAATGAAGTTTAGAGGGGGAGGCATTTCCTTATATGCCCGGGAACAGGCAGAACAGGATTCGTAATTTTTGTATTATTGCACATATTGACCATGGGAAGTCTACCCTTGCCGACCGTCTGATGGAGAAGACCGGTGTACTGACCGAAAGGGAAATGGATGAACAGGTGCTGGATACCATGGATCTGGAGAAGGAAAGGGGCATTACCATAAAGGCCCAGGCGGTACGTCTGGTTTACACGGATCCGGCCGGGGAGGAGTATATTCTGAACCTGATTGATACACCCGGGCATGTGGACTTTTCCTATGAGGTTTCCAGAAGCCTTGCTGCCTGTGAGGGAGCCGTTCTGGTGGTGGATGCCACACAGGGGATTCAGGCACAGACCCTGGCCAATGTTTATCTGGCCATGGAGCATGATCTGGATATCGTCCCCGTCATCAACAAGATTGATTTACCCAGTGCCCGGCCGGAAATGGTCAAAAAGGAAATTGAGGATGTTCTGGGCCTGGATGCAGGACATGCTCCCCTGATATCGGCCAAAAACGGGACAGGAATCACGGATGTGCTGGACAGCATTGTCCGGCAGATTTCCCCTCCTGAAGGAGATCAGGATGCTCCGTTGCGGGCCTTGATATTTGATTCTTTTTATGACAGTTATCGTGGTGTGATTGCCCATGTACGGGTTATGGAGGGAGCGGTCCGCACCGGGGACCGGATTCGCATGATGGCAACGGGCAGGGAATTCAACGTAACGGATGTCGGTATTTTCCGTCCCAATCCGGCTTCAGCGGAGGTTCTGCAGGCAGGGGATGTGGGTTATATCACGGCTGCCATGAAGGATGTGCGGGATACCAGGGTCGGGGATACGGTGACGCTTGCAGACCGGCCGGCAAAGAAGCCGCTTCCCGGATATCAGAAGATCACTCCCATGGTGTACAGCGGTATTTATCCGGCAGACGGCGCAAAATACAACGATCTGAAGGATGCGCTGGAAAAGTTGCAGCTCAATGACAGTTCCCTGATGTTTGAGCCGGAAACCTCAGCAGCACTGGGTTTCGGATTCCGCTGCGGCTTTCTCGGCCTGCTGCATATGGAGATTATTCAGGAACGCCTGGAAAGGGAATATGATCTGGACCTGATTGCAACAGCTCCCAGCGTCATTTACAAGGTACAAAAAACCGATGGAAACAGGCTGGAGATTTCCAACCCCACCAATCTTCCGCCGGCGGACCGGATCGAATCCATAGAGGAACCGGTGGTCGAGGCGCAGATTATGTCCCCTTCGGAATATGTGGGTACCATCATGGAGCTCTGTCAGGAACGCCGCGGTATGTACAAGCGCATGGAATATATCGAGAAAACCAGAGTGATCCTGACCTATGACCTTCCGCTCAATGAAATCATCTATGATTTCTTTGACACCCTGAAATCCAGGACCCGCGGATACGCTTCCCTGGATTATGAACTGACCGGCTATCAGGCGTCGGATCTGATCCGGCTGGATATTCTCCTGAACGGGGAAATGGTGGATGCCTTTTCCATTATCGTTCACAGGGAAAAGGCTTACCAAAGAGGACGGTCCATTGCGGAAAAGCTGAAGGAGGTTATTCCGAGACAGATGTTTGAGATCCCGATTCAGGCGACCATAGGCAATAAGATCATTGCGAGGGAAACCGTCAAGGCCCTTCGCAAGGATGTACTGGCCAAGTGTTACGGCGGGGACATCAGCAGAAAGAAAAAGCTGTTGGAAAAGCAAAAGGAAGGCAAGAAGCGAATGCGGCAGATTGGCTCCGTGGAAGTACCCAAGGAAGCATTTATGGCTGTCCTGAAGCTGGATTGACGAAACGTTATGATGAGGAAGATCATGAGAGAAATGGGGGAACGGCAGATGAAGACAATTGGCCTGTATCTCCATTTTCCTTTTTGTATCCGGAAATGCCGGTATTGTGATTTTCCGTCCTATGCCGGGCGGGAAAGCCGGATGGCTCCCTATTTAAAGGCTTTGTTCCGGGAAATGGAGTCCTACGACAGTTTTTGGCAGGATTATGAGATTGGAACGATTTTTATGGGCGGAGGGACCCCCACCTTGTATGACGGAGATGCCCTGGTACGGATGCTGGACCATTGCCGGGCCTGTTTTTCGGTGCGGAAGGATGCGGAAATCACGGTGGAGTGCAATCCCGGAACGGCAGACCGGGAAAAGCTGCATACCCTTGCAAAGGGTGGTTTCAACCGGCTCAGCATCGGGCTGCAGGCATGGCAGGACCACCTGTTGAAGTTTCTGGGGAGAATACATTCGCGACAGAGTTTCATCGATACCGTCCGCTGGGCACAGGAAGCCGGCTTTGACAATCTGAGCGCGGATGTGATATTCGGTATTCCCGGACAGACCCGGGAGGAATGGATGGAAACGCTGAACCAGGCCGTCGCCTGCGGTCTGACCCATCTGTCTGCCTACAGTCTGTCCATCGAGGAGGGAACCGTTTTCGGTGACTGGAAACGCAGCGGGAAACTCCGGGAAATGGAGGACGATCAGGAAAGGGAGCTGTATCACCGGGGAATCGCACTGCTGAAGCAGCTGGGTCTGGCGCAATACGAAATTTCCAATTTTGCGCGGCAGGGTTTTGCATGTCGGCACAATCTGAATTACTGGAGAAACGGGGAATACATCGGATGCGGATGCGGGGCGCACAGTCATCTGCATTCCATGCGTTATGGGAACGGAAGGAATGTGGATACCTATATCCGCCGGATGAGTCAGGGAGAATCGGCAGTTGGTTTCAGGGAAGGCATTGATGATTCAACTGAACTGTTTGAAACGCTGATGCTGGGATTCCGGCTGAAGGAAGGAATCCGGAAAGAGGATTTTTGGAGCCGATATGGCTTCTCCCTGCGCTCCAGATACCCGGAAGAGCTGAAGTCGCTGAAGTCCAGGGGATTGTTGGAAGAGGATAAGGAAGCGTTCCGGCCTACTTCTTTGGGCCTTGATTTTGAAAATGTGATTGCTTTGGCCTTTCTGAAGTAATTTAATCTGGAAATGATTACAAAGTATAACAACGAATTTCGAAAAGGCTATTGACAAAAGGAGTGGATCGTGGTAATTTTAAAATGGTTTAGCACTCAATAAAGGAGAGTGCTAACAAAAGGAGGTGGGCGAGATGAAGTTGGGCGCAAGAAAGCTGAAGATTTTGCAGGCAATCATTGATGACTATATCCGGACAGCCGAACCGGTCGGATCCCGGACACTGGCCAAAAAATATGGGCTGGGCATCAGTTCTGCCACCATTCGGAATGAGATGTCAGACCTGGAAGACATGGGATTTCTGGAACAGCCTCATACATCTGCGGGGAGAGTCCCCTCAGACAAAGCCTACCGGCTTTATGTTGACAAGCTCATGAAGGTCCGGAGTCTGGATCAGAGGGAAGCAGAGTACATCAGGGAGACCTATGAAAGCACGTTGGATCAGATTGAACAGATTATTTTTCATACGGCTGAAATATTATCTGAGGTGACCAATTATACCTCCCTGGCCATGGCTCCCCGGCTGAGCAAGGTTACGATCCGGCATATCCAGCTGGTGCAGGTGGACGGGGAGTTTGCGCTGCTGGTGATTGTAACGAGTTCCGGTATCCTCCGGGACACATTGATCCGGATTCCTGAGGGAATCAACAATGATTATCTGTCCAGGGTTTCCAATATACTGAACGAACAGTTCCGCGGAAAGACCATTGATCAGATCGATACCGAAGATCTTGCCAATATACGGGACAAATTTCTGAAGAACAGGAAGTTCTTCAGCAGTCTGCTGGATATCCTGATACAACGATTCCGGGAATCGGAGAAGAGAGAGGTTTATCTGGGCGGGATGACAAATATCTTCAATTTTCCGGAATACCAGGATATTATCCGCGCCCAGTCCTTTCTGAATCTTATGGAGGAAAAGGATCTGTTGTATGATATCCTTTCGAATTCCACTGACGATGGGGTATGGGTATCCATTGGTTCGGAGAATTCCTATGATGAGCTTCATGACTGCAGCATTGTAACTGCTACCTACAGTCTGGAAGACAGGGTGCTCGGTACGATAGGATTAATCGGACCGACAAGGATGGAATATTCCAAGACAGTATCGGTAATGGACTACATGGGAAAGGCTCTGAGTCGATATCTGACAAAGCTGTATGGCAGGTAAGACTGCCCTGTGGCAGGACGGATGAGAGCGGCCTTTGCAGGACCGTTTTGATCAGTACGTATTAATGAGGTGATGGCATGACGAAGGACAAAACGAAAAAAGAGAAAAAAGAAAAAAAGGGATCCATTGGCAAGGAAAAAAATGAGGATTTGAAATTTTCCGGGGATGCCGGCAGTCCATCCGGCCCGGATACACAGTCTGAGGGGACACAGGCCCCCGGGGACGGAAAACCATCGGACCATCCGGAAAAAGAAGAGCAGGCAGGACAGCCCACAGGCGGGAAGCCGGATCAGAGCAGCCCGGCCGCCGGCAGCGGGGAAAAGAAGGCCCGGGAAAGTGCCGGCGAAGACTCTGTGGTTTCGAAGCTTCAGAAAAAACTGGAAGAAACAGAGGGAAAGCGGGATGAATATTTGTCTTTGGCACAGCGGGTTCAGGCGGATTTTGACAATTACAAACGACGCAACAAAAGTGCGACAGCGGATTCCTATCGTTCTGCCACAGCGGATGTTGTGGAAGCTTTTCTCCCTGTGCTGGACAACCTGGAACGGGCGATGGATTCGGTTCCCGATTCTGACGCGGAGGCATCCGTGCGAAAGGGCGTTGAAATGGTGAAAAAGCAGTTCCTGGACACCTTGTCCAGGCTGGATGTGGAGGAGATTGAAGCATTGGGCAAGCCCTTTGACCCGGCATTTCACAATGCAGTGGGACAGGTGGACGGAGAGGAAGGCCAGGAAGAGAACACGGTCGCCGAAGTCCTGCAGAAGGGATATAAAATGGGAGATAAGGTAATTCGCTATAGCATGGTACATGTTGTGCGTTAATGGAATGCCCTGATGTGGTATGGAATATAAACAGGATATTCTTATTTGGTAAGCAGGAAAGAATATTATTATATAATAAGTTGTTATCGAAAATGAGGAGGAAAATTATATGGGAAAAATAGTTGGTATTGATTTGGGGACAACCAATTCATGTGTGGCCGTGATGGAAGGCGGGGAACCGACCGTCATTGCCAATGCGGAAGGCGCAAGAACCACCCCGTCGGTCGTGGCTTTTGCCAAAAACGGAGAAAGGCTGGTCGGTCAGGTTGCAAAGCGTCAGGCCATTACCAATCCGGACCGCACCATCTCGTCCATAAAAAGGGAAATGGGTTCCAATTACAAGAAAAAAATAGATGAAAAGGATTATACTCCTCCGGAAATATCCGCCATGATCCTGATGAAGCTGAAAGAGGATGCGGAGTCCTATCTGGGTGAAAAAGTCACGCAGGCCGTTATTACGGTACCTGCATATTTCAGCGACAGTCAGAGGCAGGCGACCAAGGATGCCGGAAAGATAGCAGGTCTGGAGGTTCTGCGGATCATCAACGAGCCGACAGCTGCTTCCCTGGCTTACGGACTGGATAAGGAAGGCAATCAGAAGATTCTGGTTTATGATCTGGGCGGCGGGACCTTTGATGTTTCCATTCTGGAAATCGGAGACGGCGTATTTGAAGTGCTGGCCACCAATGGCGACACCAAGCTTGGAGGAGACGACTTTGACCAGAGAATCATTGATTATCTGGCAGAGGAATTCAAGAAGGAGAACGGCGTTGATCTGACAAAGGATAAAATGGCTATGCAGCGCCTGAAGGAAGCGGCGGAAAAGGCCAAGATCGAGTTGTCCGGTGTTATGACCAGCAACATCAATCTTCCTTTTATCACAGCGGATGCTTCCGGCCCCAAGCATTTGGACATAACCCTGAGCAGGGCAAAGTTCAATGATCTGACTTCTGATCTGGTGGATCGAACCACGGGCCCGATCCGGAAGGCATTGAAGGATGCAGGCCTTACGGCGGACGAAGTTGACAAGATTATTCTGGTTGGCGGATCCACCCGTATCCCGGCTGTTCAGGAAGCAGTCAAGAAAATCACCGAAAAGGAGCCTCACAAAGGGATCAATCCGGATGAGTGCGTTGCCATCGGCGCGGCCATTCAGGCTGGCGTTCTGGGCGGCGAGGTCAAGGATGTTCTGCTTCTGGATGTCACCCCGTTGTCTCTGGGCATTGAAACCCTGGGCGGGGTATGCACCAAGCTGATTGACCGGAACACCACGATTCCTACCAAAAAGAGCCAGGTGTTTTCCACTGCCGCAGACGGACAGTCCAGCGTGGAAATCCATGTGCTTCAGGGCGAACGGGAAATGGCTGCAGACAATAAAACATTGGGCCGGTTCGTTCTTTCCGGAATTGCCGCGGCACCCAGGGGAGTTCCACAGATTGAGGTTGCCTTTGATATCGATGCCAATGGGATTGTCAACGTTTCGGCAAAGGACAAAGGTACCGGCAATGAACAAAAGGTAACCATTACGGCCTCCTCCAATCTTTCGGATGACGAGATTGACAAGGCAGTCAAGGAAGCGGAGCGCTTCTCGGATGAAGACAAGAAGCACAAGGAAGAAATTGAGGCCAAAAACAATGCAGATTCCCTGGTGTACAACACCGAGAAATCCCTCAAGGATATGGGGGACAAGATTGATTCCGCAGATAAGGAAAAGGTCGAAGCGGAGGTTGCCGCAACCAAAAAAGCACTGGAATCCAATGATGCTGATACCATTAAGGCAGCAACGGAAAAGCTGACCCAGGTTTCCTATGATGTCTTTGGCAAGGTCTATCAGCAGCAGGCCCAGCAGCAGCAGGCCCAGGGTGGCGGAGCTGCCGGCGGACAGAGAGGATCCGACGAAGGCGATGGCAACAGCGGCAGCACCGGAGAAAATCAGGGCGGAGACGACGACAATGTTGTGGATGCCGACTATGAGGTCGTTGACGACGATGAGGAAAAGGACAAGAAGGAGAAAAAATAAGTCCGGTAATTGAAAGTGAAAATTACGGACGGTATTATGGACGATAGAAAACAATTGGGTTATAATGAAAAAGCCAAGGCCAAAATGCTTTGGCTTTTTCAGAGATTATTTGAAATAGGCAAAGAATCGGATATTTTTACGGATATAGGTGGCGAATGATTTGGCAAAACGTGATTATTATGAAGTCCTGGGTTTGAGTAAAGGGGCATCTGAGGATGAGATCAAAAAAGCTTACCGCAAACTGGCCAAGAAATACCACCCAGATCTGAATCCGGGCAACAAGGAAGCAGAGGCGGCTTTTAAAGAGGTCAACGAGGCGTATCAGGTACTGAGCAATCCAAAAGCCAGGGCACAGTATGATCAATTCGGCCATGAAGGTCCGGCAGGACATGGATTTGAGGGCTTTGACTTCGGCGGGTTCGGAGAAGGCGGTTTTGGGGATATTTTCGACATGTTTTTCGGTGGAAGCGGTTTTGGCAGCAGTACCGGGAGACGCAGCAGCGGCAGAAAGGGTCCGGCCAGAGGTTCTGATGTAAGATATGATTTGAAGATTACTTTTGAGGAAGCGGCATTTGGTACAAAAAAGGGAATTGAAGTGGTACGGATGGAGGACTGTCCGGAATGCAGGGGAACCGGAGCCAAAAGGCCCGGGGACGTCCGGACCTGTCCGAAGTGTCATGGCAGCGGCGAAGTCTCCGAGGCACAGAATACGGCCTTTGGCCGGTTCGTGAATGTCCGGGCCTGTGATCGGTGCAATGGGGAAGGTACCATCATTTCCAATCCGTGTCCCAGATGTCATGGGCGAAAACAGATCCGCCGGGTACGGAAAATCAATGTTACGATCCCTGCCGGCATTGACAACGATCAGGCCATTACCCTGCGGGGAGAAGGCGAAAAGGGAGAACGGGGCGGCCCGGCCGGAGATCTTTATGTATATATCACCGTAAAGCCCCACAAGCTCTTTAAAAGGGAAGGTTACAACCTGTACTGCGAGATTCCCATAACGTTTGGTCAGGCAGCCCTGGGCGCAGAGATTGAAATACCCACCCTGGGCGGCCGGCTGAAATATACGGTGCCGCCGGGAACCCAGACGGGCACATCCTTCCGGCTCCGTAATCAGGGCATACAGCATCTGAAGGGAAACACCCGCGGAGATTTATATGTAAAGGTGACGATTGAAGTCCCGAAACGGCTGACGGAAAAGCAAAAGGAACTGCTGAAGGAATTTGAAGAGCTGACAGGAGAAATGGATCAAAGGAAATCCTTTTTTGATAAAATGAAGGATGTATTTGGTGTATAACAACCGAAAAAACAACGGCCGAAGAAAATAAGCAGAAACGGCTTGTCCAGCGGGGAGGCGTCGGAAATGAACTGGGTGGAAGTGACGGTGGAAACCACGGCGATCGGTGCAGATATTGTGGCACAGATTTTTTATGAAATTCAGGTCCCGGGAGTTGTCATCGGGGATCCGGAGGCAATTTGCCGGGCGGAGCAGGAATCGGACGATATGGACGATTCCATTGCCGACATGGAAGAAACCGGAATGGAAGATGTGGTACAGGTGAAAGCTTATATCGGCAGCGATGCCGCTCTGTATGACAAGCTGCAGTTTGTAAGGGAACGTCTTGGGCAGCTTCGGGGGCAGAATTTTGGACTGGATCCGGGAACGCTTCGGATGTCCCTTGAAAATGTCCGTGAGGAAGACTGGGCAAATAACTGGAAAAAGTACTATAAACCGATCAAAGTCAGCGACCGGATTGTCATTAAACCCAGCTGGGAGCAGTATGAGAAGAAACCGGGAGAGAAGATCCTGGAGATGGATCCGGGGATGGCATTTGGCACTGGTACCCATGAGACAACCATGCTTTGTATCCGGATGATCGAACGGTATCTGAAGCCCGGCAATACCGTTGTGGATATTGGATGCGGTACGGGGGTGCTGGCCATTTCGTCTGTTCTTCTGGGTGCGGCCCGGGCGGTTGCCGTGGATCTGGATGAAAATGCGGTCCGGGCAGCGAAGGAAAATATAAGACGCAACCGGGTGGAGGATCAGGTGGAGGTCCGAAACAGCGACCTGCTGGATGGGGTCCGGGGACCGTTTGATCTTGCGGTTGCCAATATCATCGCAGAGACCATTCGGAGGCTTACCGTATCCATAAAGGGAGTTTTGAAGCCAGGCGGCATCTTCCTTGCTTCGGGTTTGCTGTTGGATAGTCTGCAGGAGGTAACCGATGCGATGCAGGCAGTTGGATTGGATGTTATCGGAAAAGAGGCCATGGGTGACTGGGTTGCGGTGGCATGCAGGCGCAGTGCCTGAGTGACGCGCCATGGCAGAATGTTTTCGGACCGGGCTTCCCGCTGTTGGAATGTACTGCCGGTATCGCAGTGTCATTGCCAGGAATGGACGGATAGGATGGAGGACAAGGAATGGAAGCAACACCTTTGAAGAGGGTTGCGTTTTATACTCTGGGATGTAAGACAAATCAATATGATTCGGAGGCCATGAAGGAGCGGTTTCTGGAAAGAGGCTATCGTGTTGTGGATTTCCGGGAAGATTCCGACGTTTATGTGGTGAATACCTGTACCGTAACGAATCTGGGCGAGAGGAAATCCCGGCAGATGATTCACAGAGCACATCGCAGGAATCCCGATGCGGTCATCGCCGTTGTGGGATGCTACGCTCAGCAGGCGGCAGAGGAGGTTCTTTCCATACCCGGGGTCCGGGTGACATTAGGGGCAAACAGCCGGAACCGCATCGTGGACTATGTGGAAAGAGCGCAGGCTATAAGGGCTCCTGTCAATGGTGTGGAGAATATCCGGAAGGCCCGGGAGTTCGAAGATATGCCCATCCATGCTTTTGCCGGAAAGACCCGGGCTGCATTGAAAATTCAGGAAGGCTGCAGTCAGTTTTGCACGTACTGCATTATCCCTTATGTACGGGGTCCAATCCGAAGCAGGAATCCGGAAAGTATCCGGAAAGAAGCGGAACGCCTGTCGGAAGCGGGATTTCGGGAAATTGTGCTGACCGGCATTCATATTGCCTCCTACGGAAGGGACCGGCAAAGCACAGGCGGTACCGATTTGCTGGACCTGCTGAAGGATATTCATACGATCCGGGGCATCGAGAGGATACGGCTCGGCTCTTTGGAACCTACCCTGCTTACGGGAAAATTTGTAAAGGAAGTCCGGAACCTGCCGAAAATATGCCGGCATTACCATATTTCGTTGCAGAGCGGATGCGATGCAACCCTGAAGCGAATGAACCGGAGATATACCACGGAGGAATATCGGGAAATTGTCCGGCGCCTGCGATGCGCCATTCCGGAAGTTGCTGTTACGACTGACATTATGGTGGGCTTTCCGGGAGAAACAGAGGAGGAGTTTGCTGCCACCTGTGCGTTTGCCGAGTCCATGGGATTCAGCAGGATCCACGTATTTCCCTATTCCCCCAGGGAGGGAACACCGGCGGCATCCTTTGAACATCAGGTGCCCCCGGAAATCAGGGAATGCCGGAGCCGTAAAATGACAGCTCTGGGCCGGAAGATGGAGCAGAACTATATGGAGCAGTTTATTGGCCGGAAGGGGACCGTTTTGTTTGAAAAGGCATATAACGGTAAAGAAGGGCTTATGGAGGGACATACGGATCATTATATCAAGGTTCTGGTACCAGGCGGGCCGGAGCTGGAAGGGGAATTGCTGCCGGTATTCCTCGACGGAAGGGATAAGGACTGTCTGACCGGTCATATTGCCTGAACGGAGTCCCGACAGCCTGACAGCTTGACTGCCACCGTTCCGGCGGCATCATGGCCGGCATTCCGGAAAGCCATGCGGTGTAATGATTCTTTGTTGTATTGCTGACGGGAACCGGTTCCGTGCTTCCGGAAAACCGACAGGATCAAAAGAAAGAGGAAAGAAAGAGGAAAGAAAGAGGAAAGAAAGAGGAAAGAAAGAGGAAAGAAAGA
>DAINCI010000057.1:0-11427 GCA_036732425.1 Bacillota bacterium
GCCAGCCTCCATAGCGGACTTTCACCGCCAAGTTACGCGCCATGCATGGCGCACGCAAAGATAAGCGGTCACGGCGTGGCCGCTTTTTTCATTTGTGTAAATGTAGTATTGTACACACTTTTCCGCCAAGAAGCATTGGGTTATTGTCACAAATACGTATAAATAGCCTATTCGATTTATACAAATTGATTTATTTCTGTTGCAGGGGCTCCCTTTTCATAGTAAGATGAAATGGCTGACGTTTATAATGGAAAGGAAGGTCTTATCTTGCAAAGTTCATTTCTCTGGAAAGTGAAATCAAAATTCAAACTGGATGACGAATCCCGTAAAATGTGGAAGGAAATCCTGTCCATTACATGGCCGGCATTTATCGAACTTGTGATGTCCACCCTGTTTGGTATGGTGGATATGATCATGGTAGGCAGGGTCAGCTCTGCCGGGCTTGCGGCCATCGGACTCACCCACCAGCCTTTCAGGCTCCTGAATGCCGTCTTTGCCGCTGTCAATATCGGTACCACCACTCTTGTGGCATGGAATATTGGTGCCGGCAAAAAGGAAAAGGCCGCCGTTGTGGCGCGTCAGGTTCTGGTCATCAATTTGGTGCTGGGCATCGCTTTAACTGCGGTTGGCATTGGCTTTGCACGCCCGATTATCAAATTCATGGGAGGAAACAGCGATACCATGGAAATGGCCGTGGACTATTTTACAATCATTGTCTCCGGGCTGGTATTTCTGGCGTTCAATTCCGCAGTGACGGCTGCCCTGCGCGGCGCAGGGGAGACCAGGCTCCCCATGATGTATAACATCGGTGCAAACCTGTTCAACGTCTTTGGAAACTGGGTACTGATATACGGAAAATTGGGATTCCCGGCAATGGGAGCTGCCGGAGCCGCCCTTTCCACAACCATTTCCAGATTTCTGTCCTGTTCCGTTGCCTTATATATCCTTTTCTCCAAAAGATCCATTTCCGTTCTGTCGACCCGGTTACGGGATGGCTTCTGTCCGAATTTTGAAACCATCCGGAAAGTCTTTTCCATTGGCTTCCCCGCAGCTCTGGAGCAGATTATCCTGCAAAGCGGCCTGATGCTGTTTGCGCGGACCGTATCCGGTCTTGGTACCGCCGAATTTGCCGCCCATCAGATCGGCTTGAACATCAACGGGCTTACCTTCGCCCCCAGTATGGCATTTGGTGTTGCCGCCACCACTTTGGTCGGCCAGAGCCTGGGAGCCAACGATGAGGAAAAAGCGGAGAAATATGCCAGTCAGGTTCACCACATCGCTATAGGCGTTGCTTGTCTGGTCGGACTGATTTTTATTTTGTTTTCCCATCCCATGGCGCGAATCTATACCAGCGATGAAAATGTCGCCCACATGGCAGGCACGGTTCTGAAAATCGTTGCACTGGGTCAGCTTGGGATGCCGACACAGCTCTGCCTTGCCGGCGCGCTGCGGGGAGCCGGGGATACGATTTATCCCCTGATTGCATCGGCTTTCGGTATCTGGATTTTTCGGGTCATCATCGCACATTTCTTTGTCAATGTATTCGGCTGGGGACTGATCGGCGCATGGGCGGCCCTGGTCCTGGATCAGTATACCCGGGCTGGCATTGTATATGCCCGTTACCGCTCCGGCAAGTGGAAATATATGAAATCCCGCACCAATGAAGTCCCCGGCGATCTGCAGGCATAAGTCAGAAAGGGCATAGATCAGGACAGACTATATCAGGACAGCATTTCCTCCAGGATATCCCTGGCAAGATTGGGGTTGGCCTTGCCCCGGCTCGCCTTCATGATCTGACCCATTAAAAAACCGATGGCTTTTGCGCTGCCCTTTTTATAATCCTGAACCGCATCCGCATTCCGGGACAACACGTCCCGGATTATTTTTTGCAGCTCTGCCGGATCGCTGATCTGGGAAAGACCTTTTTCCCGGATGATTTCTTCCGGTGTCTTCCCGGTAACGGCCATTTCCATAAGGACATCCTTCCCGGCATTCCGGCTGATCCGACCCTCCCCGATTTGTTGGATCAGGTCCGCCAGATACCGGCTCTTCACCGGGATGTCCCGGTTTGCCGCCTCCTTGCGGATCCGCAGCAGCTCATCCAGGATCCAGTGGGCTGCCTCCCCGGGGCAAACGCCGAAACCGACAACCTCCTCATAGTAATCCGCCAGGGCTTTTTCCCCGGTCAGAAGTCCGGCTTCATAGGAACTCAGGCCGTAGTCCCGCAGAAACCGATCCTTTTTCTGCTCCGGCAGTTCCGGAATCCCGTTCCTGATCTGACGAAGCAGGGAACGGTCCAGAAAAACAGGAGGCAGATCCGGGTCCGGAAAATACCGGTAATCCTGATTTTCTTCCTTGGAGCGCATGGTCACGATCCGTCCCCTGCCGTTGTCCCAGCGCCGCGTTTCCGGAAGGATACTGCCCGGGCCATGGGAATCATAACATTCCCGCTGCCGTATCCCTTCCGAGGCAAGGGCCTTTTGAATCTCCCGAAACGAGTTCAGATTCTTGATTTCCACCTTTGTGCCAAAATGCTGCTCTCCTGTTTTCCGTATGGAAATATTGACATCACAGCGCAGGGATCCCTGCTCCATTCTGCAGTCAGATACCTCTGTGTATTCCAGAATGGATTTCAATGCCTTCAGAAAGGCAACCGCCTCTTCCGGGGAACGCATATCCGGCTCCGTCACGATTTCAATCAGCGGCACCCCCGCCCGGTTATCATCCAGAAGGGTCACCGGCTCGTCTTCCGGATGAATCAGCTTGCCGGCGTCTTCTTCCAGATGAATCCGGGAAATGCCGATGCGGCGGGCCTGGCACTCCCCGTCCGGTCTGTCCTGCCCGGTTTCGATATCCAGATATCCGGATTCACAGAGGGGAAGATCATACTGGGTGATCTGATAAGCCTTTGGCAGATCCGGATAAAAATAATTCTTCCGGTCAAACCTGCTGACCTGGTGAATGGAGCAGTGCAGGGCGATCCCCGCCCGGACTGCCAGCCGCACTGCCTCTTCATTCAGTACCGGCAGGATGCCCGGCAGTCCCATGCAGACCGGGCAGGTATTTTCATTGGGACCGTCGCCGAACCGGGTGGAGCAGGAGCAGAAGATTTTGGACTTTGTATTCAGTTCCGCATGGATTTCCAGACCAATGACCGTTTCAAACAGTTGACTGCCATCGGCCGGACGGGATCCTTTCATTCTTTGTTTCAAACCTGCTTCCCTCCCTGAGGGGAGTCCTTGTCCCCATTTTTCCTTTCCAACGGTATCGTCCTGCCGGAATGACCGAATTCCCTTTCCAGAAGAAA
Organism: Bacillota bacterium; assembly: GCA_036732425.1. GTDB lineage: Bacteria > Bacillota > Clostridia > Caldicoprobacterales > DTU083 > UBA4874. Next base: position 3,308 of record DAINCI010000057.1, read on the forward strand.
TGCCGCGGAAAAGAGCTTGTTTTCCTCAAAATGACCGGCGGCCAGTTGAACCCCGATGGGCAGGCCGGACCGGCTGAATCCGCACGGAAGGGACAGAGCCGGGACCCCCGCAATATTCATGGGCACGGTATGGATATCCGCCAGGTACATTTCCAGCGGATCACTGTGCTGCTTCCCGATATCAAAGGGAAGCGTCGGCGTGGTGGGCAAAAGAAGAAGATCATATTCCTGAAAGGCTTTCCGGAAAGCCTCCCGGATTTTTTCCCGCAGCCGCAAGGCTTCCTTATAATAACCATGCTCGTATCCGGAGGACAACACACAGGTCCCCAGCAGGATTCTTCTCTTGGTTTCCCAGCCAAAACCTTCTGACCGGGTACGGACCATCAGCTCCTCCAGATCCTTGTAATCCTTTGCCCGGGTGCCGTATCGGATCCCGTCGTACCGTGCCAGATTTGAGCTTGCTTCCGCCGAGGAAAGGATGTAATAGACGTTCATTCCCATATCCCACACCGGCAGGGAAACTTCCCGGACCGTTGCTCCCATCCGTTCAAAAAGCCGGGCGGACTCCCGTACGGATTCTTCTATTTCCGGATGAAGTCCCTGCCGGAAACATTCCTTTGGCAGGCCGATCTTCCAGCCCTGTATCCCTTGTTCCGTCAGACAGGACGGAAAAAAAGGCGCTCCGGCTGCATCCGCATGCATGCTGGTGGGGTCGTTGGAATCCTGGCCCCGCAGTACCTGAAAGGCCAGGGCGCAGTCCTTTACACTGCCGGCAATGGGCCCGATCTGATCCAGGGAAGACGCAAACGCCACCAGCCCATATCGGGAAACGCTGCCATAGGTCGGCTTCAGCCCCACCACGCCGCAGAAAGCCGACGGCTGACGAATGGATCCGCCCGTATCAGAGCCGATGGCCAGCGGCGCAAATCCGGCGGCCACGGCAGCGGCTGAACCTCCGGAGGAACCTCCCGGTACTTTTGTAATATCCCATGGGTTCCGGGTGGTTTGGAAAGCAGAGGTCTCCGTGGAGGACCCCATGGCGAATTCATCCAGATTGGCTTTCCCGATCAGGATGGCATCCGCTTCCTTCAGCTTTTTTACTGCCGTTGCGTCATAGGGGGAAACAAAATCCTCCAGCATTCCGGAAGCACAGGTGGTCCGGATTCCTCTGGTACAGATATTATCCTTGACGGCAACGGGAATCCCCGCCAAAGGCCCGACTTCTTCCCCTCTGCTCCTCTTTTCGTCCAGTTCCGCTGCTTTTTGAAGTGCCGAATCATTACAGACGGTAAGGAAAGCGCCAATTGTTCCATCCAGTCTCCCGATCCGCTCCAGATATTCTGTGACAATCTCCTGCACGGAAAAACGTTTGTCACAGTATCCTTTTTGAATTTCGTTGATTGTCATTTTTTCTCCTGCTCCAAAACTTTCGGTACAACCAGAAATCCATCCCGCATCGATTTGGTATTCCGGAAAAGCTCCTGCCGGCTGCCAAAGGGTTTCACCTTATCTTTGCGGAGGACCGATTCCTCGACGGGCTCCGACTCTTCGTCCATCTCCTTTGAATAGGTTCTGCTGATGTTTTCAAAATGGTCGAATATTTTCTGAAATTCCTCTGCAAGCCGGGTTGTTTCCTCCCCGGAAAACTCCAGTTTCGCCAGACCTGCAAGATATCGAATGGTACTTTCATCCACTTTCATAAAAACGTCTCCTTCTTCCTCCCGATGCCTGGTATTTGCCAAAAAAACTTTTCCCATCCTACCTCATGTTAATACACCAGGATTGTTTTTTCAACAAAAAAAAGAGCCCGCCTTCCTGCCTATCGGGCTCCCCTTGCTCCTTGAAAATCCTACTTGCTTTCTGCCTCCTGGATTAATTTTATATTTTTAACCTCGTAGTCATTTAAGCTTCCGTATGGAAGCACATCCTGATCCTCCTCGTCAGCATACCAGCCTTTTTTACAAAAGTAACTGCCATATCGGGGATTTCTAAAAATGTATTGATGCCTGGCATAGATCTCATTTCTCGCGTAGGACAGATTTTCTTTGGAAATTCCCTCCAGGTCCTTCTCTGTTAGATATCGGCTGCTGCTGTCCGAAAGGATGTAGGTATAATCAGTTTTCCCTGTATACTCTTCACGATATATCCTATATTCCGGATATGCAATATGACATACCTCCGAGCCTTTTCTTTCAACGATTGCTTTTACCAGGATGTCATCACCATCAAACCTCAGGGTACCTCCCCCCTTATCCCGGGTGCGCTCGTCATAATTGACACTGTCTTTACCTTCCGTACCAATAAATTCAAAATCAACTTTATCACCATGCAGTGTACCCAAACATTCTTCAACAAGAGATGTTTCATCAAGAAATGTTTCATCCTCATTCTTCTCACAAAGGGAAAAGCGGATCTGATCATCTTTCGCGGAATGAAAGCCAACAGAACATTGCATCTTTATATAGTCTCCTGCATACAAAAAATCTTCGTAATAGGATAAATTTACGTTATTGGGTTCTTTTTTTGTTTGAGCAGAGCCATCTGATTTTTTTTGCACTTTGGTTTCGCCAATAGTTTTCTTTGTTCCGGCAGACTCTTTGTCGCCAATTTGACTGCTTTTTGACTTTTTGGCAGCCTTCTGATCGGTCTGTGTTATATCGACAGTCTTCTGATCATCCTGTGTCTTGTCTGCATCCGCAGAATCTTTATTGTTCTGTATTTTGGACTTCTGATTCTCCTGCTCTTGATTGGTATCATCCAGGCTGGCATCCGGGGATGGGCTCTCGTCCGGCACCTGATCCTGGACTTTGTTTTTTCCCGCATTGCTGTTGCCGTTTTCTTTCGTCCCTGCTTTTTTGAGAGGATTGCACCCTGCCATTGTAAGGGACAAAATGAAAACGATAACCCACTTCATTCTCGTACTCATGACACTATCTCCTTCCATCCTGTCAAAAAACTTTTCTCAGACATTCCAAGGGTGCGATTGATTGTTCCTTACAGATGCGTTTTTTATTTGAGTAATTACAGAAGGGGCAGTCCTTCGCCCTTACATATTATACTGTATTCCGTGCGCTGCTTTGTTGTTATTATCCTATTTTCTATTCAACCACAAAGGCTTGTGAATGTCAATGTCGATTTCTGGAAACATATTCCTGATTTTTTTTCATGTTTCTTTTAGAACGCTATGAATCTACTTATCTTTATAGAATATTTAAATTCAAGCAATTATTTTTGGAGGTGAAAAAAATGGATATGAATGAGGTGTTATTATATGCAGGTCATACTCCCCGGAAAATTTTTTATGCGGTATGCCAATAGAATACTAAATTCGCTGGTGAATCACTTATGATAAGATATCCCAGATGCTGCAGTTAGATCATGATCATACAATTAATTTACATAATATTTAAGGTAAGCCTCATTTATTGCCTTAAATGTTTGCTGTATTTCCATAAGAAGCTTCACTTTCCATTGCTCCATTGTTACCGAACAGACTCCTGAATAGCAGGTATATATTCCCAAAAATAAACATTGACATCCATGGGCCTTTGTGATTGAATAGGAAATGGAATAAACAACAAGACATCGTATGGAAAACTATATAATATATTCAAAGCGTTTAAGACTTTTAATGATTTAAATTAAGAGAGATTGGAGTTGATTGGCAGTGTTGTAATGGGGAAAGCGAAGGACTGCCCCCTCTGTAATTACTCAAATCAAAAATCGCATCTGTAAGGGTACAATCAATCGCATCTTTAAAGTTTCTGGAATTTGCCGGATCGGGAAGGTCCGGAGAATAGTTTTCATTTTTACTGATAGAGCAAATTTCAGCGGATTTTTCAGAATAAAAGGAGAAGTTTCTGATAGGATGAAAGGAGATATCGTTATGAGTATGAGAATCAATTGGTTCATAATTTTCATTTTATCCCTTACATTGGCGGGATGCAGTCATCCAAAAAATATAGGAAGCAAAGGAAACAGCGAGAGCAGTGCAGCGAAAAGTGAAGTTCAGACTGCAGATGAGAGCACATCACCAGAAGTTAATCAGGGCGATGGTAACAAGGAACAGGATATTCAGGAGCCCGTCACCAAAACGCAGGGCAATCCGGATCAAGCTGATGCAGATAAACAGGATGATCAAAAGAGTGCAGATACAACACAGAGCGATCAAAAGGCTACCGGTCAAATCAGCGACAAAGGGTCTGTTTGCCCAAAGAAAACCACTGGCAACGCCGAAGCTGTTCAAACATCAGATGGTTCTGCTGATACAAAAAAGGAATCCACTAAAGTAAACTTATCTTATTATGAAAATTTCTGTTATGATGGAGATCACATGAAAAAGAATCTATGCTTTATTAATTTTGGTTCCGCAGCAGAAGATCAAATTCATTTTACTCTTAAATTGATGAAATATATTGAAACGACAGATGGAACACTACAGGGAACAACTGATATTAGTGAAGAATGTCTGGGTACATTGCATGGTGATAAGGTTAATTTCGAATTTGTAGGTACGAGAGATGCAGGTGATGTTCATTATGACGAACACACCCGGGACAAAGGGGGAGGTACCCTGAAGTTTGATGGTGATGACATTCTGGTAAAAACAATCGTTGAAAGAAAAGGCTCGGAGGTATGTCATATTGCATATCCGGAATACAGGGTGAACCGCATAGAATATATGGGAAATTTTGATAATTCCTACATTCTGCCGGACAGCAGCAACCGATATTTAACAGAAAAGGACCTGAAGGGAATCTCAAAGCAGGATTTATACTATGCGCGAAATGAGATCTATGCCAGGCATGAATATGGCTTTGACAACCCCCGATGTGCCAGTTACTTTTATAAGAAAACCTGGTATGCTGACCCGGATGATCAGGATACCATCCCAAGTAAAAGCTTAAATGACTACGAGATTAAAAATATAAATTTAATGAAAAGGGCAGAGGATAAATAGAGTTTCCAGAGAGCAGAGAGAGCCCGATAAGGCTGCAAATCGGACTCTCTTTCATATGGTTATCCCATTTGATATTTACCTTTTGATATTTACCTTTTGATCTTTCTTTTTTATTTAATGGAAAAAACCATTCGTAAAATATACAACAAATCGCTGAACAAGCCCGGCAACCTTATAGCAGAGGCACCGTTTATTTACCATATTTTGGAACGCCATAGTTTGACATTTGGGCCAAAATCCATTAAGGTATGGTTATACTGATCACAGCATATCCGTAAGGCATCTGAGCGGGGTAAGATACAAGGGGGAAAGTTTGGAAGCATGAAAGGAAACGGATGGCATAAGAATGGTTTGAGATACATCATTTTATTAATCATGGCCCTGGGAATCCCGTTCCTTCTGGGAGGGCTTTCTTATCTGGAACATCCGGATATCACCATAGCGGACCAATGGGTCCTTCCCGGCGATACGGTGAAACCGCTGGATTTTATATCGGAGAAGAGCGATGCGGCTTCCAACGCCATATCTTTCCGGAACCCTCCGGACACCAGTCAGCCAGGAGAGCAGGAAATCATACTGATCATCGGAGACAGCAGCAAAAGATATGTGGAGAGAAAGGCAAGGCTTACCGTGCTGGATGCCCGGAGTACGGTAAGCAGGGAAGCAGGAACGTCCCCTCTGGATGTGACCATTGATGATTTTCTGGGAAATACCCATTATGACGCCTCCCTGGTGACAGACATTTCCGCCATGGACCCTGCAAAACCGGGGACCTATCCAGTGAAACTGAAAATAGACGGACGAGTCCTGGATGCAGGCATTAAGGTGGTGGATACCACCCCTCCGACAGCCAGCGCAAAGGAGGATGCAATCATATGGATCGGAGATGAGCCGAAAGCGGAAGCCCTGGTAAAGGATATTGCGGATGCCACCGCAGTAACCGTCCGATTCCGGGAAGAATACGACTTTACAACGGAAGGGGAACAGCAGGTAGCCCTGGTGCTGACCGATACTTCGGGAAATGAAAGTAAGCTTACGGTACCGGTAACGGTCCGGAAGGATACCGAACCGCCGGTTATTTCCGGAGCATATAACCAACAGGTATACATCGGAGACACCGTATCCTATAAAAAAGGGGTTACGATAACGGACAACCGGGACCAGGATGTGACCCTCAATGTAAACACCAGTCAGGTGAATCTGAAGCAGGAAGGGACTTATCCGGTGGTTTATTATGCGGAGGATGCTGCAGGAAACCAGGCAGCAAAGGAAATCACCATAGAAGTCCGGAAAGCTGTTGTTTCAGCAGAGCAGGCAGACAAACTGTGTGATAAAGTTCTGAAAAAGATCACAAACCCGGATATGAGCCAAAAGGATAAGGCATATGCCATTTACCAATGGACCAATGAGAATATCCGATACACCGGGGACTCGGATAAATCGGACTGGAGGGCGGAAGCGTATCGCGGCATCACCAAAAAGCACGGCGACTGTTTCACTTATTTCTCCGTCTCCAAAGCACTGCTGACCGGGGCAGGCATTGACAACCTGGATGTCACCCGGGCCGGCGGCAGGACAAGGCATTACTGGAGCCTGATCAACTGCGGGGATGGCTGGTACCATTTTGACTCCAGCCCCCACAGCGATGGCAAGGAAACGTTCATGATGACAGACAGGGAAGTGGACGAATATACAAGGAAGCGCGGAAAGAATTATTATTCCTTTGACAAATCGCAGTATCCCAGGACGCCGGAACACTAAACAAACGATAATCCGGACACTCAGGATCCGGAGTGTCGTCCGATTCTGTCCGGTGATTCGTCCGTTTGGTGATTCCATCCACCATTCCATCCGGATTATCTTCTCAGCTGATTGGTCATTCCCCACAGTTCATCCGCTGCATGAATGCTCTTCGTATTGATCTGATAGGCCCTCTGCGTCATCAGCATATCCGTCAGCTCCTTTGTCATGTCCACTGTGGACCCTTCCAGAAAGCCCTGGCGGATGATGCTGCCTGTATCCGGCCGATTGCCGGCTTCATAAATATCTTCCGGTCCTGCAGCGTAAAATGTGTTGTCCCCATGATCAATCAACATGGCCGGATCCGCCGCACGATACAGATGAATTCTCCCAACCTCCGCGGACTGTCCGGTGACCGGATCGGAGCATGTCATCAGGCCTTTCTCATCTATCGTGATGTCTTTCACCGGCCATTGGGTCAGCGGGGAAAAGAGATCCATCCGCACACGGCGTCCGGAACCATCCACCAGATGTCCGCCGCCGTCCACGGAAAAGGCGCCGTCCCTTGTCAGAAGGGTTTCTCCGTTTTCCCCTTCCACTCCAAAAAAGCCCTCTCCCTGGATTGCCAGATCAAACGGTCCGGAAGTTTCCTGCGGGATTCCGTTGTCAAACCGGTGCTGTATGGTCTTTATACGGCTGCCGGTACCGATCTGCACCGGCTTTCCCGCGGTATTCCGTGTTATGGGGGTACCCTTGTTCCCCAGCCGGTCATAGATCAGGTCTTCAAACTGCACTTCCATGGCTTTATATCCATTGGTCTGCACATTGGCAATATTATGCGCAATAATATCCATCTTGTTCTGAATGCTGTCCAGGCCGACCCGTCCGGTCTGCAATATCCTGTTCATTCCAACCGCCTCCCATTTTCAATTTACCTGCAGAAACGAAAGATTTTTCGTCTTCATTCTCATTCATTTGTTGCTATGGATTCTATAGTTTTCCGACTTCATTGACGGCTTTCCCCAGGGTTTCGTCCATTGCCTGGGCAACTTTCTGGTTGGATTCAAAATTCCGGGAGATCTCAATCATCCGGACCAATTCCGTCAGGGAATCCACATTGGATCCCTCCAGAAAGCCCTGTTTCAGCTCATAGGCCTCCCCCGGGATGGCCTGCTCACCGGAGGTATACAGATTATCCCCCAGTCTGTTCAGGTCCTGCGGATTGGCAAATGAAACAACAGCAAGGGAAGCGGACCGTCCGTCCGGCATCGTGATCCCGCCCTGCGCATCCACTGTGATATCCTCTGTTCCCGGCAGGATGCCCTGCCCATCCGTGCCCAGAACAGGATAGCCCTGCCCGGTGACCAGCTGCCCATCGGCGTCCAGCTGAAAACTTCCGTCCCTTGTATAGGCAGTCTGT
>DAINCI010000058.1:0-11409 GCA_036732425.1 Bacillota bacterium
GCTATTTCCTCGATCAAGCCTGAATGCGTGACATCAATACCACGCACTCAACATGCATTGTCTGGGGGAAAAGATCGACCGGCTGCACTTCCTCTGCCTGATACCCATTCTCCGACATAAGGTTCAGATCTCTTGCCAGAGTGGCTGGATTGCAGGAGACATAAATCATTCTTTCCGGTGCCATTTTTACAATCGCATTCAACAATTTGGGATCACAACCTTTGCGGGGCGGGTCCACCACCACGACATCCGGATGCAGCCCAAGCCCGGAAAGCCTTGGCAGTACCGCTTCCGATCGGCCTTCCAGAAACTCTGCATTTTCTATCCCGTTCAATCCGGCATTTTCTTTTGCATCCTGGACTGCCTGCGGGATCGCTTCCACTCCGTAAACCTTTGCCGCTTTGCCTGCAAGAAAAAGAGAAATGGTGCCGATCCCGCAATAGGCATCCACGACCTTTTCCTTCCCGGTCAGGTTTGCATACTCCAGAACTTTGCCATACAGTTTTTTGATTTGAATCGGATTGACCTGAAAAAACGACAGCGGCGATATTCGGAACTTCAAATCGCCAATCGCATCCAGAATAAAATCGGATCCCCACAGAGTGATGTTCTTTTTCCCCAATACCACGTTTGTCTTTTCTGTTTGAATATTCTGTATGATACTGGTGATCCCCGGCAGACCTTCTCTCAAAAGGGAAACCAGCTCTTTCTTCCGGCGGAGCTCCCCATTGGTCACAACAATGACCATCAGCTGATGACTCCGAAAGCCTGCTCTGATTACAACATGCCGAAGAATGCCTGTGTGAGTACTTTCCTCATATACGGGAATGTTGTAGGTCTGGATGAATTTCCGCATGAGACCTACGACCCGATTGATGACCTCATGCTGTATGGGACATTGTTCAATATTGATCAGATCATGACTCCTGGCAGCATAAAAGCCCAGCGCCGGCCGGCCTTTTACCAATCCTACAGGGAACTGGGCTTTATTGCGATAGTTCCATGGCTCATCCATGCCTATGGCAGGATGGACAGTAACATCCCTCAAATGCCCGATTCGTTCCAACGCATCCCGTACTTTCTCCGTCTTATAATCCAGCTGGGCATCATAAGTCAGGTGCTGAAGCTGGCATCCCCCGCAGGATTTGAAATACGGACACCGGGGCTCGATGCGAAGAGGAGACTTCTGTATGATATGCAGGAGCTTTCCATAGGCATAGGTTCGGGCAACCTTTACGACTTTAACAAGCACCCTTTCCCCTGCCAATGCTCCCTTCACAAAGACAGTAAAACCGTCCACACGGCCAACGCCCTCTCCGTTGGTCCCCAGACGATCTATATTCATCTCATAATCCTGGTTTTTTATAACAGGTATTTCCGGTTTCATTCTGACTCCTCATCGTTTTCGACTGATTCCAGCCCATCGTTGTCATCCGTTGTTTTCATCCGCCGTTTCCATCCAATTATCCTATTCTACATTTTTTCGAAATATCTCATATATTTCCGGCTGCTTCTTTTTAATATTCACGGGCTTCAGGCCGGCATTCGTAAAAGCATGAACCGTACTGCCCCGTGCAAGAAGCAATCCATCCTCGTCCCGGACCACTTCATATTCCACGGTAAAACGAATCCCCCTGAACTTTGTTATCCTGGTGCGTACCGTCAGATCGTCGTCATATTTTGCACTGTGAAGATAAACACAATGCGACTCCAACACAGGGAGCAAAATCCCCCTTCGCTCCATATCGCGGTAGCTCATGCCCGCTTCCCGCATCCAGTCCGTCCGACCGATATCAAACCAGGAATAATAATTGGAGTGATAAACCACGCCCATCTGATCTGTCTCGCCGTACCTCACCCGAATTTTTGTATTCTCACAAATCATCCAGTTTCTCCCTGTCCTTCACTCATATGGTTCAAAACTGCCCGGTATCCACACCCGGGCAGTCCGTGTCTCGCTCTGCAATGTCCGGTTGTTTCATTAAATGGAAAGAATCTGCGCGAGGTCATACAATTCCTTGTTAAACGGCCTGGTCATAGCCAAAGCATCCTTGATATCATCATCCACGATCTGATTCCCCCGGGTACTGATCACCCGATTGCCCACATCCTTTTCCAGCAGCTCTACTGCATAATGGCCCATCCGGCTGGCCAGTATGATGTCTGCCGCCGACGGACTGCCGCCTCTCTGAATGTAGCCCAGTACCGTCGCCCTGGTCTCCATTCCGGTTTTCTCCTCAATCACCTTTTCCATCTCAAAAGCCTTGCCGACTCCCTCCGCCAGAATAATAATGCTGGAGCTCTTGCCGCGATGCCGGCCTTCAATGATCCGCCTGCACAGCTGATCGACATCCACCGGCTTTTCCGGTATCAGAATCCCTTCCGCTCCTCCGGCAATCCCCGTATAGATTGCGATATCTCCCACATTTCTGCCCATCACTTCAACGATATTCGTTCTCTCATGGGAAGACACCGTATCCCGGATCTTGCTGATGGCATCCAGTACGGTATTGACCGCAGTATCGAATCCGATGGTAAAATCCGTACAGGATATGTCATTGTCAATCGTACCCGGTATCCCAATGACCGAAATTCCCCGCTCGCTTAAGTCCATAGCCCCGTGAAAGGATCCGTCTCCTCCAATCACCACGAGCCCTTCGATTCCAAAAATCTCCAGTACATTGGCTGCTTTTTTCAGCCCGTCTTCGGTTTTAAATTCTTTGGACCGCGCCGTATTCAAAATCGTGCCACCACGATGAAGGATTTCCCCGACCGATTTCACATCCATCCGGTCAATCTCTGCATTGACCAGACCAGCAAACCCTCTCCGTATTCCATAAACCTCCATGTCCTTGTAGACAGCTGTCCTTACCACCGCCCGGATCGCTGCATTCATGCCGGGTGCATCGCCGCCGCTGGTTAAAACTCCGATTTTTTTCATAATGTTTCTCCTCTCATGGAATTCTATCAAGCATTGTAGCACTTTACAAACGATTTAAAAACCATTTTCCATTAATATATTATGGACCTCCTGGGCTTCTGTTTTTGGAGCCAGAATTTCGTAGTAGTTCTCTTCCTCCGGGACATTCCGATAGACAGGCTTTAATTTGATCAGAAACCCTTCCCTGACCAATAGTTTGTTTATGTGGTCAGCCATCGCTTTTGTCCGGGCCATATAGACAACCCTCCACATGCCGTGCCTCCTTCTTTCCCGTTTTCCATCTGTTGCTGTGCATTGCCCTTCATTATTATTAAAATATACTCATTATACCATTTTAACACACCGTTCCCCAAGCATTCCGGTCAATTCCCGGAGCAGGACAGAATCCCGCCGGATCCATAAATCCGGGCTGGACTGATACAGCTTGTCCGTCGCCTCCAGATATAAATACACCGGAATACTTCCTCTGTACTTCTTCAATACGCTGCAGATATCCTGCTGAACATCCGGGCTGCGGTCCCTGGCGATCTTCAGGTACAGCCTGTGTCCTTGTTTTCCGGATTCCTTTACGGATATCCTGCCGGATGCTTTCCCGTGCTTTTTGTCGGGCTTTTCATCCGGTGCCTTATGGGAGGTTTTTCCGGGGACCAGAGGCTCCACCTCATTGCAGATGACCTTGGGATCCTCCTCTTCCCGGAGACTGATTTTACCCTTCAGAATCACAGCCTGATCGGTGTTCAGCAATGCGGAAAACCTGGAATACACTTTGGGAAACACAATGACCTCAATGGTGCCATACAGGTCTTCCAGAGTAACAAATGCCATGATGCTGTTATTCCTGGTATATTTGATCTTCTTATCCATAAGAATACCACCCAGTGTAACCGGGGATCCGTCTGCCAGATCCGTAGCCGGCAGGCTTCCTTCCGCCATCGTTTCCTTCTCATCCTCACCCTGCAGGCCAAGAATATCCAGAGTGGTCTGAAAGCCTTCCAGGGATTCCTTGTACTCATCCAGAGGATGCCCGCTGATATAGACACCTGTCATTTCCTTTTCCATGGAAAGTAAGGTTTTGAGTGGAAATTCCTCCCGATCCGGCAAAATATCCAGCTGGTATGCGGCAGGTGCAGCAGATGAAGCGCCGCCAAACAGGGACAGCTGTCCGGAAACATTTCGCCTTCTGTCCTGGGCGAAGCTGTCCAGAATCTTTTCATAAACCGCAAGAAGCTGAGAACGATGGGCCCCCAGGGAATCGAACGCGCCGCATTTGATCAGGCTTTCCACCATCTTTTTATTGATCCCCACGTCCTCCGTCTTCCGGCAGAAATCCAGGAAGCTGACAAACCGGCCCTTTCCCTCCCGAACTTTGATAATCGCTTCAATCGCCGACGTTCCCACATTTTTCACGGCAGCCAGGCCAAAACGGATGGAATGATCGCGAACCGTAAATCTGGCATAGCTTTCGTTCACGTCCGGCGGAAGCACCGGGATGTTCTTCTTCCTGCAGTATTGAATATAGCCGGAAACTTTCCCGCTGTTCCCCATAAAACTGGTGATCAGGGCTGCCAGGAAGGGAACCGGATAATGGCATTTGAGCCACGCCGTATGGTAGGCAACCAGGGCATATGCCGCAGCATGGGACTTGTTGAAGGCATATTTGGCAAATTCCATCATCTCATCAAAGATCCGGTTGGCCTTTCCCTCCGGAACGCCGTTGCGCAGCGCTCCCGGTACGGTCACATTCCCGTCTTCATCCAGGATACCATGAATGAAGTACTCCCTTTCCTTCTGCATGACATCGGCCTTTTTCTTCGCCATGGCCCGGCGCACCAGATCGGATCTTCCCAGCGAATATCCCGCCAGATCCCTCACAATCTGCATGACCTGCTCCTGATAGACCATGCATCCATACGTTACCTTCAGTGCGGGTTCCAGACTCTCATCCGTATACTCGATGGACTCCGGATGGTTTTTATTTGCAATATACCGCGGGATCTGATCCATGGGTCCCGGTCGGTAAAGGGAAATCCCGGCTATGATATCCTCGAAGGTGGATGGCCTGAGTTCCTTCATGAACTGCTTCATGCCAGCGCTTTCCAGCTGAAACACACCGTCTGTATCTCCCTGGCTGAGCATATCATAAACCGATGCATCATCCAGCAGAATGGAATAGATGTCAAGTTTTTTCCCGTTGCTTTGCTCAATCATATCAACCGTATCCCGGATCACCGTCAGGGTACGCAGACCCAGAAAATCCATTTTCAGCAGTCCCAGCTGCTCCAGCGTTCCCATGGGAAACTGGGTGGTGACGCAGTCATCGTTTTTTTGCAATGGAACATAATCCGTCACCGGCTGCCCGGTGATCAGGACACCGGCAGCGTGGGTGGATGCATGCCTCGGCAGTCCTTCCAGCTTCCGGGACATATCAATCAGGGACCGGGCGGAGGAATCCTCCTCGCAGAGCATTTTCAGCTCCTGATTCCGTTCCATTGCCTTGTCAATGGTCATTCCGATTTCATAGGGTATCATCTTGGCAATCCGATCCACTTCGCCATAGGACATGTTCAGGGCGCGTCCCACATCCCGGATGGCGGCTCTGGCTGCCATGGTGCCAAAGGTAATGATCTGAGCCACATGATCCTCCCCATATTTCCGGATGACATAATCAATGACCTCCTGCCGTCTTTCATAGCAGAAATCCACATCGATATCCGGCATGCTGACACGCTCCGGATTCAGGAAACGCTCAAACAGCAGGCCGTACTTCATCGGATCGATCTGCGTGATATACAGGGTATAGGCCACCAGACTCCCGGCGGCACTGCCTCTACCCGGTCCGACAACAATCCCGTTGTCCCTGGCATATTTGATAAAGTCCCATACAATGAGGAAATAGTCCACATATCCCATTTGAATGATGGTTTGGAGCTCATACTCCAGGCGATCCCGGATTTCTTCCGTCACTTCCGGATATCGTTCCTTCAACCCTTTGTAGCAGAGGTCCCTGAGATACTGCTCTGCGGTACAGCCAGCCGGAACATCATACTTCGGGAGGTGGAGCCTGCCGAATTCAAACCCGACATGACACCGGTTCATGATCCTCACGGTATTTTTCAGAGCTTCCGGATACTCCCGAAACAAAAGTTCCATTTCCTCCGGGGATTTCAGGTAGAACTCCGGAGTTTCAAAGCGGAGCCGGTCGGCATCCTCTATGGTCTTTCCGGTTTGGATGCAGAGCAGGACATCATGGGCATCGGCATCCTCCCGGTTGATATAGTGCACGTCATTGGTCGCGACCAGCGGAATGCCGGCTTCCCTGCTGATCCGAACCAGCCCTTCATTGATCTCTCTCTGGGCAGGCAATCCGTGGTCCTGCAGTTCCAGATAAAAGGATCCCTGTCCAAAAATCCCGTTCAGGCGGTTGGCGGCAGCCACTGCATCATCATAGCGCCTTTGTTTCAGCAATTGGGGAATCTCTCCTGCAAGACATGCGCTGAGCCCAATCAGGCCCCCTGAATACCTGGCAAGGGTTGGGTAATCAATCCGTGGTTTGTAATAAAATCCTTCTGTAAACCCAAGGGAAGACAGAGCCATCAGATTCCGATAACCGGTTTGATTCTCTGCAAGAAGGACAAGATGGGTATAATTGCCGTCCGTATGCGCCTCCTTGTCCTTCATGCTGCGGGGCGCCACATAGACTTCACAGCCGATGACCGGCTTCAGCCCCCTGGCAATTGCCTCCTGGTAAAATTCCACCACACCATACATGACACCATGGTCCGTAATGGCCATTCCGGGCATTCCCAGCTCCCTGCACCGGTCCAGCAGATCCGGTATTCTGCCTGCCCCATCGAGCAGGCTGTATTCTGTATGCACATGCAAATGCACAAAATCAGACATCTTATCACCTTTACTCCCCATGGTTATTTCTTCATTTCCTTGACGGCAAGCATTCCCCTGGCAATCAGTGTCTTTTCATGATATACGTTGATTTCGGCTTTGTTCCAGCTTCGCCCCTCTTCCACCGGCTCCACATCGATGTCCAGCATATCCTCCATCTGTACCGGACGAATAAAATAAACCGTAAAGGTATCCACAGCAATATCGGACTTCCGGAAGCTCTTCAGCGTAAAGGTTCCCATCGTGGACATCAACATGGTCATGGCGTTCCAGCTGGCCGTTCCCATATGACTGAGCAGAATGGGCGCAACCCTGCCGGAGAAACGCGTCTTTCTGCTCAGACGCTTGCTGCTGAAATTGGCAAGGATGGAATCCTCCAGGGTCTCTCCCACCTGGGGCTGGTTCTTCATATATTGCATGGCCCGGATCACATCCAACTGACTGATAACCCCGATCAGCCTGCCGTCTTCCGTCACCGGCAGCAGTTCAATGCCCTCCCAGATCATGATATGGGCGGCGTAGGCAACCGTCGTCTGCCTGGTTACCGTAATGGGATGGCAGGACATATAGTCCTGAACCAGTCCATCCGGCACCTCCGGAATATCCTTTGAGGTAAGAACGCCCACCACATGAGCGGATTCGTTTACAACCGGAAAACGGCTGTGTCCGGATTTCTTCTGCAGCTTTCTCCAGTTACCGATGGGATCCTTTCCATGAAGATACAGCGGTTTTGAAATCATGATATCCTCGACCAGCAGAATTTCCTTTTTGATCATACGCTCGGAGATGGCCCTGTTGATCATGGAAGCCACCGTAAAGGTATCATAAGTGGAAGATATGACAGGCAGACCTTTGCGGTCCGCCAGATCACGTATCTCATCCCCGCAGCGGAATCCACCGGTAATCAGAACGGCGCAGTCATGCTCCAGGGCAAGACGGAACGCTTCCTCCCGGTTGCCCACAATCAGCAGACTGCCGGAGGAAAGATATTTCACCATGGCATCCGGGGTCATGGCGCCGATGACAAATCTGGCCAGCGTTTTGCTCAGTCCATGGAAGCCTCCGAGAATCGTTCCGTCCACCATGGCAGCCACCTCTGCAAATGTCAGCCGCTCAATGTTGCGCCTTTCCGCTTTCTCCACACGGATGGTACCTGCCCGGGGAAAGATTTTGACATAATCCCTGCTTTCCGCATCCTTTATGGCCCGATATGCCGTACCTTCACTGACTCCCAGCTTCTGGGCAACCTTCCGGACGGAAATTGCAGAACCTATTTCCAGATCCATAATATATTGAATGATCTGATCATGTTTTGTCGTCATACCCTGCTTCCTTCTTTTTGCTTGTGCATCGTTTATCCGAAAACGCATGCATTCTTCCCCAATATTTTATCATGAGAAACAGAACATGGCAAGAAATCCAAACCATGCTTCAAAAACTTTGTCATTTTTTGATTTTTTTGTGCTTTTCCTGCTTATTGAGGTGCAACAATGCCAAGGTAGATATACTTGAGGATGACCCGGAGAATCAGGACAACCGGTACAGCAAAAAACATTCCGGCAATGCCGAAAAACTGCCCTCCCACCCACAGGGCCAGAATAACAGCCACAGGATGCAGGTTTACCACGCTGCTCATGATTCTGGGGGAGATCAGAATGTTTTCCAGCTGTTGAATCAGGACGGCAGAAAAGATCGTCCAGAGACATTTGTCCGGTCCTGCGAGAAAGGCCAGGACAACAGCCGGAGCGGCTCCTATCCACGGACCAAAATAGGGTATGACTTCAAACAGCGCTGCCAGGAATCCGAGAAAAAAGGCATAGGGAAGTCCTATGATCAGATAGGCTATGGTTGCCAGAATGCCCACCACTGCGGCAGTGGATGCTTCCCCGCGGATAAAGCAGTGCAGGATATGATTGATCTGCGATGCCACCATCATTACCGTTCTCCTGGAATGAACCGGAATGAGATGGGTCAGCTTTCCGGCAAAGTATTCCCGGTCCTTCAGGAAATAGAGCCCGGCGACAAATCCCATGAAGAGGGAGGGCAGAGACGATACCCCGACGATGGAACGATCCAGAAAGCCTGCAATATAGTGCATTGCCTTTTTCTGAAAGGTGAGCAGATATTCGTTCAGGGAGCTCTGTACTCCGTCCGGAATGCCCATTCTTTCCATGCTCTCCTGAATGTTGTTCAAAGCATCCCGGACAGACGCCATCAGCGCCGGAAACCGTTCCACAAGCTCCATGACCTCATTTGCCATCCTGGGCAGGAAAAACAGGGCAATCACAATTAAAAGTGCCGCCAAAGTCAGCACAATGCCTGCGATTGCCCATACCCTGGATACCTTCCGTTCCAGAATATTACACAGAGGAGTAAAAAGATACGCAACGATGACTCCGGTGATCAATAACCGAAAGAGACCGGCAAACTTATCCCATTTTGCGGTTATGAACCATATCACTGCTGCCAGAATCAGAATGGTCAGACATATGCCTGCCTGCTTTCTGGTCGGTTTCATGAGGTTTCATCCTTTGAAAAGAAAAAAGGGACAGACAGAAGTCCCTTCCTTGCTTTTCCATTATTTCCGCTTCAGATCGGACACCTTCTGGGAAATATCATCTGCCATGTCCAATCCCTTGTTCAGGATTTTTCTCCTGATCTTCGAATCAACCGGGGGCATAAAAAGCCTGCCTGCCACGATACCAATCAGACTGCCTGCCACAAAGCCTTTCATATTGTGGTTTTTCATAGAAACAACACTCCCCTTTCGTAGTTATAGTTTGTTGAAAAAAATGTTTTTTATTCCCTTGTCACAGGGAAGTATGCTGTCCGCCTGCTCCAAAGTAATCACAAGCATATCGCCTTCCGGATGCTCAAAGAGCTGCCAGGGCAGAATCCGTCTTCCGGATATCAGATCCCCGAAGATGCTTTCCGACAATTCCAAGGCTTCAACTTTGCCGGTCAGCGGATCCAGCAGAATGTCGCTGATCTGGCCCAGTTGTTTTCCGTCCTCCCGCAGAATCTCTTTGTTCAGAAGATTTTTCAATCCACCGCTGTCTTCCGGAAACCTGCTGTTCTCCGGAAGCTCCCCTTCCGTAAGGATCATGTCATATCCGATGGTGGCATCCATAAAAGGGATCCCGATAAATTTTTTGCCCCATCCCTTATTCGTTACATAAAACCCTTCCAGCCGGGCGTTTTGCCCGTTTGTATAAACATCCCGGACCATTCCCAGCCGTTTGCCCGTTTTGCCTTCTATCACCGGCATGCCAATGATGGATTGGCGCTTGATCATGGTACTGCTTCGTTTCTTTTCCATTTCCCGTCCCTCGTCCTTGCTTTTTCCCTTTTATTTTCTCCCTGTCTTCCAAAGGAATACATGGAATGGAAACGAATTGATCGGATTTATATATGTTTTACACCTTTTCTTTCCTGAAGGAAAAGAGGGGAGGTTTCCCTGAGACTCTGCACAATCCGGGGAAGAACATCCAGTACGTAATCGATTTCTTCCTTCGTATTCTCATCTCCCAGCGTCAGGCGAAGGGAGCCCCGGGCAATTTCCTCAGGCAGTCCAATCGCCAGAAGTACATGGGAAGGATTCAAGGAACCGCTGGAACAGGCAGAACCGCTGGATGCCGCAATGCCTTTCTGGTCCAGACGGAGCAGAAGGGACTCCCCTTCTGTAAACTCAAATCCAATATTGACATTGCCGGGGAGTCTTTTGGTCGGATGCCCGTTCAGGCGGGTACGATCCACAGTGGTGAGGATTTGCTGTATCATCCGGTCCCTCATGGCGGATAGTCTGGCATTATGTCCCGGAATATCCAGCGTGGCTATTTCCATTGCCTTTCCCAGACCAACAATACCCGGAAGGTTTTCCGTACCTGCCCTGTGGTCCCTTTCCTGCGGGCCTCCGCTGATGAGCTGCCGGACCTTTGCGCCCTTTCGGATATAAAGGGCTCCCACTCCCTTTGGTCCATAGAATTTATGTGCGGACAGGGAAAGCATATCGACCTTCATATCCTTTACATCAATGGGAACACTGCCGATTGCCTGCACCGCATCAGTATGGAAGAGGATCCCTCTCTCCCTGGCAATCGCTCCGATCTCCCGAATTGGCTGGATCGTTCCGATTTCATTGTTTGCCGTCATCACGCTGATGAGAATCGTCCGGTCGGTAATGGCATCCCGGACCTGCTCCGGAGTGACCAGCCCTTCCCTGTCCACCGGAAGATAAGTGACGTCAAAGCCGCTTCGCTGCAAATCTTCACAGGTACGCAGAACAGCATGATGTTCCACGCAAGTTGTGATGATGTGATTGCCCTTCTTCTGATTGGCCAGTGCAGCCCCCCGAAGTGCCCAGTTGTCCGATTCACTGCCGCCGGCTGTAAAGTAAATTTCACCGAAATCGGCATTCAGGGCCCTGGCTGTCCGTTCTCTTGCAAGATCCAGGCTCTTTTTGGCCTCCCTGCCAAAACTGTGAACGCTGGAAGGATTGCCATATATTTTTGTGAAATAAGGCAGCATCTCCTCCAGAACCTCCGGCCTGGTAAAAGTAGTGGATGCGT
>DAINCI010000059.1:0-11386 GCA_036732425.1 Bacillota bacterium
CTCCCTACAGAATAACGGAGCCCCCTTTTTTCAGCTCTCCCCGTAATTTGTCAGTATCGATATTCCAGATTTCGCTGCCTGTTGTGACGGCAAGCCAGGCTGCAACACCGGCGGCTTCTCCGATTGGCAGCCCCCCTTGCTCTCCAGCCGCTCGATGGTTTCATTCGTTAATCCGGCAATAATTTGTTCCTTACCGCTGACATTCCTTAAACTATGCCAGATATTTACCATGCCGGATGTGGCCGTTCCGCCAAAGCAGTTTTGCTTTTCCACGATAGCCACGCTTGCCCCCAGCTTTGCGGCTCTCACCGCCGCAAATACCCCGGTACAGCTTCCGCCGATGACGCAAATATCGACCTGGGAGGCCACTTTGATTTCTCGTTCGGGCTCTATAATTGTTTTCAAGAGCATCCACTCCTATTGTTTTTCTGCCTGCCAATGATCTCCGTAGCTTTTTTTCAAGCTGTCTTTCTCTTTCCTTATTCTTTTTTTCCCGGCACTATCCTGCCGAAACATCAATTTTTGATACAAAGGAAGCTTATCGGATTGTTGCGTTGGATATATATAGGATTCTTGGCCCGGACTGATGGTCAGAACGCAGAATTGTGTCTGGACCGTGATCTGCATCTCTGTTATTTCCAAAATGGAACGGACGGAGTTCCCGGGGCAGTCATTTTTAAGCAATAAGTCCGAAAACAGTTTGTCTTTGAGGAATGGTTAAGTTCACTTTCTTGTTCGCACTTGTCAATGCCTGAGTATATTGCTTTTATGTCTTAACCCATCAAGAATATCCATTGTTGCAGGAAATTAATTTCATTTAATTCTCATTCTATATGTATCGCAACGATTCCGTAAATACCAAAACAGGCAAATTCAATTGGTATAATGAACAAATATAATTCAATAATATTGGGATGTTCCGACATATACATTTCCAATAATGGATGCTAGTATATTAGTAACTAGAAAACGAAAGGTGATGTGAGATATGCAGTTTCAAAATCTGGATGAGCTCCTGGACAGACATAGCCCGACACTTCGCAAAGCGGCACTCCAGATTGCGCAGGCAGGAATCCAGAAGGCCATTCCCTATGATGCGGTGAAAAAGCTGATCACACGTACGGAAAGCCGGATTACGATAGGAGATCTGGAGCTGGACTGCAGCAAGGTGAAAAAAATCTATGTTGTGGGGGCGGGAAAAGGTTCTTTTCCGATCGCACAGGCTCTGGACGAGATATTTGATGGAATGATTGAAAAAGGCGTTGTCGTTGTGAAGGAAGGGGAAAAGAGACGGCTCAGAAATATCGGGGTGTTTGAATCCAGTCATCCGATTCCAGATGAAAGAAGCCTGGTGGCCGCACAGAAGATAGTCGATATTCTCCGTCAGGCGAAGGAAGGCGATCTGGTATTTGCTGCCATTACGGGAGGATCTTCCGCGTTGGTGAATCTGCCCGCTCCGGGGATTACCATCCAGGATCTGGAAGAAGTCAACTCACAGCTGCTTCGCTGCGGCGCGGAAATTGGGAAAATCAACATGGTAAGAAAGCACATCTGTATGATTAAGGGTGGCCGCGTGGTGCAGTATGGTCAGCCAGCCATGGTGGTGACCCTCACGTTTGATACCGCTCCCCCCGATATGCCCTGGCCTGATATGTGCCTGCCGGACCCCACGACTTTCGGTGATGCGGTAAATGTACTGAAGACGTATGAACTTTGGAATACGGTGCCGGCATCCATCCGGGAATATCTTTTGCATGGGCTGCAGCACCCGGAACTGGAGACGCTGAAGAGCCTGAACGGTATGAATCAGGCAATTTTCAGTGTGGCGGATCCTCGTCTGACCTGCACGGCGGCTGCTGAAAAGGCCCGGGAGCTGGGATATACGCCGCATATACTCTCCACAACGATGGAAGGGGAGGCAAAGGATGTAGGGATTGTGCTTGCCGGAATTGCAAACGAAATCCTGTCGTACAGGCGTCCTTTCACGGCGCCGTGTGCACTGATCTCAGGCGGTGAGACGACGGTCACGATTCAGAACGAGTGCGGAAAAGGAGGTCCCAATCAGGAAACGGTGCTGGGCTTTCTCAACAAAATCCGACATGATAACGGATTTGCCTGCATCAGTATCGATACGGACGGCACCGATGGCCCGTGCGATATCGCCGGCGGCATTGTGGACGGCAACAGTAAGAAAAAAGTTTGTGAAGAAGGAATCCGAATAAACGATGTACTCCACACGCATAATGCCTTCGAGGCCCTGAAAAAGTTGGGCGATGCCATTTATACAGGGCATACGGGGACCAACGTCATGAATCTGCGCATTGTGGTGCTGGACAGGAGGGAAAACGGATGAGCGACTATATCCGGACGGTGCGGGGAAGGGAAATTCTCAACGCAAATGGGAAACCGACTGTGGAAGCGGAGCTGCAGACACAAAACGGGATCCGGACAGTGGCTTCGGTACCCAGCGGCACTTCAAGGGGAAAATACGAAGCGTATGAGCTCTATGACGGCGGTGCAAGGTTTGACGGTTTTGGAACACGGGCAGCGGCCGGCAACATCACCGGTCCCATCAGCAATGCGCTGACAGGGATGGATATTACAAAGCAGGAGGAAACAGACCGGATCCTGTGCGAGCTGGACGGGACGCCCAACAAGGAAAGACTGGGCGGCAATGCCATCCTGGCTGTTTCCGTGGCCGCAGCCCGCGCAGGAGCCATAGCGTCCGGCCTGCCGCTGTATCGATATATTTCCGGGGGAAAGCGTCCGGTCCGGATGCCGGATATCATTGCAACTGTGATGTCCGGAGGTGTTTTTTCCGGTTCCGGCATGGAATTTGAAGACTATATGTACCTTTTTCATTCCTTTGAGAACTTTCCGGATGAACTGGAAGCTCTGGTACACCTCCGCAGATCTCTGGAGCGGAAACTGAGGGAGAAATACGGGAATTTTCCGGAGGACGGCGGTGCCCTTGGTGCCCCCTGCAGCTCCACTGCAGAAGCTTTTGGATGGATGCTGGATAATGCAGGGGAGGAAGGGTATGACTCCCGGGTTTCACTGGGCCTGGATGTGGCGGCAAGCGAACTCTTTGCTGCCGATACGGGGAAATACCGTCTGGGTTCCAACCGCGTCCTTACGGCGGAGCAGCTGCTCGGTTACTATGCGGAACTATGCGGCAGGTATCCCCTTACGCTCATCGAGGACGGTTTTGATCAGGATGATTTTGAAAGCTTCGCAAAGCTGAAGGAAAGGCAGCCGGCCATTCAGGTCGTGGGTGACGATTTGTTTGTGACCAATCCGGAACGGCTGAAAATGGGGATCCGGCAGGACAGTGCGAATGCCTTGCTCCTGAAAATCAATCAGGTGGGCACAGTGACCGAGGCCCTGCGGGCAAACGATCTTGCGAGGGAGAACGGGTATGACGTGATCGTATCGCTCAGGTCCGGGGAAACGACGGATGACTTTATTGCGGATCTTGCAGTCGGCATTGGCGCGCGGCAGATTAAACTTGGTTCACCGGTTCGCGCGGAACGCAATACCAAATACAACCGTCTGCTTGAAATTCATCAGGAGCTGTTTCCGTAAAAGGGGGAATGCCATTGAAGTCAGGATGGATGTTTTAGCCCGTTTCCCCAGGTCCGATGGATTGGGACGGGAACGGAAGATAATCGTCGGAAAATCAACAACTGATAAGGAGGACTCAGAATGCAGGAAAAAAAGGAAAGGGAGATAAAAAAGCCTTCGCTGGCCCTGTCGCTTATCACGCTGCTCGGAAGCGTGGCATTTATTCTCATTGGCACGACCGTATTTGACGCACCGCTGGCGGTGATGTTTTTCCTCGCGTGGATCATTGTATTTACGGTGGGCTTATCTCTTGGGAACAGCTATAAAGATCTGGAAAACGGCGCCATTGACATGATGAAAACGTCTCTTCAGCCGACCATGATCATTCTGGCAGTCGGCTCCATGATCGGGGCGTGGATCGCGTCCGGCACAGTACCTGCCATCATCTATTATGGTCTTGAAATTGTCAATCCAAGTTTATTTTTGCCATTCAGTATGATTCTGTGTTTTTTAACTGCCATGGTTACGGGAACTTCCTGGGGGACGATTGGTACTTCCGGGCTTGCCATGGTGGGTGTTGGGCTTGGGATGGGGATGAATCCGGGCGTGGTTGCCGGCGCAGCCGTGAGTGGTGCCTTCCTCGGTGCCAAAATGTCACCGTTGGGCGATGCCGCGATCGTGGATTCCGGTCTTGTGAAAATCCCGCTTATGACCCATATCAAGCATATGATTCCAACGACACTTCCCGGTGTTGTGATATCTCTCGTGATTTATACGGTTCTGGGACTGCGGTATTCGCAAGCCAATCTGGATTACAGCCGGATCGAAATCATCATGCAGGATTTGTCTTCTGTTTTCAAGATGGGTTTTATCCCGCTGATTCCCGCTCTTCTTCTGCTGATCCTGTTGATTATGCGAAAGCCGTCTTTTATATCGATCCTTCTGGGTTCGGTGGCTGGTCTTGTGGTCGCCGTCGCATGGCAGGGGGAAAGTCTCAGCAGCATACTGAAGATCATGTATGAGGGATACGTTGTCAAAAGTGACAGCGAATTTCTTACCACCATTCTGAACCGCGGCGGCATGCTGAATATGGCGGATACCACTTTTGTCATGTTTGGCGCGTTTGGGTATGCGGGCATCATGAAAAAGGCCGGTATCCTGGACGCAGTGATTCAGCCCCTGACCGCGCGCATCAAATCCGTGTTCGGCCTGGTATTTACCACGTTTCTGCTGGTTGCGGCTTTTCTGCTCACCGGTGGCACCATGACCTTCGCTTCCGTCATGACGGGAACCCTGATGCTGCCCCTTTACAGGAAGTGGAAGCTGCGTCCTGAAAACCTTTCAAGGGCCATGGAAGACTGCAGCACGATGCTTGGACCGATGGTCCCTTATGGCGTCAACGCACTGTATGTCAGCAGCATGTTTGGAATCCCTCCCATGCAGTTTATCCCCTATTCGTTCCTGAATATGCTCATTCCGATCACGACTCTTGTTTTCGGGTTCTTGAACATCAATATGACGCGCTATGGCGATGATGAGGAAATTCCGGTGGCAGACGAAACCAGCTCCTCCTGATAGGTTTTGCCGGTTTACCGGACGAACAGAATGGTTCAGGAGAAAAAACGCACTTGTAGTCTTAAAAAGCCGGAAGCCTGTCCCATCGGAAGGTTTTTGGCTTTTTGAGAGTGCGCTGGCTGACATGGGAAAGGGCAGGAAGAGCAAACGTGGACGCTGATATTTAAATAAGGTGCATTAAATACCATATAAAGTAAGTGATTGATTAATATACCAGCAGGATATTGACTTTCGATTGGATACTTTATATAATGCATGTGGATAGACAGAAAAAGCGCATTTGAGGAAACCTGTCTGTACGATTAAGATATTGGAGCGGTGTTATGTTGAAGGCAAAGAAAATAAGCGACTATGTCTATGAGGAGATTCTGGAGAATATCGTACAGCTAAAATACCAGCCGGGAGAAAAGATATCGGAATCGCAGCTCGCCAGAGAGATAGGGGTCAGCCGTGCACCCATCAAAAGTGCACTGGCAAAGCTTGAAAGTGAGGGCCTGGTCAGCATCCGGCCCCAGAATGGGACTTTTGTAAGCAAAATATCAGTGGAGCGGGCAAGAAATATCTGTGATGTCCGCATGCTGCTTGAGACCTATGCCGTTCGCATTGCCGCAGAGCGGGTCACCGATCAGGAGCTTGAAAAGGTTCAGAAGCTGTTTGACCAGATGAATGCCATACCCGATGAGAATGAAGAAAAGCGCCAGTTTATCTATGACACAGACGGCAGGCTGCACGATCTTATTTATGAAATCAGCGGAAACACCATCGTTGGAGAGGTAATCGAAAGATATCGTCCGGAGATCCGACGCATACAGTATGCGAATATGACCTGGATGAACCGCAAGGTGCCGACCCAGATTGAAATGAAAAAGATTTTTGCAGCTCTCAGGGATCATGACCCTGATGCAGCGGAGCAGGCGATGAGAGAGCATCTGTCCAACATCAAAAAAGCGGTGGAAACCATGTAAAAAATCTCCTTCCGTTCCTGGAAGGAGATTTTTTAGGTGCGCCATGCATGGCGCGTAACTTGGCGGTGAAAGTCCGCTATGGAAGCGAAGTCAACAATTAAATTCCAACCGCGAGGCTTGAAGCTTCCTCTGTAGCAGCCAGTGCATCCCGTGCCTTGCTGGCGTCGCCGATGGTGTAAAGCTCCGGAACCATACCTTTGAGCTGCTTTTCAAGAGGATTATAGGGAACAACCCCCATAGCCAGAATGATATTGTCAAAGCCCGTTAATTCCGTTTCCTTTCCATCCTTTTCAATCAGAACCGTGTTACCTGAAAACTTGCGTACTTTGGCCCCGGTAATGATTTCTGCCTTGTTTTTATCCAGACGTTCGCTTATTCCGACTTTATGGACATAATGCATATCTTCCATAATTTCATCCTTCATCTCGACAATGGTTACACGCCGTCCGTACTGGCCCAGGAAATCAGCCACTTCCACGCCAACGCTGCCGCCTCCGACAATCAGGACTTTCTTGCCCACTTCAACTTTGCCCTGAAGGACATTCACGGCATGAGCATACTTTGGGTTGTCGATACCGGGTATATTGGGAACGAGAGGTTTGCCGCCTGTAGCCAGGACCACAGCATCGGGCTTTTCAGCTTTGACCAGTTCTGCGGTAACTTCCGTATTCAAGTGGATTGCTGCGCCGTATTTCTCACACATATGTCGGTAGTATGCTATCGGTGCAGTCAGTTCACCCTTTCCGGGAGCAATTGCACCAATGCGGAACTGTCCTCCCAATACGCCTTGTTTTTCGTACAGGCTTACCTGATGTCCACGCTTTGCCATGATCCACGCTGCTTCCAGGCCGCCGGGCCCACCGCCGACCACCATGATTCGTTTGGCTTTGGATGCCGGTTCCATTTTGCGCGTACCTTCCTTGCCGGCAAAGGGATTGACCAGGCAGGTCAAAGGCTCGCCATCAAAGATGTTTCTCGCACAGCCCTGGTGACAGGCAATGCAGGGAGCGATTTCCTCCAGATTTCCTCCGGCTACCTTGTTGGGCATCTCAGGATCCGCTATGGACTCTCTTCCGAAGGAGACCATGTCGGCTTTTCCGGTCAGCAATACATCCTCAGCAATAAAGGGATCGGTATAACGTCCTACAGTGATAACCGGAATGGAAACGGACTTTTTCACTTCCCCGGCGAGCTCCGCAAGGTAACCCGCCTTGATTTCGGTTGGAGCCCACAGCCATTGACTGCTGCCGTATACACTGGCTGTGACGTGCATGGCATTTACGCCCAGCTCCTCCAACAATCTTGCAATGGCCCGGGTTTCGGCAATGGTTCTTCCTCCGGTGATTTTTTCATCCCCGCTGATGCGGAAGATGATGGGAAAGTTTGCATCCACCTGCTCCCGGATGCCCTTGATGATCAGGGCAGGGAAGCGCATGCGGTTGATAAAGGTGCCGCCAAACTCATCCGTGCGCTTGTTGGAATAGGGAGACATAAACTGGGCAACCAGATAGCCGTGGGCACCATGAACTTCAACAGCATCTGCACCGGCCTCACGGGCCCGCTGTGCAGCATCAATGAAGTTTTGTATCTGTGTGTAAACTTCCTCCGTCGTCAATTCCCTGGGAACTTCTGCACAGATCGGGCAGGGCAATGGCGAGGAAGAAACCGGCTGTTCGCCCATGATTCCTGTATTCGTCTGTCTTCCTGCATGATGCAGCTGGACAGAGACCTTTGCTCCATATTTGTGACATGCATCAATCAGTTTCCTGTATTGCGGGATAAATTTGTCATCCCACAGGCCTGGCTCCGTTTTAATGGCTTCTCCCTCCGGAGCAACGGCGGTGACCTCAATGGTAATCAGCCCAAAGCCGCCTTTGGCGCGTGTGGAATAATAGTCAATCATTCGCTGGGATACTGTAGCATCCGGATTGGCAAAGCAGGTTCCCATGGGTGGAACCACAAAGCGGTTTTTTACCTCCATACTGCCAATCCTGATTGGGGATAACAGGGTTTTGAATGGCATAGACATTTCCTCCTTCAATTTTGATTGCTTCCATTTGACAAAAGCATATGACAGTTAAATATCGGCTATGCTTGTCAAATTTATAACAATAATATCAAATAATGACCAATAAGTCAATAATGAATCAGCGGTTACTTATGCTTTTATATACTTTGACAACTCCTGAAATTGTCCCGGAATTATGGCCTGACAAGGGACTGTTTCCGTTCGTTGATTTACTTTTCAATATATTTATGAAATAATGTTGATAGCAAATAAACGGAATGAGGGACTGGCAATGACAATGTCTATTGAAAAAAGGGAACGGATTGCGCGGTTACGTAAAAAACAAATTTTGGATGCCTCTCTGAAGCTGTTTGACAAAAAGGGCTATGCCAACACCACAATTGCCGAGATTGCCGATCTGGCGGGGATCAGCAAGGGATTGGTGTATAAATACTTTGATACGAAAAAGGATCTTCTGCTTGCTTACAGGGATATTGTCCATCAGTGTGAGAAAGAAGTCTATGCCATGCCGACAGCTGCCGGTTCTTTACGTTTATTTGCTGCCAGACTGCTGTTGGAGTATGAAGTAACGGGGTATCAGCCCCCGTTGCGTGTTTTGATAATGGGATATATAAATGGGGATCTGGGTATGGATGAGGAAGAGAATTATTTTCTGAACCAGTATGGCCAGAAATTTTTTGGCCCTTTGATAAAAAAAGGACAGGATGCGGGGGAGTTCCGACCGGGAGATCCGGAGCAAATGGGAGATATATTCTGGCACACTTTGATCGGATACACTGTGCAGATCATGTATCAGCATCCTGATATCAGCGAGAGACCTGACATTGAAGCCATCCTGGATATCGTAAGAATATAACTGAGTAGTCCAATCATCCATGGAGGTGGATCAAATTGAATATTTTATGGATCTGCACGGATCAAGTAGATTCTGCCGGCAAATGTTCAGGAAACAGGATAGAATGAAATGACTTCTCCCACGAGCCTCAGGGCGCAATACTGTGGGCGGTTTGATCAGGGATGGCAGGAATGCCATCCCTGTTTCATGTGTGCCTTTTCAGAGTCTTCGTATGCAATTCCTGAGATTCGTTCCGCTCATTGCACTTTTTCACAGAAATCTAAAATATTGCAGCCTCATAAAGAATTGAAGATTGCTTTTTCAAAGGTAATACCTATAATTTAATGTGTGCAAACAGGCAGACATATTGAAAAGGAGGTTTTACCATGCAGAAAAAAGAAGCCCGGCCGGTTTTCCTGCAAAAATATCTACATAATATCCGCTCCAATCCCGGACTTTATATTATGATTATTTTACCGCTGGTATATCTTATTATTTTTAAATACGTTCCCATTTATGGGGTACAGATTGCTTTTCGGGATTATTCGCCGGCCAGGTCCATTACCGCAAGTCCCTGGGTTGGATTAAAATATGTGAAGAAGTTTATTTCCTACTATTCTTTTTGGGAAATAATGAGAAATACACTGGTTTTGAATTTATACAGTCTTGCAGTATTCCCAATTCCCATTATCTTTGCACTGATGCTCAATTATATGAGATCAGCGGCTTTTAAGAAGACAATCCAGGTGGTAAGCTATATCCCGCACTTCATTTCCACTGTGGTTATGGTGGGGATCATCATGCAGTTTCTGGACAAACAGACCGGTGTGATCAATCAGGTCATTCGGCTTTTTGGAGGGAACCCCGTTGAATTTATGTCAAAGCCGGGCTATTTTTCTCATATATATGTGTGGTCCGGCATATGGCAGGGACTTGGCTACAACTCCATCATTTATATTTCTGCCCTTTCCGGGGTTTCACCTGAGCTGCATGAGGCTGCAATTATGGATGGCGCCGGAATATTAAAGCGAATCTGGCATGTTGACCTGCCCGGTATCCTGCCAACGTTGGCCATTACATTCATTATGGGTTGTGGGAGTATCTTCAACGTAGGTTATGAGAAAATATATCTGATGCAGAATAATCTGAACCTGAAGGTTTCCGAGGTAATCAGTACCTATGTATACAAACAGGGCATTGCAAGTACAATGCCTCAATACTCCATGGGTGCGGCTATCGATCTGTTCGTTTCCCTGTTGAATATTGTCATGCTGCTGCTTGTAAACAGGGTAACAAAAGCATTGACGGAAAGCAGTCTTTGGTAAGGGGGAAAACCATGATGACAAGCTCAAAAAAATATCAGAACTACGGATCAGGGGATCGGATCTTTTACGCTATAAACGGATTTTTGTTGATCCTGATATTTATCATTCTTCTGTATCCGCTTCTATTTATTGTATCCGCCTCATTTTCGGCAGATACCACAGTGATGGGACTTTCCCTGCTGCCCAGAAAATTTTCCCTGGCCGGCTATCGGGCCGTGCTTGAATATAAGGATATCTGGACCGGATACGTCAATTCTCTGATTTACATGGCGGCAGGCACTCTGCTTTCCCTTATCTTAACTGTTTGCTGTGCCTATCCCCTATCACGCAGGGATTTTGCCATGCGCAACTTTATGATGACGCTTTGCATGATTACCATGTATTTCAGCGGTGGGCTGATTCCCACATTTCTGACGGTCCGCAGACTGGGAATGCTGAATAGCATGTGGGCCATTATTCTTCCGGGATCCATGTCCGTTTATAACATGATCGTAATGCGGACTTACTTTCAGACGCAAATTCCGGACGAGCTCTGGGATTCCGCACAACTGGACGGCTGCGGAAACATACAGTTTCTGTTTTCCATTGTACTCCCACTTTCAGGGGCGATTCTGGCAGTAATCGGATTATTTTACGCGGTGGGGAACTGGAACTCGTATTTCTCAGCCCTGATCTATCTTACGGACCGTAAAAAGTTTCCGCTGTCCATTATTTTACGTGAAATTTTGATTACCAATTCCGCCAAACTGGAATTTATGGATCTGGATACCAGCATGGCATTACAGGAACGGCAGAATCTGATGAAATATTCCGTTATTATTGTGTCTTCGCTCCCTGTCCTGCTAATCTATCCATTTGTCCAGAAGTATTTTGTAAAAGGAGTGATGATTGGCGCAGTTAAGGGCTGAGTGCGACGCGTTGCCGCGCAGATAAATGTCCGAGTCCAAAAGTATATGCAAAAAAGAGGGGGTAAATTATGAATAAGAAAATTATGAAGAAGAAAGTTATGAATAAGAAAGTTATGAAGAAGAAAGTTATGAAGAAGAAAGCAGCAGCACTTATTTCAGCTCTGTGCCTTGCCATTCTGATCACA